>NZ_AP023287.1:2191057-2504066 GCF_014218295.1 Mycolicibacterium litorale
CCATGGAATACAGCAGGGCCCCGATCAGCACTCCGAACCCGATCAGGAGGCCCACTTCGGCCATGATGCTGCCGAATCCGTCGATGATCGCCGTGATGGTGGACTCCAGGCCGAGGCCGGACGCCAGACCCAGATACAGCGAGCCCACCACGAGCGAGATGACGGGATCGATCTTGAGAATGATGATCAGTCCGACCACGGCGGCGATGGCGATGGTCGCGTGCAAGACGATCATGGTGTGGGCTCCTCGATGAGCGGGCTGTTGCGTGAAGCCAATCACCGAGGAGCGCTCAACAGAAGACCATAATCCACTAGCCCGCCATAAGCCCCGCTTATAGCTGTCCGCGGACGAAATGCCGATGCCGGTCGCCGGCCGTCAGATCGGCTCGGCCTCGACGATCGAGAGGGGAGTCACGGTGTCGATCACCCGGGTGATGCGAAAACCGGTGCGCGACAACAGGTTGGCATACTCGGCGCGGGTGCGCTCGCGGCCGCCGGCGGTGACGAGCATCTCGAGGTCGAGCATGAGCCCGATGAACCCGTTGGCGCGTTCGGGCAAGACCATTTCGAGCAGGACGAGCGTGCCGCCGGGTGCGATGGCGGTGCGGATGTTGCGCAGGATGCGCACCGCATCCTCGTCGGACCAGTCGTGGATGATGTTCTTCATCACATACGCGTCGCCGCCGTCGGGCACCGAATCCATGAACGATCCGCCCGTGGCCGAGGCACGGTCGGCGACACCCGCCGCATCGAACGTCGGCCCCGCGTCGGCGACCACGGCGGGCAGGTCGTAGAGGATGCCGCGGGCCTGCGGTGCGCTGCGCAGGATCGTGCTGAGCACCGAGCCGTGGCCACCGCCGACGTCGACCACCAGCCTGAAGCCGGTGAAGTCGTAGGCGCCCAGCGCGACCTCGTCGGCCAGACCGCTGCTCGCCGTCATCGCCCGGTTGAACACGGCTGCGAACTCAGGGTCGGTCTCGAGGTAGTCGAAGAACGGTCGGCCGTGCAGCTCGGAGAACGCCGTGCGACCCGTGCGCACCGAGTGTTCGAGGTTGCCCCAGTCCGCCCAGCGAATGGGATGGCCGATGAACAGCACCATGTCCCGCAACGAGCCCTCGGCGTCCGAGCGAAGGGCCTCACCGACGCGGGTGAGCGCGAACGACCCGTCGGCGCGCTGGGTGAACACCCCGCGACTGGTCAGTGCCCGCAGGAGCCGGTAGACACCGTCGGGGTCGGCGCCGATGCGCGCCGCGATGTCGTTGGCGTGCTTCGGGCCCGCCGCCAGCTGGTCGGCGACCCCGAGCCGGGCGGCGGTGTACAGCGCCGCGGTGGTCCAGGCGCCGGTCCCCAGTTCGAGCAGCGCGATGTTGCCGGGTGCGGTCGAGCGGTGCAGCCGCTGCAGGCCGGCGCGGATCCGGTCGACCGCGCGGACCAGCCGTTGCGGCGGCACCTTCGGGGGCGTCGGCACGGATCAGTCGAGGTAGTCGCGCAACACCTGCGAGCGGCTGGGATGGCGCAGCTTGCTCATCGTCTTCGACTCGATCTGGCGGATCCGTTCGCGGGTCACGCCGTAGACCTGGCCGATCTCGTCGAGTGTGCGCGGCTGGCCGTCGGTGAGGCCGAAGCGCAGCCGGACGACACCGGCTTCGCGCTCGGACAGCGTCTCGAGGACCGACTGCAGCTGATCCTGCAGCAGCGTGAAGCTGACCGCGTCGACGGCCACGACCGCCTCGGAGTCCTCGATGAAGTCGCCGAGCTGGCTGTCGCCCTCGTCGCCGATCGTCTGGTCCAGCGAGATCGGCTCACGCGCGTACTGCTGGATCTCCAGCACCTTCTCCGGCGTGATGTCCATCTCCTTGGCCAGCTCCTCAGGAGTGGGCTCGCGGCCCAGATCCTGCAGCAGCTCGCGCTGGATGCGGCCCAGCTTGTTGATGACCTCGACCATGTGCACCGGGATGCGGATGGTGCGGGCCTGATCGGCCATGGCGCGGGTGATGGCCTGGCGGATCCACCACGTGGCGTAGGTCGAGAACTTGTAACCCTTGGTGTAGTCGAACTTCTCGACCGCGCGGATCAGGCCGAGGTTGCCCTCCTGGATGAGGTCCAGGAACGCCATGCCGCGGCCGGTGTAACGCTTGGCCAGCGACACGACCAGGCGCAGGTTCGCCTCGAGCAGGTGGTTCTTGGCGCGGTCGCCGTCGCGGCAGATCCACTGCATGTCGCGGCGCTGCTGCACGGGCAGCTTCTCGCCCTTCTCGGCGAGCTCGGCCAGCTTCTGAGTGGCGAACAGCCCCGCCTCGATGCGCTTGGCGAGTTCGACCTCTTCCTCGGCGTTGAGCAGCGCGACCTTGCCGATCTGCTTGAGGTAGGCGCGCACCGAGTCGGCCGACGCGGTGAGTTCGGCGTCCTTGCGGGCCTGCCGCAGCGCCTCGGACTCCTCCTCGTCCCAGACGAAGTCGCCGGAGGCCTTGTCCTTCTCGGACGGCTCGGCGATCTCCTCGTCGTCGGTGGCCGGGGCCGCGGGCACCGCACCGCCCTTCACGGCGGCGGGAGCGGCGGTGTCGTCCTCCGCGTCGTCGTCGGCCTCGGAGTCGTCGGCCCCGGAGTCCTCGTCGGAGTCGTCGTCCGAGTCGTCGGTGTCGAGATCGTCGAGGTCCAGATCGGCGTCGTCGACATCGATGTCGGGTTCGGCCTCGAGGGTGTCGGTGCCGTCGAGTTCGTCGTCGCCGAGGGCGTCGGTGGCGCCGGCCTCCGGTGCGGTCGACTTCTTGGCGCGGCCGCGGGTGGCGGGGCCGTCCTTCTTGGGGGCGCGGGCCTTCGCGGCCGTGCCCTTGGCCGCCCGTTTGGCAGGCGCAGTCCCGTTGGCTCCGGGGGTCTTCGCCGCGGGAGCTTTCTTCGCGGGGGTCTTGGTAGCGGTGCGCTTCACCGGCTCATCGGTTGCCGGGCTTGCCTTTGTCGCTGCCACGTCACCCTTTCGGTCTTACGGATCCGCGGGCACCCGCATCCTCCACGTGGTGCAGGGGAGCGGGCGCCGACGGAACGTCGGCTATGTCGAATGTCGGCGTGATCTCAACTTTGGATTCCTGCCGCTATTCGGTTGGCGGCCGCCGACGACCATTGTAACGACACTGCGGGGTGACGCCGTGCCGAGCGGCGAAATCGGCGTAGCCGGGCGAGCCGCGACCGTGTCGTTACCGGTGGGTAGCCGTGACGTCCTCGGCGGCGGCCATCGCCGCGCCCACGATGCCCGCGGTGTTCTGCAGCGCGGCGGCCACCACCGGCGTGCGGTTCTTCAGCAACGGCACCCACTTGTCGGCCTTGCGGCTGATGCCGCCGCCGGCGATGAACAGGTCCGGCCAGATGGCGTTCTCGATCGCCACGAGCACCCGGGTGACCTCCTCGGTCCAGCGTTCGTAGCTCCAGCCCTTGCGCTCCTTGACCGACGATGCCGCCCGGTGTTCGGCCTCCTTGCCGCCGACCTCCAGGTGACCGAACTCGGTGTTGGGCAGCAGGATGCCGTTGTGGATGACGGCCGAGCCGATCCCGGTGCCGAAGGTGAGCAGGACGATGACGCCGGAGTTGTCCTTGCCCGCGCCGAACCGCTCCTCGGCCAGTCCGGCCGCGTCCGCGTCGTTGAGCACGGTGACCGGCTGTCCGTCGAGGGCGGCGCTGTACACCTCCTGGGCGTTGACGCCCAACCACGACTTGTCGACGTTGGCGGCGGTGTGCACCACGCCGGAGGTGACGACACCGGGGTAGGTGACGCCGAGTCGCTCGGTCCAGCCGAACTCCCGCACCACCGCGGCGATCGTCTTGGCCACGGCGTCGGGCGTGGCGGGCTGCGGGGTGGGCAGTTTGAACCGATCGCCGATCAGCGCCCCGGTGTTCAGATCGACGATGCCGCCCTTGACGCCGCTGCCGCCGACGTCGATGCCGAATCCACGGCGGGCGGGCGGGTCGGTGGCGGTCATCAGCGCTCCTCACAGTGGCGGCCCGGCGGTACGCGTTTCCTCACCCTAGTTGCTGCCCGCGGGGTGCGGGCGCCGGTCTCGACAACCGGCGGGGACATCCGCGGGCTGACATGATGCGATATCGACATGGACAGCGATCCGGTGGTGTTGCGTGAGGTGGCCGAAGAGTTGGCCGCGGAGGCAGCGGCTTTCGTCCGTCGGCGGCGGCGCGAGGTGTTCGGCGGTTCGGGTGACGACGGTGCGGGTGCGGTGACCACGAAGAGCACGCCGACCGACCCGGTGACCGTGGTGGACACCGAAACCGAACGGCTGCTGCGGGACCGGCTCGCCGAACGCAGGCCCGGCGAGCAGATCCTCGGTGAGGAGGAGGGCGGCGGCGCCGACGCGGCGGCGGGTCAGCTGACGTGGGTGCTCGACCCGATCGACGGCACGGTGAACTTCGTCTACGGGATCGAGGCGTACGCCGTGTCGGTGGCCGTGCAGCGCGACGGTGAATCGGTGGCCGGTGCGGTCGCCGATGTGGCCGCCGACGCCGTCTACTCCGCCGCGAAGGGCCACGGTGCCCGGGTGCGCAGGCACGGCGAGGTCCGCACGTTGCGCTGCAATGCCCCCGATCGGCTGGCGATGGCGCTGCTGGGCACCGGGTTCGCCTATGCGCCGGAACGGCGGCGCCGCCAGGCCGAGGTCCTCGTCGAGCTGATGGACCGGGTGCGCGACGTCCGGCGGATCGGGTCGTGCGCGCTGGATCTGTGCATGGTCGCCGCGGGCCAGCTCGATGCCTATTTCGAGGACGGCGTCAACGTGTGGGATTGGGCGGCAGGGGCGTTGGTGGCCGCCGAAGCCGGGGCGACGGTGTCGCTACCGCCCACCGCGGGCGCGGTCGGCGGGGCCGGACTCGTGGTGGCCGCCCCGCCGGGCATCGCCGGTGAACTCGACGATGCGCTGCGGCGCGCCGGGGTGCGCTGACCGGATCAGCAGGTGCCGGTGTGGATCCGCTTGAGCAGTTCGGGATCGGCCGGTGCGGTGGCGTCGGGGCGCAGGCTGGCCAGCACCGCGTCGATGTCGTCACTGGCGGCCAGTTCGGAGAATTCCGTGCCGATCGCCAGGTCGACGGTGGCGTCGGGCCGCTGGTCCTCGAACAGCTCGGTGCACGGCGCCACCAGCCAGACCGCGGCGGCGGCGGCGCGCCCGGACGGCCCGAACCGGATCTGGCCCTGACACTGCAGTCGGGCCGTGACGTAGATCGGGTCGTTGGCCGCCTCGGGCTGGGCGAAGCCGAGGTCGCGCAGTTCGCCGGCGATCTCGCCGGCCTGACCGCCCTGGCCGCTCGCGTTGAGCACCCGGATCGTCGTGTCGGCCAGTTTGGCCGGGGACACGTCGATCATGTCGGTGCGCGCCACCTGCTTACCGAGCGCCGGGGGCGGTGGTTCGGTGGCGGGCGCTGGCGGCGGGGGGTTGCAGACGGCAGCCTCGCGCACGTCGGTCGGCTGGTTGAGCGCGATCACCCACACCACGACGGAGACGACGGCCAGTGCGCCGATGGCGAGGAGGCCGGGCAGGTAGTTGCGCCGGCGGAAGGGGCGGCCGTGTCTGTCGAACGCGGTGCCTTCGGTGATGCTCGAGACCACCCATGCACTCTAGATCCCGGCGGGGTGGCGCCGTCGCTCGCGGTCGCCCTGTGAGCGGCGAGACACTGTGATGTAAATCACAGCGTCGGGGAGGCGGTTACGGGCACGAAACGTTTGGGGAATGCGTTCGACGCTGGTACAAAGCACTGCTGCAAAGGCTCACGGAGGGGACAACACGATGGCTACCGATTACGACGCCCCACGGCGTACGGAGACCGACGATGTCTCCGAGGACTCGCTCGAGGAACTCAAGGCGCGCCGCAACGAAGCGCAGTCTGCGGTCGTCGACGTCGACGAATCCGAGACGGCCGAGAACTTCGAGCTGCCGGGTGCGGACCTGTCCGGAGAGGAGCTCTCCGTCCGGGTGATCCCCAAGCAGGCCGACGAATTCACCTGCTCCAGCTGCTTCCTGGTGCATCACCGCAGCCGTCTCGCCAGCGAGAAGAACGGCATGATGATCTGCTCGGACTGCGCCGCCTGACGGCTCAGCGACCGAGCGCGGCCAGCACCCGGTCGGGATGGCGGGTGCTGATCAGCCAGTAGGGCGTGGGGTCCTCGGGATCGTCGAGGACCAGCAGGACCATCGGTCCCACCCACGCCCGGTGTACGACATAGGCGGCCGGGTCCAGCTGGCGGCCCAGCGCCGCCGACTTCGCCGTCTTGGGAACCTCCGCCGATCGGGCCACGACGCTCACCGGCAGGTGCGCGGCGCCCACCCACAGTTCGGTGTCTCCCTGTGGTCCGCCGACGACGCGGATCTCGGCTCTGCCGAACCACGCCAGAACCACCGCCGCGACCGGAAGCAGGACGGCGAACGGCAGCCAGTCCGGCAGGGCCTCGACGCCCAGGTTGACCTCGTAGGCGATCAGGGCGGCCAGCCCGAGGCCGGGCAGCCACCACCACCACGGCACCGAGAGCCGCTCGCGGTAGCGCACGGTTTCGGTGGTTGCGCGCGTGTCGGACACGGGCCTCAGAGTAATCTGTGTCGTCGTGTCCACCTCTCTGGCGGTCCTGCGTCTGGACCGCGAGCTACCGATGCCCGCCAGGGCCCACGACGGTGACGCGGGCGTCGACCTGTTCAGCGCCCGCGACGTCGAACTGGCGCCAGGGGAGCGGGCTCTGGTGCCGACCGGAATCGCTGTGGCGATTCCGCGCGGCATGGTGGGACTGGTTCATCCGCGGTCGGGTTTGGCTGCGCGCGTGGGGCTTTCGATCGTCAACAGCCCGGGGACGATCGATGCCGGCTATCGAGGGGAGATCAAGGTGTCGCTGATCAACCTCGATCCGCACGCGCCGATCGCCATCCGGCGCGGGGACCGCATCGCCCAGCTGCTGGTGCAGCGGGTCGAATTACCCGAGCTGGTCGAGGTGACGTCGTTCGACGAAGCCGGACTGGCCGACACCACCCGTGGCGAAGGCGGCCACGGTTCCTCCGGCGGACATGCGAGTTTGTGATGGCATTCGGAAAACGCAAGAGCAGCGGCAAGATCGGCGAACCGGCTCAGCAGCCGGCCGCCGAGCCCGTCGTCGACCCGGTCGGTGAGGAGGACCTCGAGGGGCCGTTCGACATCGAGGACTTCGACGATCCGGCGGTGGCCGCCCAGGGCCGGCTCGACCTCGGCTCCGTGCTGGTGCCGATGCCGGCCGCCGGCCAGGTGCAGGTCGAGCTCAACGAGGCCGGCGTGCCCAGCGCGGTATGGGTGGTGACGCCCAACGGGCGGTTCACCGTCGCGGCCTACGCGGCGCCGAAATCGGCCGGCCTGTGGCGCGAGGTGGCCGGCGAACTGGCCGACTCGCTGCGCAAGGACGGTGCATCGGTCAGCATCCAGGACGGCCCGTGGGGCCGCGAGGTGGTCGGCGTGGCCTCCGGGATGGTGCGCTTCATCGGCATCGACGGATACCGCTGGATGATCCGCTGTGTGGTCAACGGCGTCGCCGACAACATCGACGCCCTCACGGCCGAGGCGCGAGACGCACTGCGCGACACGGTGGTTCGCCGCGGTGACACACCGCTGCCGGTGCGTACCCCGCTACCGGTCCAGCTGCCGGAGCCGATGGCCGCCCAGCTGCGCGCGGCGGCGGCCGCGCAACAGGGCCAGCAGGCCGAACCGCAGCAGCAGACCCCGCCCGCGCCCCCGGCGCCGCCGGAACCCGCCGCGCGCCGCAGCGCCCAGGGCTCGGCGATGCAGCAGCTGCGCACCATCACCGGCGGCTAAGGCACCCGCGCGCAGGCCTCGCTCAGGGCTTCCAGGCACGCCGCACCCAGCACGGCCGGGTCGGCGCCCATGTCATCGAGGGTGACCGTGCGCAGCGCCGCGCGCGGCGCCGCCGACACCCACTCCATCCCGACTTCGAGCGGATGCACCGGATCGTCGGTCGCGGCGGCCACCCCCAGCGGTGCGGTCAGCGCTTCGAGTTCGGCGCACGTCGGCGCCGTGTAGCCGGCCGCCTCGTCCATCGCCTCGGGCAGCGCGGGCCACTGCGCCACCCACGACCGGGTCAACTCCTCGGCGAGCCAGCTCGGGCTCGACGCACGCATCTGCGCGGTCGCGGCCACCAGACCGTCACGGCGCAGCACGTGGGCCGAGTGGCGTGCCGTCATCGCCGCCGGCGCCGTCGCCGGCGAGCCGGTCCACGCCGGCAACGCGGCGAGGACGGCGACCGTGCGGGCCGGATGCGCCAGCGCCCACTCGAGTGCCACGGCCGCGCCGATGGACACGCCTCCGACCGCCACCGGCCCGGACGCCGCGGCCTCCTCGAGCGCGTCACGGTAGCCCGCGACCAGCCGTTGCGGCTGCGGGCGCGGCGTGACGACGGCCGCGCCGCCCGCGTGCAGAGCCGGTGCGAAGGCCCGGTACACGTAGTCGTCGTCGGACCCGGTACCGGGTAGGAGCACCGCCGTCACACCGCGCAGATCGACCGTCATGACTTGATCGTGCACTGCCCGTCAAACGCACAGGATTAGATCGGCGCGGCGTGGTCAACCCCGCATGGCATACGGGAACCAACAGGTCTACGGTGGCGTTGGATTGAAGGCAGGTCCACGGTGGACCTGTGAAAGGTCAGGAGAGGCCATGGCCACGGCCGAAGGGTATCTGCGTCGACTCACCCGGCGTCTGACGGAGGACCCACAGCAACTCGACGTCGAGGAGCTCAGCGACGACGCCGCCCACACCGGCGCGCAGAAGGCGATCGACTGCCGGCGCGGACAAGAAGTCACGATGGTCGGCACCCTGCGCAGCGTGGAGACCAACTCCAAGGGCTGCGCGGGCGGAGTCCGGGCCGAACTGTTCGACGGCACCGACTCGGTGATGTTGATCTGGCTCGGGCAGCGCCGCATCCCCGGTATCGAATCCGGGCGGACACTGCGCGTGCACGGCCGGGTCGGCAAGCTCGAGAACGGCACCAAGGCGATCTACAACCCCCACTACGAAATCCAGAAGTGAGCGAGGCCGAACCCGACGCCGTCGAGGAGAACAAACCGAACGGCGCACAGGCGATCCTGGCGCAGATGGGCGGCATCAGCGGCCTCATCTACTCCTCGCTGCCGGTCGTGGTGTTCGTCCCCGTGTCCTCGATGGCCGGCCTGGTGCCCGCCATCGCGGCCGCACTCGGCGTCGCGGCGCTGGTCCTGGTGTGGCGGTTGCTGCGCAAGGACACGGTGCAGCCGGCGATCTCCGGCTTCATCGGTGTCGGAATCAGCGCCCTCATCGCCTATCTCGTGGGTGAGTCCAAGGGCTACTTCCTGCTCGGGATCTGGATGTCGCTGTTCTGGGCGTCGGTGTTCGCCCTGTCGGTGTTGATCCGGCGCCCGGTGGTGGGCTACATCTGGGGCTGGCTCAACGGCCACAACGACGACTGGCGCCGGATCCGCGCCGCCGTGCGGGCGTTCGACATCGCGACGCTGACGTGGGTGGCCGTGTTCCTGTCGCGGTTCATCGTGCAGAACCACCTCTACGACGCCGATCAGACCGGCTGGCTGGGCGTCGCCCGCATCGCGATGGGCTGGCCGCTGACCGCCGTCGCTGCCCTGGTGACCTACTTCGCGATCCGCAGCGCCCAGCGCGCCCTGCACGCCGTGGCGCAGCGGCAGGAGCCAAGCACCGCCGACACCCGGACGGACTGAGCTCAGCGCGGTTTGGGGTGCAGCAGCAGGCTGCTCAACTCGTCCTCGACCTCGGCGGACGCCACGAACAACAACTCGTCGCCCCCCTCGAGGGGTTCGTCGGCCTCGGGCACGATCACCCGCGCGCCGCGCAGGATCGTCACGAGGGCCGAATCCCGCGGCAGGTCCAGGCGTTTGACGGGTTTCCCGCCCCACGGCGTGTCGTCGGGCAGGGTGATCTCCACGAGGTTGGCCTGGCCCTTGCGAAACTCCATGAGGCGCACCAGATCACCCACGGCGACGGCTTCCTCGACCAGCGAGGCCAGCATCCGGGGAGTGGACACCGCGACGTCGACGCCCCAGTTCTCGTCGAACAGCCACTCATTGCGCGGATCGTTGACCCGCGCGACCACCCGGGCCACACCGAACTCGGTCTTGGCCAGCAGGCTGACCACGACGTTGACCTTGTCGTCGCCGGTGGCGCCGATCACCACGTCGAAGTCCTCGAGGTGCACCGATTCGAGCACCGAGATCTCACAGGCGTCCCCGAGCCGCCAGTGGGCGGCCGGGATGGCGTCGACGTCGACGTGGTCGGGGTTGCGTTCGAGCAGCGTGACGTCGTGGTTGCTCTCGATGAGCTCACGGGCGATGGAGCGGCCCACGGCACCGGCCCCGGCGATGGCTACTTTCACGCGTCGTCCTCGCTCGGCGGCAGTGCGCTGATCGCCATCGCCTCGGCGATGTGACCGGCCACCGCCGCGATGTACACCTGGTCGCCGGCCTGGATCACGGTCTTGGTGTCCGGCAGCACGCCACTGCCGAAGCGGATCAGGAACGCGACCCGGCCGCCGGTCGCGCCTTCGAGCTCGGTGACGCGGTGGCCCACCCAATCCTCGTGCAGCGGAAGCTCGGCCACCCCGACGTTGCCCGACGGATCCCGCCACTTGGTGGTCTCGGTCTCGCGGGTCAGCACGTTGAGCAGCCGGTCGGTGGTCCACGGCACGGTGGCCACGGTCGGGATGCCGAGGCGTTCGTAGACCGCGGCGCGCTTGGCGTCGTAGATGCGGGCCACCACGCGCTCCACCCCGAACGTCTCGCGTGCGACCCGCGCGGAGATGATGTTCGAGTTGTCGCCGGACGACACCGCGGCGAACGCACTCGCCTCCTCGATGCCAGCGCGCAACAGCACGTCGCGGTCGAAGCCCATGCCCAGCACCCGCTCGCCCGCGAACTCGGGGCTGAGCCGGTGGAAGGCGGTGCTGTCCCGGTCGATGACGGCCACATCGTGGCCGATCCGCGAGAGGCTGTCGGACAGGGACGCCCCCACCCGACCGCAACCCATCACCACTACACGCACGTGCGGTTCCTTTCGGCTGTGCCGCTCTCCAAGCCAGTAGCGAATCTCCGCAACCGGAACGCTACAGCCATCCGTGACTGGGCATACCCTTGGACCTCGTGTCAAAGCTTTCAACCGCGGCTCGGCGGCTCGTACTCGGGCGACCGTTCCGCAGCGACCGGCTGTCTCACACGCTGTTACCCAAGCGGGTGGCGCTGCCGGTCTTCGCCTCTGATGCGCTGTCGTCGGTGGCGTACGCGCCGGAGGAGATCTTCCTCGTGCTGTCGATCGCCGGTATGACGGCGATCACCATGACGCCGTGGATCGGTCTCGCGGTGGCCGGGGTGATGCTCGTCGTGATCGCGAGCTACCGGCAGAACGTGCACGCTTACCCGTCCGGCGGCGGCGACTACGAGGTGGTCACCACCAACCTGGGCAGCACCGCCGGGCTCACGGTCGCCAGCGCCCTGCTCGTCGACTACGTACTGACCGTGGCGGTGTCGATGTCGTCGGCGATGTCGAACATCGGCTCGGCGGTGCCGTTCATCGGACAGCACAAGGTGCTCTTCGCGGTGGTCGCGATCCTGCTGCTCGCCTCGATCAACCTGCGCGGCATCCGCGAATCCGGCACCGCCTTCGCGATTCCCACCTACGCCTTCATGGTCGGCATGTACATCATGCTGGGCTGGGGGCTGTTCCAGATCTACGTCATGGGCGAGCCGCTGCGCGCCGAGTCCGCCGACTTCACGGTCAACAGCGAGCACGGGGACGTGCTGGGCTTCGCCATGGTGTTCCTCATCGCGCGGGCCTTCTCCTCCGGGTGCGCGGCGCTGACCGGTGTGGAGGCCATCAGCAACGGGGTGCCGGCGTTCCGCAAACCCAAGTCCCGCAACGCCGCGACCACGCTGCTGCTGCTCGGGTTGGTCGCGGTGTCGCTGTTCATGGGAATCATCATGCTGGCCAAGGAGACCGGCGTGAAGATCGCCGAGCATCCCGCCGAACAGCTGGTCGGCGCGCCGCCGGGCTACGAGCAGAAGACGCTGATCGCCCAGCTCGCCGACACCGTCTTCCACGACTTCCCGGTGGGGCTGTACCTGATCGCCGGCGTGACCGCGCTGATCCTGGTGCTCGCCGCCAACACCGCGTTCAACGGCTTTCCGGTACTGGGTTCGATTCTCGCCCAGGACCGCTACCTGCCCCGCGCGTTGCACACCCGCGGCGACCGGCTGGCCTTCTCCAACGGCATCCTGTTCCTGGCGTTCGCGGCGATCGCCTTCGTCGTGGCCTTCCAGGCGCAGGTGACCGCGCTGATCCAGCTCTACATCGTCGGGGTGTTCGTCTCGTTCACGCTCAGCCAGATCGGCATGGTGCGGCACTGGACGCGGTTGTTGCGCACCGAAACCGATCCGGTGGTGCGCAGCAAGATGCAGCGGTCGCGGGTGATCAACGGGATCGGGCTGACGTGCACCGGGACGGTGCTGGTGATCGTGGTGGTGACGAAGTTCGTCGCCGGGGCGTGGATCGCGATTCTGGCCATGACGGGCCTGTTCATTCTCATGAAGTCGATCCGCAAGCACTACGACACGGTGTCGCGCGAACTCGAGCAGCA
The DNA here is from genome assembly GCF_014218295.1 of Mycolicibacterium litorale. Next base: position 2,203,707 of record NZ_AP023287.1, read on the forward strand.
GGAGGCCGACGAGGGCGAGGACATCGTGCTGCCGAGCCGCAACCACGCGATCGTGCTGGTGTCCAAACTGCACCTGCCGACGCTGCGTGCGCTGGCCTATGCGCGCGCCACCCGGCCCGACGTCCTCGAGGCCATCACCGTCAGCGTCGACGACGCCGACACCCGGGCCCTGGTGCACCAGTGGGAGGACAGCGACGTCACGGTGCCGCTGAAGGTCGTCGCCTCGCCCTACCGCGAGATCACGCGCCCGGTACTGGATTACGTCAAGCGGGTCACCAAGGAATCCCCGCGCACCGTCGTCACCGTGTTCATCCCGGAGTACGTCGTCGGCCACTGGTGGGAACAGCTGCTGCACAACCAGAGCGCACTGCGGCTCAAGGGCCGGTTGCTGTTCATGCCCAACGTGATGGTGACCTCCGTGCCGTGGCAGCTGAACTCGTCCGAACGCCTCAAGACCCTGCAGCCGCAGTCGGCGCCCGGCGACGCCCGCCGGGGGTTCCTGGAGTGAGCGGATCCGACGGGACCCCGTCCGAACTCGTCCTCGAGGCGGGCCCGCCCGCCAACGGCGGCAGCTGCGTGGCACGCCACGACGGCCGGGTGGTGTTCGTCCGTCACGCGCTGCCGGGGGAGACCGTGCGGGTCCGCGTGCAGTCCGAGCGCGGCTCCTACTGGCACGCCGACGTGGTCGAGGTGCTCGAAGCCTCACCGCAGCGCATCCCCTCGCTGTGCCCGATCGCCGGTGTGGACGGGGCCGGCTGTTGTGATCTGGCCTTCGTCACCCCGGAGGGCGCGCGCGGGATCAAGGGTGCGGTGGTGGCCAACCAGCTGGCCCGGCTCGGCGGCTACCGCTGGCGCGACGAGGACCACGCGACCGCCGAGGCGATCGGCGACGGTGCGGCGACGGGCTGGCGCACCAGGGTGCGGCTGGACACCGGCGCCGACGGTGCGGCCGGATTCCACCGCTACCACAGTGCGGATCTGGTCACCGATCTGCGGTGCGCTCAGCTGCCTGCCGGCCTGCTCGACGAGGTCGACCTGCTGCGGTTCCCGCCCGGCGCGCACGTGCACGTCGCCCTCGACGACGACGCCGCCCGCCACATCGTCACCAGCGGACCCCGCTCCGGCCGCGGCGCACCGACGACGGTGGTGTCGGGGGAGTACGAGGCCACCCAGCGCATCGGCGGACGGGTGTGGCGTGTGCCGGTCACCGCCTTCTGGCAGGCCCACCGCGACGCCGCCCGCCGCTACAGCGCGCTCGTCGCCGAGTGGGCCGCGCTGCGTCCCGGGCAGACGGCGTGGGATCTGTATGGCGGCGCAGGGGTTTTCGCCGCGGCGCTGGGCGAACAGGTCGGCGACGGCGGGCGGGTGCTGACGGTCGACACCTCGCGGGCGGCAGGCCGGTCGGCGCGCGCCGCGCTGGCCGATCTCGGACAGGTCAGTGTCGTCACCGATTCGGTGCGCCGGGCGCTGTCGGCCGAGCGCCACGCCGCCGACGTGGCCGTGCTCGACCCGCCCCGGACCGGCGCCGGCCGTGAGGTCGTCGACCTGATCAGCGCCGCGGGTGTGCCCCGGGTCGTCCACATCGGTTGTGAGGCGGCCTCGTTCGCGCGTGATGTGGGGTTGTACCTGCAGGCCGGCTACGCGGTGGAGGAGGTGCGGGTGTTCGACTCCTTCCCGCTGACCCACCACGTCGAATGTGTGGCGGTGCTGACCAGGTGAGCCGGCTGCGGCGGGCGTGGCTGGAATTCGTCGGGGCGGAGACGACACTGGCGGGAACCGCGGTGATCCTCGGTCTGGCCGCGCTCGGAGGATGCCTCGCGCCCCGGCTGGCCGCCCAGCGTCCCGGCGCGGTGAAGGGCCCGCTGCTGGTGGTGGCGGCCGTCGACCTGTGGGGCGGCGCGTGGGCCAACAACACCGCGACCTGTGCCCGATGGTACGAACGTCCCGGACAGACCGACGCCGACCACCTGCGCTTCGCGGCCGTCCACGTGCATCCGCTGGTGTTGGCCTGGATCGACGGCGGCCGTCGGTGGCGGTGGGCGGCGGCGAATTACGGCTACCTGCTGGCGGCGACGTGGCTGCTGCGGCGCGTACCGCGGTACCGCAGACCCCTCGGCGCGGTGCTCACCGCCGTGGGGATCGCGCTCGACGCACGCCTCGGACCGTCACGCAGCGCGCCGTGGTTCGCGCCGGTGTTCTACGCCAAGCTGCTCCTCGGGCACGCCTCCGCCGCACTGTGGCCGGAGCGGACCCTGCGGGCGGCCTGACCTCAGCGGTGCCGCCGCCGCAGCACGGGTGCGTACGGGGTGGGGTCGAGGTCCGGCCGTCGTCCGTCCATCAGGTCGGCCAGCATCCGCGCCGACCCACACGCCATCGTCCAGCCGATGTGGCCGTGACCGGTGTTGAAGTACAGGTTCTCGTGCCTGCCGGGCCCGATCAGCGGCGGGCCGTCCGGGGTCATCGGGCGCAGTCCGGTCCGGTGGTGGGCGTTGTCCCAGTCGACCACGCCGGGGAACAGCTCGTCGCCTGCGGCGACGATGCCGGCGAAGTCGGCGGGGGTGAAACTGCGGTCGTAGCCGACGAACTCGGCCGTCGCCGACATCCGGATGCGGTCCCCGAACGGCGACCACGCGACCAGGGTGCGCTCGTCGATACCGCCGAGCCGCGGGGCACGAGAGGGGTCCTTGAGGGGCGCGGTGATCGAGTAGCCCTTCGCCGGGTACACCGGGATCGACACACCCATGGTCCGGGTGAGAAGCGGGCTGGCCGCACCGGCGGCCACGACGATCGCCTCGGCGCGGATGTCGCCGTCCGGAGTGCTGAGGTGGGTGACGCGCGATCCGTCGGTGACCATCCCGGTGACGTCGGTCCCCAGCCGGAATTCCACGCCGAGCCGACGGCACGTCTCGGCCAGACCCGCGGCGAACCGCTGCGGGTCACCGCTGGCGTCGGTGACGTCGTGGATCGCCCCGGCGAATCCCGTGCGGCCGTGCGCCAGCGCGGGTTCCAGCGCGGCGATCTCGTCGGGACCCAACGTGTTCTGAACCCGGCCGTGGTCGCGCAGCAGCATCGACTTCCGTTCTGCTGCAGCCAATTCCGCTTCGTCACGGTACAGATAGAGCACGCCGCGGTCGGTGTGGCAGAACTCGATGCCCTCGCGGGCGGCCAGCTCGTCGGTCAGGCGTTGGCTGTATGCGGCCAGGGCGAACTTGGCGAGCGTGTTGGCCTGCGAGCGGCCCGGTGTGCACTCGCGCAGGAAGCGCACCCCCCAGCGGATCAGCGCCGCGTCCAGGCGCGGGGTCACCCGGATCGACGTCTGGGCGCCCAGCAGCGAGCGCACCAGCATGGCCGGGGCGCCCGGTGAGGCCCAGGCGTACGAGTGACCGGGAGCGATGAGCCCGCCGGTGGACGCCGAGGCGTCCGAGGCGATCTCGGTGCGACGGTCGTAGACGGTGACGTCGTGGCCGCGTTCGGCGAGCGCATGCGCACTCGCCACCCCGACGACGCCGGCGCCGACAACGGCGACCTTCATCGGGTTCCCTCCGGGGATGCGTCGGAATCCTTGTCGCGCAACACCTCTTGGACGTAGAACCGCCAGCCGAGGAAACCGGTCCACAGGGTGATGCCGATGACCGCGGACGGCACCCCGTAGTAGAGCACGTTGGCGATCATGCGGGTTCTCCTTGCGCGACGAGGGCGGGCTGGCGCCGCCGTGGGTAACGGTTGGCGGTGGCCGCGGCGACGCCGACGAACACCACGAGGTTGGCCAGCACCCCGGGGATCAGGCCGTCCTCGAGGCCGAACGGCGCGTCGAGGCCCCACTGCCAGATGCCGGTGACCAGTGCGCCCGCCACGATCGCCGCGAGCGCGGCCGGGGCGGACCGCACCCCGAACATCACCGCCCCGATGAGCGGCACGATGATCGTGGGTGCCCACAGGGTGTAGCTGTAGAGCAGGGCGTCGACGATCGAGGGCACGCTGAGCGCGAACGTCGTGGCCGCCGCGCCCACCACGACGCTGGTGACGCGTTCGATCGTCAGCCGTCGCGCGGGCGTGATCGGTGTCTTGCGCAGCGGCTGGTAGACGTCCTTGGTCAGCACCACCGCGGTCGAGTTGAGATACGAACTGGCGGTGGACATCACGACCGCCAGGAGGGCGGCGACCACCAACCCGAGGATGCCGATCGGCATCAGGTTCATCACGACGGTCGGCAGCGCCTGGTCGGATTCGATGTCGGGGTAGAGGACCAGCGCGATCAGGCCGATCGACGCCGAGACGAAGTAGAAGCAGAACGAGAAGACCCCGGCCATGGTGAAGCCGATGCGCGCATGGCGGGAGTCGGGCGTGGAGAAGGTGCGCTGGGCGTACGGGGGAACCAGCGTCTCGCCGAGCAGGAAGGCGAAGAACAGGGTGAGGAACGTCAGCGGGGTGTAGTCGCCGAGCAGGCTCAGGTGGTCGGCGGGCACCGCGTCGAGCAGCGAGTCCGCGCCGCCCACGGCGTTCAGCCCGATCAGCAGCGCCACGGGGAGGAACACCCCGAGGAAGACGAACTGCAGCATGTCGGTCTGGATGACCGCCCAGGCGCCGCCGAACGCCGAGTACAGCACCACGATGCCCATCCCGATGATGACCGCGGGCACGGTCGGGACGTCGAGGGTCGCGTTGACGATGGTGCCGATCGCCAGGGCCTGCGCGCCGAGGATCCCCGCGCACAATGCGACCGAGAGCACGCCGGTCACGATCCGGGTCGGTCTGCCGTAGTGCTCGGCCATCACGTCGCCGACGGTGTGCGCGCCGCGGTAGTGCTTGAGGCGGGGCGCGATGAACCAGCCCACGAGCAGGGTCTGGATCCCGAAGGCGCAGAACGCGAACATGTAGACGTAGCCGTCGCGCATCGTGGCACCCGCGATGCCGATCGAGGCGCCACCGCCGAGGAATGCCGCGGCGAGGCTGCCGAAGAAGACCGGCCAGACGATCCGGTTACCGGCGACGGCGAAATCGTCGGGGTTCTTCACCCGGCGCATGGTCTGCACGCCGATGAGGATCAGGAGCGCGAAGTACCCCGCGAGCAGGGCCCAGTCGAGCGGTGTCATGGGTGTCCTTTCGACGTCCCTCTTGGCGGGACCGCCTCATCGTATGAACCGTCGTGACGCCCGTCACTGGGCAAACCAACTAGTCTTCATCACGAATGCCCGGCCTCGCTGGGCGATCTGCACAGAACGGAGGGTGTCGTGCTCGGAAAGGCCCTGGCGCAGCAGATCGCCGACGACATCACCGACGTGATCGGCCGCAATGTGTTGATCACCGACGACCACGGCATCGTCCTGGGCAGCGGCGACGGTTCCCGGGTCGGCCAGTTCCACGAGGCGTCCGTCGAGGTGATCCGCAGCAGGCGCACCATCGCCCACTCCAGCGACGACGTCCGCCATCTGGTCGGCACCCTGCCGGGGGTGACGATCCCGTTGGTGACCGACGACCGGGTGGTCGGCACCGTCGGACTGTCCGGTCCGCCCGCCGAGGTCGAACAGTTCGGGCTGCTGGTGAAGCGGCAGACCGAGATCCTCATGCAGGAGGCGGCGCGGATCGGTCTGCGCACGACCCGTGAGCGCGCCACCACGGAACTGCTCGCCGAGATCTGCGAATGGCACCACTCCCGGGTGCCCCCGGCGCGGCTGCTGCACCGCGGCCGCACCCTCGGCCACGATCTGACGCTGCCGCGCCGCATCCTGTTGATCCAGGGGGAGGACCAGGACGCCGGGCAGCGCGAGATCGGCTCCGAACACCTCAGCCGCCTCGTCGCGCGGGTGTTCGACTCCGACCGCGACCTGATCGCACCGCTGTCGCGCACCGTGGTCGCGCTCGCCACGCCCGACGATCCGGCCCTGCCCCCACTGGACGGCCGCTGCGGCGAACTGGTGGCGCTCGCCGCCGAGACCGGGCTGCCCCTGCGGATCGCCATCGGCTCGCCGGCCTCCGGGATCACGGCGCTCAACATCTCCGCCCGTGACGCCTACGACGCGATGCAGGTCGGCCCGAGCGCACAGCCCGGCGTGCGCATCCACCGCATCGACGAGGTGCGGCTGCATCAGGCGTTGGCGGTGGTGCCGATCGACTCCCGGACCCGGCTGACCGAGGGGCTGCTCGGGCCGCTGCTCGCCGACCGGGACTGGGATGGCCTGCGGGACACGCTGATCGCCTGGGGCGACTGTGCGTTCAACGTCACGAGGGCGGCCGAGCGACTGCACGTGCACCGCAACACCCTGATCTACCGCCTCGAGAAGGTGGGCCGGACGCTGGACCGTTCGCTGACCGAACCCGGTCTGGCGATCGCGCTGTACGTCACGTGCGTGCTGGACCGGCTGGCGCACACGCCACGGTGAACGAACCAGGCTCCGACGGTAGGGTGGACGCCTGGGGTGCCGGGAAGTCTGGTCGGCCGGGGTGTGAACCCCGCGTTGTCCACCGATCGATTCCGAGGTCTTTCCCGTGACACCCTTGCGCCGCGCCCGCCACGCCCTGTTGGAGCGGGGGTCATGGGCCGAATCCAGACGGATCTCGGAGATCCTGCGCCGCGAGACCGTCGGCGGCGCCATCCTGCTGGCCGCCGCGACCGTCGCCCTGGTGTGGGCGAACTCGCCGTGGTCGGCCGCCTACTTCTCGTTGCGCGACATGTCCGTGGGCGCGGAACCGTTCGGGCTGCACCTCGACCTGACGATCGGCACCTGGGTGGCCGACGGGATGCTGGCGATCTTCTTCTTCGTGGTGGGTCTGGAACTCAAACGCGAATTCGTCGCGGGCGATCTGCGCGATCCCGCCCGGGCGGCGCTGCCCATCGCCGCCGCGGTCGGCGGGATGGTGGTGCCCGCGCTGATCTTCGTCGCGTTCACCGCGAAGGCCGGCGACGGTGCGGTCCAGGGGTGGGCGATCCCGACCGCCACCGACATCGCGTTCGCCGTCGCGGTTCTCGCCGTGCTCTCGACACATCTGCCCACCGCGCTGCGCACGTTCCTGCTCACGCTGGCGGTCGTCGACGATCTGCTCGCGGTGACCGTGATCGCGGTGTTCTACACCGAGACGATCGACGGTGTGGCCCTCGGCCTGGCGCTGATCCCGCTCACACTGTTCGCGGTCTGCGTCCAGCGCCGCATCCGCGCCTGGTGGCTGCTGATCCCGCTGGCCGTCGCGACCTGGGTGCTGGTCCACGAGTCGGGTGTGCACGCGACCGTCGCCGGGGTGTTGCTCGGGTTCACGGTTCCCGTGGTGCGCAGCGCCGCCGCCGGGGGACCGGACGCCGGTCCCGGTCTGGCCGAACACTTCGAACACCGCCTGCGCCCCATCTCGGCCGGGGTGGCGATTCCGGTGTTCGCGTTCTTCGCCGCGGGCGTGGCCATCGGGGGCGTGGACGGCTTCACCCGCGCCATGACCGACCCCATCACGCTGGGCATCGTGTGCGGTCTGGTGGTGGGCAAACCCGTCGGCATCTTCCTCACCACCCGGGTGCTGGCGGCGGCGACACGCGCGAGCCTCGACAGCGCGCTGCGGTGGATCGACGTGGTGGGGGTGGCGATGCTTGCCGGGATCGGTTTCACCGTGTCGCTGCTCATCGGCGATCTGGCCTACGGACTCGGCTCGGATCGTGACGATTTCGTGAAGGTCGGGGTGCTCACCGGATCCCTGGTGGCGGCCCTGCTCGCCGCGGTCCTGCTGAGGGTCCGAAACCGCCACTACCGGGCCATATGGGAGCAGGAGACCGCCGACGAGAACCGCGACGGAGTGCCCGACGTGTACGAGTCTCGGCGCGACTGAGCCGAGAGGTCGTGCGTAGACTGACGGAATGCTTGAACAGATCCGCGGTCCCGCCGATCTGCAGCACCTTTCGCAGTCCCAGTTGTCCGAACTGGCGGGGGAGATCCGCCAGTTCCTCATCCACAAGGTTGCTGCCACCGGCGGGCATCTCGGCCCGAACCTCGGCGTCGTCGAGTTGACGCTTGCGCTGCACCGGGTCTTCGACTCGCCGCACGACCCGCTGATCTTCGACACCGGCCACCAGGCCTACGTGCACAAGATGCTCACCGGGCGCGCGCACGAATTCGACTCGCTGCGCAAGAAGGACGGCCTCTCGGGCTATCCGTCGCGCGCCGAGAGCGAGCACGACTGGGTCGAGTCCAGCCACGCCAGCGCCGCCCTGTCGTATGCCGACGGGCTGGCCAAGGCGTTCGAGCTGACCGGGCACCGCAACCGCCACGTGGTGGCCGTCGTGGGCGACGGCGCGCTGACCGGCGGCATGTGCTGGGAGGCGCTCAACAACATCGCGGCCGCGCGCCGGCCGGTGGTGATCGTGGTCAACGACAACGGCCGCAGCTACGCGCCCACCATCGGCGGGTTCGCCGACCACCTGGCCGCGCTGCGCCTGCAGCCCGGCTATGAGCGGGTGCTCGAGGAGGGCCGCAAGGCCGTGCGCGGGCTGCCGGTCATCGGCGAGTTCTGCTACCAGTGCATGCACAGCGTCAAGGCCGGCATCAAGGATGCGCTGTCGCCGCAGGTGATGTTCACCGACCTCGGGCTGAAGTACGTGGGACCCATCGACGGCCACGACGAACACGCCGTCGAGTCGGCGCTGCGCCACGCACGCGGGTTCAACGCCCCGGTGATCGTCCACGTCGTCACCCGCAAGGGCATGGGCTACGCCCCGGCGGAGAACGACGAGGCCGAACAGATGCACGCCTGCGGTGTCATCGACGTCGCGACCGGACGGGCCACCAAGGTGGCGGCGCCGGGGTGGACGTCGTCGTTCTCCGAGGCGCTCATCGACTACGGCGCCAAGCGCCGCGACGTGGTCGCGATCACCGCCGCCATGCCCGGCCCGACTGGGCTCAGTGCCTTCCGTGACCGCTTCCCGGACCGCTTCTTCGACGTGGGCATCGCCGAACAGCACGCGATGACGTCCGCGGCGGGGTTGGCGATGGGTGGGCTGCACCCGGTGGTGGCGATCTACTCGACGTTCCTCAACCGCGCGTTCGACCAGATGATGATGGACGTCGCGCTGCACAAGCTGCCGGTGACGGTGGTGCTCGACCGGTCCGGCGTGACCGGTCCGGACGGCGCCAGCCACAACGGGATGTGGGACCTGTCGATCCTGGGCATCGTGCCCGGGATGCGGGTCGCGGCTCCCCGCGACGGGGCCCGGTTGCGCGAGGAACTGGGCGAGGCGCTCGACGTCAACGACGGACCCACCGCCATCCGGTTCCCCAAAGGCGATGTGGGAGAAGACATCCCGGCCTTGCGCCGGCACCGCGGCGTCGACGTGCTGGCCGAACCGGCCGACGGCCTCTCCGAGGACGTGCTGCTGGTCGCGGTCGGACCGTTCGCGTCGATGGCACTGACGGTCGCCGAACACCTGCGCAAGCAGGGCATCGGGGTCACCGTCGTCGATCCGCGCTGGGTGCTGCCCGTGCCCGGCGTGCTCGGCGAGCTGGCGGCCGCGCACAAGCTGGTGGTCACCGTCGAGGACAACGGCCTGCACGGCGGGATCGGGTCGTCGGTCTCGGCGGCCCTGCGTCGCGCCGACGTCGACGTCCCCTGCCGCGATCTCGGTCTGCCGCAACAGTTCTTCGACCACGCCTCGCGGGGTGAAGTGCTCGCCGACGTCGGTCTGACCGACCGCAACATCGCCAGGCAGATCACCGGTTGGGTGGCCGCGCTCGGCGCCACGCCGGCCGACGACGAGGTCAGCGAGCGACTGGACTGACGGTCGGCCTGCGCCCGCCGAGCGGGACGCGGGCCACCTCGTGCAACTCCGATGTGGCGTCGGGCTGCTCGAACAGCACCTCGGCCTTGCGGCCTGAAAGCTCAAGTGTGGCAATGGTGTTGCCGAACACCGGGCCGGCCGTGTTGGTCCAGCTCACGGTCAGCTCGGGGGAGCCGTGCCTGCGCGCCCAGCGCCGCAGGATCGGCGCCAGCCGCCGCGACCAGCCGAGTTTGAAGGCCGGTTTGACGTAGGCGGGCACGTAGTTGTGCACCGGGGAGCACACCAGCTGGTGCACGGTCGCCGCGTCGTCGCCGACGCCGGACAGCGCGGCCTTCGCGGCGTAACTGTGGTGCACGTCGCCGCTGAGTACCGTGACGGTCGCCGGACCTTCCGGATGCGTCGCGGCCCGGCGGATCATCGTGGTCAACCGCAGGAACGATTTGACGAACGCCGGCCAGTGCTCGAGATCGGCGGCCTGGCGGACCTTTTCGGCCGGCACACCGCGCCAGCCCGGTCGGTCGGCGGCGATCTCGTTGACGGTCTGCAGATCGGACAGCACCGGCGGCATCAGCCACGGCACCGACGATCCCAGCACCAGGTGGTCGACGTGCTCGATCCCCTCGGCGGCCTGCGCCTCCAGCCAGGCGAACTCCCGCTCGCCGATCATCATCCGCTCACCGGATTCGAGGATGCGGCCGTTGCGGGTGTCCATCATGATGAACCGGCTGCGGCCCATGTCCCAGCGGTAGCTGAAGCGCACGCCCTTGTTGGCGTCCACCTCGGCGTCCGCGCGGTCGGCGATCTCGACCAGGACCGGCCACACGTCACCGTCGACGCTGCGCATCCTGCGGTAGTCCTCGTCGGCCGCGAGCTCGTCCGGGCTGAGGTTGCCCAGGTGCTGGTACACCCAGTACGACGCCAGACCGGCTCGGATACGGTCCCGCCACCACGGTTGCTCGTGCATCTCGGCCCGCCACGCCGCCGAGGTGTTCCAGTCGTCGCGGATGTCGTGGTCGTCGAAGATCATCGCCGTCGGTACCGTCGACATGATCCACCGGATCTCCGGGTCCGACCACGAATGCCGGTAGAGCCCCTCGTACTCGCCGAAGCTGACCACCTCGTCGGGCGGGCGCTGTCCGTGTTTGCGGCTGCGCCTGCGCCGTCCGGTGAGATGCCTGCGCGCCTCGGGGGTCAGTTCGTCGGCGTAGACCTGGTCGCCGAGCAGGATCAGCAGATCCGGCCATTCGCTGACCGGCAGGCGCGCCATGCGGTCGGCGTAGCGGTCGAGTGCGTCGGCGCCGAGTTTGTCGTCGATCTCCTCGACGCCGGTCTTGGGGTAGCGGCACGAACCGAACACCGCCCGCAGCCGTTCGTTGCTGCCGCGTCCGCGGGTGCGAATCACGCTGGGTGGGAAGGGACTGTCGGGCAGTGGCCACACCGGTTCGCCATCGATGTGCACCTGGTACTCGGTCGTGGAGTCGGGTGACAGGCCGGTGACGGTGACGAGCGCGTAGTGATGTTCTTGAACTTGGAAAGTTCTTGCGCTGCAACCGAGTACGGTCACCTCAGCGGGACGGTCGGTCTGCACCCATACCACGGCGGTGGTCTCGCCGACGTGCCGCAGGGCCGGCCCCAGGAGCAGGCTCGTCTCGTCGGGGGAGCTGGTCGGCTCTACCGTGGTATCCACCCCTCCGCCGTTCCCGGTTCGTCAATCACTCAAACGCGAACCCTACTCGGCCGACGTGGGGGCGAGCGCAGCCGTCAGCACCGGCACCACCAGATCGCGCTGCCACGGGCGCACCGCGGCCGCCGCGAGGAAGTCCTCCACCGCGGCGGCGATGTCGGCGGTGCCGCTGACGGGCTGCCAATCCCAGCACAACCGTCGCACCACCTCGGGGGTGACGAGGTTCTCGGCGGGCACCGACACCCGCTCGGAGAGCGCCGACAGCCCGGCGCGGGCGGCCTCCAGACGCGCGGCCGCCTGGGGTTTGCGCCGCGCCCAGCGCGACGGCGGCGGGGGGCCGTTGGCGGGTTCGGTCGAATCGGGCGGATCGGACGTGTGGCGGGCGCGGTCGAGCGCGTCGAGCCACACCTGCGCGCTGCGGCGCTGCCTGGCGCCGCCGAACACCGGCAACGCCGTCAGCTTCTCGATGGTGTCCGGGTCGGCGGTGGCGGCGTTGATGATCGCGGCGTCGGGCAGGATCCGGCCAGGGGCGATGTCGCGCCTGCGGGCGATGTGGTCGCGGGTCGTCCACAGTTCGCGCACCGCGGCCAGCGCGCGCGGATCGCGCACCTTGTGGATGCCGGAGGTGCGGCGCCACCGGTCACGCCGCGTGGGTGCCGCCTCATAGGTGCGGAGGTGTTCGAATTCCTGTGCGGCCCAATCCGTTTTGCCCTGGTCGTCGAGTACCGCGGCGACGGCGTCGCGCAGTTCGAGCAGCACCTCCACGTCGAGCGCGGCGTAGTTGAGCCAGTCGGCGGGCAGCGGGCGCTTGGACCAGTCCGCGGCGCCGTGGCCCTTCATCAGCTGCAGGCCGAGCAGTTCGGACACCATCGTGGCGAGGTTGACCCGGGCGAAGCCCGCGAGCCGGCCGGCCAGTTCGGTGTCGTAGAGCTTCGGCGGGCGCATCCCGAGTTCGGCCAGGCACGGCAGGTCCTGGTCGGCGGCATGCAGCACCCACTCGTCGGTGTCGAGGACGTCGGCGATCGGCGCCATCACCATCGTCGGGTCCTCGCCGTGGTTGACCGGGTCGATCAGCACCGTGCCGGCCCCTTCCCGGCGGATCTGCACCAGGTACGCCCGGTTGGAGTACCGGAAGCCCGACGCCCGCTCGGCGTCGATCGCGAACGGGCCGTGTCCGGCGGCGAGCAGTTCGGCGGCGGCGAGGATCTCGTCGGTGGTGACGGCGAGGTCGGGCACCCCGTCGGCCGGCGCGAGCAACGGGATGGCCGCCGATTCGGCGCCGGCGTCCGACGCCTCGGGGCCCTCGGGTTCGGTGGGTGGTGGTTCGCTCATCTACGCGCGGGTGCGGGAGCTGAGATCGGTCACCCCGGTGGGCGGCAGTCCGGCGGCGTGCTCGAGCACCTCGCAGAAGGCCTCCACGTGCGGGCCGAGCTCGAGCGTGACGGCCGTCCACGACGCGCGCAGCTCCAGCTGATGGGCCCGCGGCGGGCCGGAGATGTCGCCGTAGCGCACCGACGTGGTCGCGGTGACGGTACCGCCGAGGGCGGTCACCTGGTCGGCCCTGGACTCCAGCGCCTCCACCAGCCAACTCCACGCCACCTCGGGCAGCAGCGGGTCGACGGCCTCGCTGGAATCGAGATCAGCCTGGATGAACGCCACCAGACGCATGGTGCCATCCCATGCTTCGGCGCCCTCGGGGTCGTGGAGCAGGATGAGCCGCCCGAACGCGTCACCTTCGGACCGCTCGGGCACGATCGCGGTCTCGGGATGGCGGATCTCGGCGCCCAGGGCGTAGCTGTAGGGCGCCAGCCGCTGCGGTGGGCGTATCGGGCCGAGCTCGATCTCCGGCCGTACGGTGGTGGCATTCATCGCCGCCACCGCAGCACGGAACTGAGCCGGTTCGGCGGTGGTCACGCGGGTGACGCTAGACCATTCGGTCCCCGGCGCACGCAGGCGCGCCGAACCGACTCACGATGGTGACCCGGGTGCGGTGCGGTGACCGTCGGCGGCGTTCGCGGGCGGGGGCGCCGGCCGTGGCAGCATTGACGGTGATGAACACCCGCCGTGAACTGCCCGACTCGCCCTACCTAGCCGCCGCCCGCGGTCGCAAACACGCCCGGGTGCCGGTGTGGTTCATGCGGCAGGCCGGGCGGTCACTGCCCGAGTACCGGGCCCTGCGGGCGCGCAACACCATGATGCAGGCCTGCTTCGACGCCGAGCTGATCACCGAGATCACCCTGCAGCCGGTCCGCAGGCACGGGGTCGACGCGGCGATCCTGTTCTCCGACATCGTGGTCCCGCTGCGCGCATCCGGCATCGCGCTCGACATCGTCCCCGACGTCGGCCCGGTGATCGAGCATCCGGTCCGCACCGCCGGCGACGTGGCCGCGATCCGGCCGCTCGAGCGGCAGACGATCGCGCCCGTCGAACAGGCGGTGACCATGCTGACCTCGGCGCTCGGCGACGTTCCGCTGATCGGCTTCGCCGGGGCTCCGTTCACGCTCGCGTCGTATCTGGTGGAGGGCGGCCCGAGCAAGCACCACGAGCACACCAAGGCCATGATGCTCGGCGCGCCCGATGTCTGGCACGCCCTGATGTCGGCGCTGACCGACGTGACGATCGCGTTCCTGCAGGCACAGGTGGACGCGGGGGTGGACGCGCTGCAGGTCTTCGATTCGTGGGCCGGCACGCTGTCGCTGGCCGACTACCGCAGCTACGTGATGCCGCACAGCGCCCGCGTCTTCGAGGCGCTCGCCCCGGCCGGGGTGCCGATGACGCACTTCGGCGTGGGCACCGCCGAGCTGCTCGGCGCCATGAGTGAGGCGGTCGCCGCGGCGGGGACACCCGGTGTGGTGGGTGTGGACTGGCGCACCTCGCTGACCGACGCCGCGGCGCGGATCGAACGCGGCAGCGCCCTGCAGGGCAATCTCGACCCGGTGGTGCTGCTCGCCGGCTGGCCGGTCGTGGAACCGGCGGTGCGGGCGGTGGTCGAGGACGGGCGCCGCGCCGTCGATGCCGGCGCGGCGGGGCACGTGTTCAACCTCGGCCACGGCGTGCTGCCCGCGACCGACCCCGGCATCGTGACCGCCACGGTGGACCTGGTGCATTCGTTGTGAGTGCCACGTACTGCGTTGTCGGGGGCGGCATCTCGGGCCTGGCGGCGGCCTACCGGCTGCGGGTGACCGCCGGGCCCGGCGCCACCATCACGCTGTTCGACCCCGCCGACCGGCTCGGCGGGGTGCTGCGCACCGAACGCGTGGGCGGACAGTGGCTCGACGTCGGTGCGGAGGCGTTCGTGGCGCGCCGGCCCGAAGTGCCCGCACTGCTGGCCGAACTCGGCCTGGCCGACCGCCAGATCGGCACCACCGGCGTCCGCCCGCTGATCTACAGCCAGGCCCGGCTGCACCCGATGCCCCAGCACACCCTGCAGGGCATCCCGTCCGGGGCGCTGCCGATGGCGGGACTGGTCGACGACGCGACGATCGCGCGGATCACCGACGAACCCATGCGGTCGCTGCGCTGGCGGCCCGGCGCCGACCCGTGCGTGGCCGAACTGGTCGCCGACCGCTTCGGCGACCAGGTGGTGGCGCGATCGGTCGACCCGCTGCTCGGTGGCGTCTACGCCGGATCCGCGGCCTCCATCGGGCTGCGCGCGGCCGTCCCGACCCTGGCCGCCGCGCTGGACCGCGGCGCGCGCAACCTCACCGAGGCGGTGCGCGAGGCGCTGCCGCCGCCGTCACCGGTTCCGGTGTTCGGTGCGGTCGACGGCGGCTACACCGTCCTGCTCGAGGCGCTGCGCAGGCAGGCGGGGATCCACTGGGCCCAGGTCGCCGTCCAACGCGTCGATCGCACCGGCCGCGGCGTCGAACTGCTCGACGACGAGGGCAACCGCTGGCCGGCCGACGCCGTCGTGCTCGCGGTGCCCGCACCCCGGCTGCCCGCCCTGGTCGGGCACCTCGCCCCGCGCACCGCGGCCGCCGCCCGGCGCATCCCGGTGGCGTCGGCGGCGGTGGTGGCGCTGGCGCTGCCCGGCGGCACGCCGCTGCCGCAACAGTCCGGTGTGCTGGTGGCCAGCGAGGAACGTCAGGGCCGGTTGCGGGCCAAGGCGATCACTTTGTCGTCGCGAAAGTGGGGGCAGCGGGGGAACGTCGAACTGGTCCGGCTGTCCTACGGACGGTTCGGTGACGACCTGGCGCGCAGCGCCGGCGACGACGACCTGCTGGCGTGGGCCGCCGCCGACCTGGCGACGGTGTTCGGCGTCGACGCCGAACCCGTCGACAGCCACGTGCAGCGGTGGATCGACGCGATGCCGCAGTACGGTCCCGGCCACGCCACACTGGTCGCCCAACTGCGGGCCGGACTGCCCCGCGAGGTCGCCGTCGCGGGCGGCTATCTGGACGGCATCGGGGTGCCCGCGTGTGTGGCCTCGGCGGCCAGGGCGGTGGCGTCGCTGACCACCGCCGGCGTGGCACGATAGGACCATGGCCAAGCTCGACTTCGACGCACTCAACTCCACCATCCGCTATCTGATGTTCTCGGTGTTCTCGGTACGGCCGGGGGAGCTGGGCTACGACGAACAGGCGCGCTCGGCCGTCGTCGACGAGACCGCGACCTTCCTCAAACAGCAGGAGGAACGCGGCGTCGTGGTGCGGGGGCTCTACGACATCGCCGGGATGCGCGCCGACGCCGACTTCATGATGTGGACCCACGCCGACAACGTCGAGGCGCTGCAGGCCACCTACTCCGACTTCCGGCGCACCACCACACTCGGCCGCGCCAGCGCACCGGTGTGGAGCAACGTCGCGCTGCACCGCCCCGCCGAGTTCAACAAGAGCCACATCCCGGCGTTCCTCGCCGGCGAGGAGCCGGGCAACTACATCTGCGTCTACCCGTTCGTGCGGTCGCTGGAGTGGTACCTGCTGCCCGACGAGGAGCGCAGGCGGATGCTCAGCGAACACGGGATGGCGGCACGCGGTTACAAAGACGTCCGCGCCAACACCGTGCCGGCGTTCGCGCTGGGCGACTACGAGTGGATCCTGGCGTTCGAAGCACCCGAACTGCACCGCATCGTCGACCTGATGCGGGATCTGCGCGCCACCGACGCACGGCGCCACGTCCGGGAGGAGACCCCGTTCTTCACCGGCCCGCGCGTCGGCGTCGAGGAGCTCGTCACGCGGTTGCCGTAAGCGTTGCCGGACCTCACCGTTTCGTTTCCCGGTTAGCGTCTACGGTCCGCGGCCCATTTGCTAGCCTCGGCGCAGTGCCCGCCGGTGGGGGAGCTGTGGGGCACACTCGAGCGGCGTGGAGGCGGTGTCGAGCATGCGCGCGAAGCCCCGCGAACTGGCCGTCATCGCCGGGTCCGTGGTGCTGGCGGTGGTGCTGGCGATCTGGCTGGTCCGCGGTCTGCCCGGAGTCGACTTGGCCGACAACTTCGGCGTCGCCGTTTTCGCGGGATATGCGGTGGTGTGCGCTGCCGTGGCCGCCCGCTCCGCGTCCGGGCGGCTGCGCGGCGTCTGGATCTGCTTCGCCGTCGCGCTCGTCGGCTGGACGGCAGGGGAGCTGGTCTACGCCTACCTGGATCTCGTGCTGCACCGCGCGAGGTTCCCGTCACCGGCCGATCTGGGCTTCCTGTTGTTCCCGATCCTCAGCTGTGTGGCGTTGGTGCAGTGGCCCATCGGCGCCGCCGGACAGTCCCGTCTGCGCCTCGTCCTCGACGGCGTCATCTTCGCGCTGTCGCTGTTCCTGCTGGCATGGGTACTGGCGCTGCACAGCGTGTACGAGAACTTCCGAGAGGACAAGCTGGTCGTCAGCTTGGCGCTGGCGTACCCGTTGCTCGCCCTCGTGGTGCTCGCGATCGCGGGGCTGGTCCTCGTCCGCGCGGGACCCCGCCGACGCCTTCCGCTGGTCCTGCTCACCGCCGCCTTCACGGTCATCGCCCTGTCCGACGTCGCATTCGCCTGGGCCACCGCGAACGGCTCCTATGCCGCCGTTCTGCCCATCGACCTGGGCTGGGTGGCTGGAATGGTCCTCTTCGGTGCGGCATCCCTTTCCAGCCGGAGGGCGCCCGCCACGGCGGACATCGCCCCTCAGGTCCCGACCAGCATCTCCCTGTGGCTGCCCTACCTGCCGCTGTTGATCGGCGGCAGCGTCGCGACGGTGGTGGTGCTCGACGGCGTGCTGGCGGTGACGGTGATCATCGTCATTGTCGCCATCTGCCTGCGCCAGTTCGTGGCGTCGTGGGAGAACCGCAGGCTGCTGCACATGGTGGCCGACCAGGCCCTGCGCGATCCGCTGACCGGTCTGGCGAACGTCGCGCTGTTCAACGACCGGCTGGCGCACGCCATGCAGTTGCGGGACCGCGATGGCCGCGCCGTCGCCGTGCTCTCGCTTGACCTCAACGACTTCAAGGTGGTCAACGACACCTTGGGGCACGCTGCGGGTAACGAACTGCTGACCCGGGTGGCGGATCGGCTCGCCGCGTGTGTGCGGCCCGCCGACACCGTGGCCCGGATCGGCGGCGACGAGTTCGCCGTCCTCATCGAGGACCACGTCGACCACTCCCTCGAGATCGCCCACCGCATCGTGGAGGCGTTCGACTCCCCGTTCGGCGTCGACGGCCAGAGTCTGCTGATGCGTCCGAGTGTGGGTCTGGCGGTCGCGGCGCCGGACGACGCTCCCGACCCGCAGGGGAAGCAGTTGTTCAAACACGCCGACGCGGCGATGTACGCGGCCAAGCGGTCCCGCACCGAGGGCGTGCACGTGTTCACCCCGGAGATGACGCTCGTCTACCCCGAGCACTCCGGGCCGCTGCAGGTGGCCCACCAGGGGGTCAGGGGTGGAGGTGTGGCGGCGGTGCGGCTGCTCGGCGAGTTGCGTCAGGCCATCGACCGCCAGGAGCTGGCGGTGGTGTACCAGCCGAAGTACCACCTGGCGACGTCGGAGTTGGCGGGTGTGGAGGCGTTGGTGCGGTGGCCGCATCCGACCCGCGGAGTCCTCGGCCCGGACGACTTCCTCCCGATGGTGCGCAGGCACGGGCTCATGACCGCGGTGACCGAACTGGTGCTCGGCAAGGCGCTCGACGACGCCGCCGAATGGCTGGCCCGCGGTACGCCGGTCCCCGTCGCGGTCAATCTTTTCGCGGCCACCATGGCCGACGCCGAGCTGCCCGGGCGGATCGTGGCCGCGCTCACCTCACGCGGTCTGCCGGCCGCGATGCTGACCGTCGAGATCACCGAGGACCTGATCCTGCCTGACCTGAAGCAGACCTGCGCGGTGCTGCGCGAGCTGCGCAGGCACGGCGTGCGGGTGGCCATCGACGACTTCGGCAGCGGCTATTCGGCGCTGAGCTATCTGCGCGAACTGCCGATCGACGAGGTGAAACTGGATCGCCGGTTCATCGGGCCCGTGATCTGGGACCCACGCGCCGGGGAGGTGGTGCGTGCGGTGGTGACGCTCGCGCAGACCCTCGGCCTGACGACGGTGGCCGAAGGCGTTGAGAACGCCGAGACCGCCGATCGGCTCCGGGCATACCGGTGCGACGTCGCGCAGGGGTTCCACTACAGCCCGCCGCTGAGCGCGCCGGCGATGGCGACGCTGCTCGGCGAGGAGACTATTCGGCCGCCGGCACCAGCTTCAGTGAGATGGAGTTGATGCAGTACCGCTGATCGGTCGGCGTCGGATAACCCTCGCCCTCGAACACGTGGCCCAGATGGCTGTGGCAGTTCGCGCACAGCACCTCGACCCGACGCATGCCGAGTGAGTCGTCGGGCCGCAGGATCACCGCGTCGGAGTCGGCGGGATCGAAGAACGACGGCCAGCCGCAGTGCGATTCGAACTTCTCGGTGCTGCGGAACAGCTCGGCGCCGCACGCCCGGCACAGGTAGACGCCCTCGGTCTTGGTGTCGGTGTACTCACCGGTGAACGGCCGCTCGGTGCCGGCGCGGCGCAGGACCGCGAATTCCTCGGGGGTGAGCTTCTGACGCCACTCGTCGTCGGTCAGTTGCACCTTGGGAGCAGTCATGACCCCAAGTTACTACGCCGTCGGCGTGGCCCGCGTGGCCTGCGGAGACGCTTCGGCGGGCGTCAGCCACGGTGGGTCGATACCCCGGTCGAGGCGGCCGTCGGCCTTGGCGTCGAGGTAGCGGAAGTACAGCACCGAGAACACCACCACCATGAGCAGTCCCCACCCGGCCGTGAACCGCAGGTACTCGAGGAACCGCCCCGTCGTCAGCCAGTGGACCAGCAGCCACTTGTCGATCGCCATGAACCCGTAGATCGCCAGCCACGCCGGCCAGTTGCGCAGCACCGAGTTGGGCAGCACGACCGTCATGAGGAACGGGAACAGCATCATCGAGTAGTAGCCCTGGCCCAGCGACAGCACGAGGAACGACGTGGTGAGCAGCACACCCGAGGACGTCAGCATCCAGAACAGCGGGTCGCGGGTGCGGTAGTAGCGGTACAGCAGCACCAGGCTGCCGATCGCGATCAGCACGAACGTCAGGCGCAGCAGCAGGATCAGCCACATCGGCAGCCCGTAGTAGATGCCGTTGCCCTGGATGGAGCTGTTGAAGTAATCCCGCGTGGACAGGATGTAGGGGATCGTGCGCCGCACGAAGTTCATCGGGTCGCTCACCAACGGCCACGCGACGATGTTGAACGCCAACGGAACACCGAACGCCGTGACCAGCGGACGCCACTGGCGGTTGAGCAGCGGCAGCAGAAGCAGCGGCGCCAGTGAGGGTTTGACCACCAGGGTGAGTCCGATGGCCACGCCGGCCCACCACTGGCGGCTGGTCCTGCCGTCGAGCAGCCAGCGGAAGAACAACACCTCCATCAGCAGCAGGCAGCCGTTGATGTTGGTGAACACCAGTGTGTTGGTGACCGATTCGGTGCAGAACATCGCCAGCAGCAGCGCGGGCGCGGCGACCGAGGCCAGCGTGAACTTGAACAGCCGCAGCAGGAAGTACGCGGCCAGCAGGATCGCGACGGTGTTGAAGAAGATGAACCAGTACCGCGACGCGTCGACGGGCAGGTATCCGAACGGCGCCAGCAGCAGGGTGCCGCCGGGCGGGTACAGGTAGTGCGGGTCGACGTGGTCGAAGTGCTCGTTGTAGATGTCCCAGCCGAGCTTGAAGTTGACCACCGCGCGGTACACCGGTCCGAAGTCGTCGGTGATGTAGCCGTTGGTGGCCAGCACGAAGCTGCGATGGATGATCGACATGACGGCCAACGGCCACAGCACCGAGCGCAGCACCGTCGCCGTATCCGGCGGGGACGTGCGCGGTCGGAAAGCGTTCAGGAGGCCGGTGCGAAGAGTGTCTGCTGCCGCCACGGTGCGAACCGTACACCGGCGCGCATGGCGGCAGACGTCAGGCCGGACAGTACGTGTCGGTCTCCGGCGGGGCACCGTCGCCCAGGTAGTCCACCACCGGAGTCAGCGCGCACGGCGAGTACACGCTCGCTCCGTGCCCGATGCCCTGCCACATCACCCGCTTGTTGGACGCCCCCGCGTTGAGGATGGTGGCCGCGACCGCGGCGACGCCCTCGTTGCCGACGATGGGGTCGTTCTGGACGCCCAGCAGCAGCACCGGCACCGGCAGATCCTTCGGTTCGGCGGGGGCCTGACCGCTCGGCCAGTTCAGGCATGTGACCAGGTCGAGTGCGCCGACGACCCCGAACTGCGGATACTGCTTGCCCCAGGCGACCACCAGTTCGCGGACCCGGTCGGGGGTCGGGCGGTTCAGCGCGTCGCTGCAGGAGTTGACGAACTGCCCGTCGGTCTGGCGCAGCGCTTCGGCCTCGCTGATCATCGCGGTGAGCCGTGTGCCGTCGCCGGAGGCGGCGCCGGCCAGTGCCGCGCCGAGGTCGTTGGTGGCCGCGACACCGTCGCCGCGCGGGAAGGCCAGCGCCGTGGAGATCGCCTCGGCGACGGCGGCGACCGACGCCCCGCCGGGGCCGTTGCCGTCGCGTGCGGCGCCCAGCACCCGGTCGACGACACCTTTCGGGTCGGGCGCCGCCGGGCAGCCGATCGCCACACACTGGGCGGCCCAGGCGTCGAGTGCGGCTTGTTCGCCCCGCACCCGTTGTTCGGCGGCGGCCTCCGCGCCGATCGCCAGCGGGAGCGGTGAGTCGAGTACGAGCCGCGCGACCTTGTTGGGGTGTGACCCGGCGTAGGCGAGGGCCACCTGGGCGCCGTTGCCGATACCGACCAACGCCAGTGCCGGAACGTCCCAGGTGCTGCGGAGCCGCTCGAGGTCCTCGGCGGCGTGGGCGTTGTCGTAGGCGGAGTCGCCGGGCGCGATGGTGTCGGTGCAACTCGTCGTCGCCGTCATCGTGATGGCGCCCAGGTTGGCCACCGGATCGTCGCCGTAGGCGAATTGCGCCTGCTCGATCATCTCCTGGCGGTCGTAGAGGTCGCGGCACTCGAGCGCACCGGACATCCCGATGCCTCGGCGGTCGACGGCGACCACCGGATGCGTGTCGAGCAGCGCCTGCGAGCGTGCCAACCACACCGGCAGCTGCACCGACGACGGCTGGTCGGACCCGGTCGTCATCACGACGGGACCGGCGTCGGGCGGGGTGCGCGACGAGGTGGCGCGCACCACGCCGATCGTCACGGTGCCGGTCGCGCCGTCGATCGGGTCGAGGTCGGCGTCATAGCTCGCGCAATCCAGCGTCACGCCGGGCACCGGGTCGACGGCGGCGTCGCCGAAGACCTCGTCGGTGCAGTTCCGCCACGACAGGTCGTTCTTCGGGGCCTCGATGCCCGGCGGCCCGGCCTTCTCCTGGGTGGTCTCCGGCTGGCCCTGCGGCCGTGCCCCGTTGTCGGTCGCGAACCGCGGGTTGGCCGCCAGCCCCGGCGCGCAGCCGGCCAGCACCAGGGCGACCGTCGACAGGCTCAGGGCCCGGAGCAGCGGAGAGTGCCGACGCATGCTGACCACAGTAGCGGCGCGGCCACCGGCCACCGGCTACCGACGTACCGGCGCTCCTCCGCGCGCACGGAGCCGGCCCGGCACTGTGAACTGCGTCCCAGCCGCGGAGCCGGAGGCAGGTCCGGTGCCCGCACGTCGCTACGCTGCTTCGCATGCACGGGTCCAGCGGCGCGACGACACAACCGGGCCATCTCGTCGACCGCCATCCCAGCGTCACCCCGGAGCGCCTCGTCGCCCAGCTCGTGCCGCCGCCGACGTTCACCCACGTCAGCTTCGACAACTACCGTCCCGACCCGGCCGAGCCGTCACAGGCGGCGGCGGTGGACGCCTGCCGCGCGTTCTGCGCCGACGCGGTGGCCCGCCGCGCGGGCAAGAAGAAGCTGTTCGGTAAGCGCGAGGTGCTGCCCGGGGTCGGGGTGTACCTCGACGGCGGATTCGGCGTGGGCAAGACGCACCTGCTGGCGTCGTCGTACTACGAGCTGCCCGAGCCGAAGGCGTTCGCGACGTTCGGTGAACTCACCCAGCTGGCCGGTGTGTTCGGGTTCGCCGAGAGCGTGGAGTTGCTCAGCGACTACGTCGTGGTGTGCATCGACGAATTCGAACTCGACGACCCGGGCAACACGACGCTGATCTCCCGGCTGCTGTCCCAGCTTGTCGAACGGGGCGTGTCGATCGCCGCGACGTCGAACACCCTGCCCGAGCAGTTGGGAGAGGGCCGCTTCGCCGCCCAGGACTTCCTGCGCGAGATCAACACGCTCGCAGCCATTTTCACCACCGTGCGGATCGAGGGCCCGGACTACCGGCACCGCGACCTGCCGCCCGCACCCGAGCCTCCCACCGACGCCGAGGTCACCGAGCGCGCCGGGGCGACACCGGGGGCGACGCTCGACGATTTCGACGCGCTGTGCGCGCATCTGGCGACCATGCACCCGTCGCGGTATCTGTCGCTCATCGAGGGCGTCACCGGGGTGTTCATCACCGGCGTGCACCCGCTCGACGACCAGAGCGTCGCCCTGCGCCTGGTGTCGCTGACCGACCGGCTCTACGACGCCGGCATCCCGGTGGTGGCGTCGGGGTCGAAGCTGGACACCATCTTCAGCGAGGAGATGCTCGCCGGCGGGTTCCGCAAGAAGTACCTGCGGGCGACGTCGCGACTGCTGGCCCTGACGGCGGCGGGCCAGGAGCGGTCGCAGTCCTAGAGCGGGCAGACCATCACGAAGTCGTTCTCCACGCCGGCACCGAGGCGGAACGTCTTCGTGCCCGTCACCGCGAAGCGGTGTTTGGCGTAGAACCGCTGCGCCCTGCGGTTGTCCTGGTTGACGCCCAGCCACACACAGCGGTACCCGGTGTCGCGGGCCATCGTGAGCGCCTCGGTCATGAGCGCCGAGGATGCGCCGGACCCGTGACTCTCGGGCAGGACATACATCTTCGACAGCTCGATGGCCGGGCGCAGTGTCACCGCGCGCTGCACGTCGGCGTCGTCGGGGACGCCGCGGATCAGCATGGCGTAGCCCAGGATTCGCGCATCGTCGCGGGCGATGAGCACGACGCGGTCCGGGTCGGTGAGGTAGTCGGCGAACCGGTCCGCGGAGAGGTTCTCGGCTACGAACGCCGCGATGTTGTCCGCGGTCGCCGACGGTGGGCACGCCAGTGGGAACGTGCGGGCGGCGACGTCGGCGAGTTCGGCGAGATCGGCGGTGGCGGCCGGAACGACGTGCGGGCCTACAGATTCCACTGCGCGAGGTGCTCGCCGGTGAGCTTGTCGAGCAGCACGACGTTCGACACCAGGTCGCGGTAGCAGTCCCACCACACTCCGCCGCTGACCGTCGAGCCGGCCG
This sequence comes from Mycolicibacterium litorale, assembly GCF_014218295.1. The sequence continues at coordinate 2,227,908 of NZ_AP023287.1, forward strand.
GGGCGTTGGCCAGCGCGGCCGACAGCGCGTCGGGCGCGTCGGTGTTGCGCGGTTCGTAGGAGTCGCCGGTCGGGGTGATGCCGCGGAACTGGAACGTGATCGCCATGGCGTACGGCGTCGGCAGTTTGATCGGCTGCACGACGACGTTGGCGCGCCACACCTGATTGCGGGGTGGACGGGGCGGATAACCGAAGCCCGGCGGGATCGGGGACGGTTCGACGCTGACCACGGTGACGTCGGCGACCAGGCCCTGGAAGTCGACGCGCAGCGGTTGACCGATGCGGCCGATCGGCGAGTTCACCGCGACCGCGGGCCCCGCGGTGAGCCCGGCCGCGACGGTCAGGGCGGTCAGCAGAGTGAGCAGCCGGCGCATGGTTTCCCTCCCTAGGTGTGCCTCGCATGATGGCACACCAGTCCGCGGGGGCACACGGCTTCGACGGTCAGGCGGCTTCCAGCCGCAGCAGCGCCGCCTTGGCGGCGGCCCCTCCGACGTACTGGCCCGGCGCACCGTCGGAGCGCACGACACGGTGGCAGGGGATAACCACCGGTAGCGGATTGTGCGCGCAGGCGGTGCCGACGGCGCGTACCGCCTTGGGGCTGCCGACGGCGGCGGCGACGGCGGCGTAGCTGGCCCGCTCGCCGTAGCCGATGGCGCGCAGCTGCTCGACGACGCTGCGCCGGAAGCCCCGGGCCAGCCGAAGATCGACGGGGACGTCGAAGGTGGTGCGCCGTTTGGCGAAGTACTCGTCGAGCTGGTGGGCGACGGGGTCGAGCCGCTGCGGCATGCGAAGGATGCGGGGGCTGATCCGCGCGGCGAGCGCCGCGAGGACGGCGGCGTGGTCCTCGATGTCGAACGCCACCCGCACCAGACCCGCGGCGGTGGCGGCCAGCAGCAGCGAGCCGACCGGCGTGTCGACGGTGCGGTAGGCGACGTCGAGCAGCCCGGCGGCGTCGGCGTCGGCGGTCAGCCGGGCGTGCAGCCGCGCGAGCGCGGCGTCGTCGGCGAGCGAATCGAACATGTCGGCGGTCATGAGTGGGCGTCCTCACGGTAGATCGAGCGCAGGGTCTTGAGGCCGTCGGCGCAGGCGCGCCGCGCGGCGTCGGGCGAATTGCCGAGCAGCTCGGCGATCTCGGCGAACGGCAGTCCCGCGATGTGGTGGTAGGCGACGGCCTGTCGTTGCTTGACGGGTAGCGACGCGAGTGCGGCCCACAGGTCGGGGTGTCCGGTGGCGGGGTCGGCGCGGACCGCCGGGTGGTCGGGCACGCTTTCGGTGGGCACGGGGCGGCGGGAGTTGGCGCGGCCGACGTCGAGCGCCCGTCGGTGTGCGATGGTCACCAGCCACGCCTCGACGTTGGCGTCGGCCGGCAGGTCCGGATAGGCGCGCAGCGCCGACAGGAAGGTCTCGGACCACGCGTCGTCGGCGTCCACGGGTCCGATGACGGCGCGACACACGCGCAGCACGGTCGGCCCGTGTTCGGCCACCACGTCTTCGAACGGTCGCATCGTCACATCTTGTAGACGCCGCGCCGCCCGGGTTCGTGAGATCAGTCCTTCGCAGTGGCGGTGATCGAGCTGAGCAGACCCGTCAGATCCGTCTGCGCGCGGTCCTTGTCGACCCCGAGTCGGTGCAGCGGACCGTCGGCCTCTTCGGACTCCAGTAGCGCCAGCAGCAGGTGCTCGGTGCCGATGTAGTTGTGCCCGAGCCGCAACGCCTCGCGGAAGGTGAGCTCGAGGACCTTCTTCGCCGGGCCGTTGAACGGCACGAGGTCGAGGGCCTCGCCATCGGCGGCGGCGGTCAGCGCGACGGCGTCACGGACGGCGTCGGGGGTGACACCTTGCGCGGCCAGCAGCGCGATGCCCAGTGACTCTGTGTCGACGAGCAGCCCGAGCAGCAGGTGGTCGGGGGAGATCTCGGAGTGCCGGGCGTCGCGTGCGACGTTTTGGGCGTGGACCACCGCGGCGCGCGCCCGCGGGGTGAACCGGGTGAACCCCTGGTTGGGGTCGAGGGGTTGGGCATCGGCCTTGGGGACGAACCGCTTCTGTGCGGCCTGCTTGGTCACGCCCATACACCTGCCGATGTCGGTCCACGATGCACCGGAGCGGCGGGCCTGGTCGACGAAGTGGCCGATCAGGTGGTCGGCCACGTCGCCGAGGGCCTCGGCGGCCAGGACGGCGTCGGTCAGCTGTTCGAGCGGTTCGCTGTGGACGGTTTTGATTGCGTTGATCAGGTCGTCGAGCCGGACGGGGTGGGCGATGCGATCGGTCATGCGTCAACTGTAGGTTGACGATCGAGTGCGGTCAACTGTTGGTTGACGATGCCACGGTTCAGTTGCGGACGTAGCCGCGCCGCACCGCGCGGTCGAGGATGCCGAGGGTGGCCCGCAGTGCACCCTCGGAGATGACGGGGAAGATTCCGGCATCGCGCCACTTGTCGTCGATCTGCGACCAGTCGTAGAACGAGGTGACGGCGGTGCCGTCAGCGATCGGCTCCAGCGTGTATCCGTAGACGTGGCCGATCTGGGGGCGGATCTGGCCGAGGATCGTCCAGGCGATCCGCCGGTTCGGTTCGAACTCGCGGATCTCCACGGTCACGTCGTATTTGCCCATGGGGAAATCGTTGAGCGCTTCGCGGTCCATGTGCACGACGAAACTGTCACCGACGCCGGATACCGGCGGTCCGTCGGCGTCCTGCAACATCCCGGAGGAGTCGATCGCGACGTGGCCCTGCGGGTCGCACAACACGGCGAACACCTCTTCCGGCGGTGCCGCGATCACGCGCTGCACTTCGATGCGTTCGGTCATGGCGACGATCGTGTCAGCCGCACGCGAGTCCGGGAACGTGTTTTCAGCAGTTTGCCGTGGGGTACGCGTGATTGGTATGACGAACCTTCACGAACTACCGACCGGCGGTCATCGCCCGCCGGGTCTGCGTCGCTCGGTAGCGTTCATCCACGAAAACGCCGACAGTGACATCGGTCTCAGTGAGATCGCGGCGGCGGCGAATCTGACGCCCAGGGCGGTGCAGTACATGTACCGCAGGCATTTGGGTGTGACGCCGCTGGAATATCTACGTCGGGTCCGGCTGGACCGCGCGCACCGCGATCTCGAAGCCGCCGATCCGAGCGTCGACACCGTGAACTCGATCGCCGGCCGGTGGGGCTTCGCCCACGCGGGGCGGTTCAGCGTCGCCTATCGGCGGGCGTTCGGTACTCAGCCCAGTGCGACTCTGCGCGCCACCCGGGCCGGCGACCGGGAGACCCGGCGCGGCGCCTGACTTTGTGATCCCGCAATTTCTTGCGGTGTGCGTTCGGTGAGGAGTGACGCCGCGAACCACGTAATGCGCGACGGTCGCGCGAGTCGTTGGAATACGTATTGTGCGGGCGGTTCTGGCTAATGTGCGCGGATTTCGGGCGCTGACGGTGCCCCGCTGGTCAGATGACCGTTTTGGTACGAGAGTGCCGACGGGAGCGGTTATCGCTGATAGGGTTCCCCGGACAAATTGGTCATGGTCAGGGATGGATATCCCGCCGGAGGAATAGGGAGGCCGAAGGTGGGGCGTATCGACGCTTTCGCGGGCAAGACGAAGAAGTTGGCCGTCGTCGGAACGGGTGCGCTGGCGGTGGCCGGGGCGTTTCTCGCCCTCGGCGCAGGCACCGCGAATGCCGACGTGATCGACATCGGCGGCAAGCCGGGCCCGGTCTTCGACGCCAACCCGGCCCCTGAGGGTGGTGTCCGCACGACCGGCAAGGGTGTGGCCAATGCCGGCCCGTCCGATGTGCGCCGCTCGAAGAAGGGTGCCCCGCTGCCCCCGGCCGGCGGTGAGGTCAAGGACAGCCTGCGGGCGGTGCCGTCGATCACCGGCGGCATCGGCACCTACATCGGAACCGGGCCGCTCCGTAACGGGCCAGGCATCGCCAGCTGGTGACCCAGAGCCGCTGCGCTTCGTGCGCAGCGGCTTTTTTTCGGGGTGGACCCCTCGGGTTGGTGAAGAGTGCATCTCGCCGCCGGATTGCGGACTCGCCGGGCTTCGCTTCTGAACCCCACGAGACCCAGCAGCGGCATGCCCGATCCGATGCGGCTGAAACCGGCCTCCGTCAACGCGATACCGAGACGTGATCGTTGCGCGCTGCCAGTGAGTGGAGCGCCTCGGCGTCGCTCGACCACAAGCCGGTCGCGGCGCGGTGCGAAGCGGAACCGCCTCGTGCCGCGTCCTGACGGGAGGTCTGCGCGACTTTCTGCCGATGCCCACGCAGATGGTGCTCGACAGGTTCCCGTCGATTGCACAGGCATATATGAGCTTGCTCGAGCTATCGCACCGAACTCGCTATGACGTTAACAAGCTGGGACCGATGACGGTCCCCGGCGCGCAGATGCAATGGAAGTCGATCAAGACCTTCTGCGAGGGGCTCAATTCGACACGGGAGACGATCCCGACGCAGCAGCCGTAGCTCAGAATGGGAGAGAAGCATGGCGGAAGCCGATCAGGCTGATCTTCAAGCATGGTGGAACAAACTCGCTGAGGATCAGCGACAGCGATTGCAGGATGCCGTGCTGACGTACCCGGCAGATCCGTCGATTTTGGAATTACTGACGTCGACCGGCTGCCCGATCAAAGACTCATGGGCGATGACGTCATGGACGTCGGCGCCGGAGAATCCGCCGGCAATCACCCTTCACGGCCCGCTGGCGGAGTTCATCGAGGACCAGCTCGACGCCGAGTAGCTCAGTCCTGCGGCGGTCGCGGTCGCTGCGTCTCTAGCTGCTTGACCGCCTCGTAGAGCGCCTTGATCACGAAGGTGGAGTTTACGACCTGGGGAGGTTTCGCCGCGTCCCACACGGCAGCAGAGAGGGGGAGATCGTCTCGACGTTCACCCCACGGATGCGGGCGTTCGTGGGAGCCGTACTCGGTCTTCTGCACCATGTTCACGACGCTGAACGTACAGCCCATGGGGTTGGCGGTACTCGAACTGTCGTCTCGCCTCGTAGATGTGGGTATCGGCACATGTTCGGCAAGAGTGCCCGTCTGAAAACTCTGATACAGCCCACCGACATCCTCCTCCTGATGAAATGGCCCCGTGGAGATGCTGACTGGGTTCGGCATCAGGGGGTTCCGGAGCTTTCACGGACAAACGCAGTACGTGAGTCCGCTCTCGGATATCAACCTCATTGCGGGGCAGAACAACAGTGGGAAGTCAAACGTCCTACGTGTCGTGAAGGAACTGGCGGACCTCCGGAGAGCGGAACCGCAAGGGCTGGATGCTCCGCGCACTCCGAACCCACCGCCATTCGAGTTGGCGATCCGGCTAGGCCGACGCGACGACGTACTGGCAGACATGTGCGAGAAGCACCGCGTCACGTCGTCAGACATCATCGAGGCAGCCCGACGCGCTCTGGCGGCTCCTGCGGTCGACATCTTCCGAGACGGCGGAGTCTGGCTCCTATACACGGTCGCCGGCAGCATGGGCGGGCAGGGGCAGCTCAACCATTACCAACAGGCCGACCAGTTGGCGCGTGACGCTGACGGAGCCCTATTCGCGAATCGCTATATACAGCAACGGATGTCAACATGGTCGAGCGACAGTCGGGAAAATGCGAGCGAGTTCCTGCGCCAGGTAGAGGCGGTTCTGCGAATCCCAACAGTTCGTTTCGTCGAGGCGTCAAGGCGGATCGGTGACCAACTTGACGGGGTCGCCATCATCGAGAAGCTCGCCGCTCTACGTGCGCCCCAATGGGAGGATGACGAGGACCGGGCCGGATTCGATGCGATCAACGAGTTTGTGCGTTCGGTGACCGACGATCCCTCCGCCACTTTGGAGATCCCCCACACGAGGGACCAACTAAACGTCCGTCGGGGGAACCTGCTACTGCCGTTGGATAACCTGGGCTCGGGTATCGCACAGGTGATCATGCTCGCTGCGTATGCATCAATCGAGCAAAACACGCTCGTATGCATGGAAGAGCCTGAAGTGCATCTCCACCCGCTCCTACAGCGGAAACTGCTTCGCTACCTCAAGGAGCAGACCGACAACCAGTACATCATCGCCACGCATTCAGCACACATGCTCGATTCCGAAATCGCATCCGTCTTCCACGCAACCTATACGGACGAAGGCACGCAAATTGAATTCGCAGGCAACCCATCGAAACTGAGCGCCATCTGCTACGACTTGGGGTATCGGCCCAGTGACCTACTCCAGACCAACTGTGTTATCTGGGTCGAAGGACCCTCGGACAGAATTTACATCGCGCATTGGCTGAAACTTGCCAATCCCAATCTGCGCGAGGGGATTGACTACTCGATCATGTTCTATGGCGGACGTCTGTTGAACCACCTGACGCCCAATGATCCGGACGTCGACGAGTTCATCAGCCTGCGGCGCCTGAACCGGCACCTCGCTGTCGTGATGGACAGCGACAGGTCGACCAGGAACGGAGCGCTAAACCCCACTAAGCGGCGCATCAACAGGGAGATGGATGACCCAGGACTCGTCTGGGTGACCCAGGGCAGGACAATCGAGAACTACATCCCCATTGAAGTGCTAGGCCGCGTACTGCAGGGTCTGTACACCAAACCGCTTCTACCGAACCTCGATAGATACTCAGACGCGCTACGCCCCAAAGCCCCCAGTGTGAAGGGGCCAGACAAGGTGAAGGTCGCCAGAGAGGTCGTTCGACGCTGGGAGTCGGGACTCGATTACCTAGACCTTCACCGAAGAATTGCCGAGTTGGCGTCTCTCATCGAATCCGCGAACGGGCATCAACCATCTATGTCCGCGACGAGGCTCAAGGCGACGCCCGCCTTCAATGCGTGATCTCCCAGGCGGCCAATAGCTCGGGTTAAGCCACGGCACCCGCCACTCAGCGCGTAGGGGTGGTTGGTGGCACTATGGGTGGTTCGGGCGGAAGCTGCCCTGCCGGCAGGTCGAGAACCGACTGCATCAGGAAGCAGTCGCCGGTGATGTCCAGTATCGCGGCCTTGCTTTGCATCAGCTCGAATTCGTAGCCGTTGCCTTGGATGTTGAAGTCCCGTTTGGAGTCCTCGTTGAACAGACACGATTCCTCAGTAGCCCCGTACTGCGCCGCTTCTTGGCGCACGATGTCGGCGGCTTTGGAGAACTCGTCTGCCGCGAATGGCCGGCCGAAATCAACGCTGTCACTGATGGGCCGCCCGGCGATGTCTCCGGTGAGCTGCTCGCAGGGAAGTCCGTTTGCGTTGACGTTCTGGACATTTGGGTCCTGCGTGAATTGCCACGTCTGCCCGGGGACGGCGGCAACGATGCGGTCGGCAATGACTCTCGCAGTATTGGTGAGGCGTTGCCGCGCGTCTTCATAGGAGCCCTTGTTGCGCATGCTGTCGATGAGTTGCACCTGCTCGTCCCCCTTCACGGTCTTCGACTCGTACGGATTCTCATTCAAAGAGCACCCGCCGATCAGCAACGAGGAACTCAGCAGGGCAGTCAGTGCGATGCGCTGGCCGCGCTTTGCCCAAACGCGCTGTGCAGTCACCATGTCAGGGGAGTCTCCTTGACGGCGAGATCCGACCGGTTCAGCAGAATTGTCGCCAAGTTGTAGCCGGTCATACGTTCTTGCGCGTCACGCCCATACTCTGCGTGGCCCGAAGCCCCAATCTTGGGACCGTCTCCTGGAATGGGGGTGTCGCCTCCGTCGGCCTCCAGATGCGGGAAGCGGAAGCGGAGGTCGCCGTTTTCGTTGATCACGTCGTTGGGGTTTGATCCCCATCCGCTGGAGCACCACCACGCAGTTGGGGTCCTGGCGGTCGTCGTTGTAGAACACGCCGTCGATCCACTGGGACCACACTGTCTGGGCCCATTCTCCGCGATCCTGCTCGGGCAGATCGGGGAGCTTGGCCAGGTCGTTGAGGAAGTCTTGGGTGCTGTCGTAGCCGCTCATCGAACACCCCCACTGGGTACGCGAGTTGCGTACCCCATGATTCAGCGAGGTCCGCTGCGGCATTCAGCGCAGCAGCCACCGCTCGTGCCGCTTCCGTGCTGATTGGTTCCAGATCTAGGTACACGGCGGGCGCATCACCGTCATCGAGGCACATCGAACCATCTGCGAGTTGGATACCCACAACCCGGATTGAAGGGCTGGCGTAGAGCAGGTTCGACCACAGGCACCGATAAGTGGGGTACTCCCCGGTCGGGTCGACCTCCCACTTGTCGACCATGTCAGGGTCGGAATTCGGCGGAAGTGCAATGGCGCTCATCGCTGCACCCACCCGTCCAGCTCGGCGGCGCATTCCAACAAGGCGGCTGCGAGTTCGCGGGCCTGGTCGCTGTTCAGCTTGCTTAGGCAGTCGCGGTCACCTTGGCAGACGTAGATCCCGGGGGACAACTCGTCGCTGTCCTCGAGGGTGCCGTCCGCGAGTTGGGTGACTGCGGAGTAGACCGTGGCGTCGTGATCGGTGATGTGGCGGTCGGCCCCGTAGATCGCACGGTAGGGCTGCTGGCCCTCGATGTGGTCCTCCCATTGGCAGACAAGATCTGCGCCGGCTGGGGGAGTGATGGACGGAAGTGTTGCGCTGTTTTCGCGCATGGAGGTACTCTCCTCTTGGTTATACGCTTCAGCCCCTGGCAGGGGGCTCAATGGGTGTGAGAAGTTCCGAAGGCGGTTCCCTGGCAGGGGAGCCGCCTTCAGTCTTTTGGGCGTCCAGCTGGCAGGCTGCGGCACTCAAAAATGCGTAGACGACAGAAAGCCGTGGACAGGTCGTCCACGACTCTTCTGGGGGGGTTCTGGTGGGCCGCGCGGCCCGAATGGTGGCGTCATGGCAGCGACGCCTTGATGAGCGGCAGGTGGCCGAACTCGGTGCAATGGGCGTACACGTCGAGAACTGCGGAACCGCGGAACCAGCGGCGCGCTCCGCGCCATCCGCAAGTGCAGATTCCACGGCGATTGAGGGCAGACCCCGAGACGAGGGCCTGGGGAGAGGACATGTGCGTAGCGACCCCCTCATTGGGTGGGTTGCTAGCTCACGACTGAGACCAGTTCACAGGTAGTTCACACGACCTGCGTTTCGCGAGGTTATCGCTGGTAAAACGTGGTGCGCGATACTGGGATTGAACCAGTGACCTCTTCCGTGTCAGGGAAGCGCTCTCCCGCTGAGCTAATCGCGCCGGGGTCCTACATCGGAGGTGGAGACGGGAATCGAACCCGTGTGCACGGCTTTGCAGGCCGTTGCCTCACCACTCGGCCACTCCACCGCTGGGGTTGATGCCTTTGCACCTCGAGCGGATGACGGGATTCGAACCCGCGACCCTCACCTTGGCAAGGTGATGCGCTACCAACTGCGCTACATCCGCGTGCTTCGAGCGAGATCGTCGCCCGTTGCGATGCAGAACGATAGTGCACGCATGCCTGACCACACAAATCCCTTCGGCCGCACTGGTCCCGCGGCCGGTCAGCGCGCCGATTCCGGCACCCGGGTCGTCGCCGTGGCGCGGCCGCGACCGTGGTGCACAAGTCGACGGCAGCGACGGAAGTGAGCAGCGGATTCCAGCCTGGCGGCTCGCGCGTGCTAGTCTTCGACGTCGTTCGGCCCGCTCGTTGGGGTCGATCCCACCAGGTCTCGTAGCTCAGTGGGAGAGCGTCCGCCTCACACGCGGAAGGTCGCTGGTTCGAACCCAGCCGGGACCACCCTCGGTCGCCGTGCGGCTCGTGACGTCGCACTACCATTTCCCGATGCGAGATCCTGCCGCTGACGTTTCCGTCGACGAATCGCCGGACGTCCCGATCACCCACGTCGTGTCCGTGCTGCGTGAGCGGCTGTACGGCGCCATCTCCTGCCTCGCCACGCTCGCGGTACTGGCTCGGTACACCGCAGAGGACACCAGCGGATGGGTGCGCGTCCTGGACGTCGGCATATCCGCCGGAGGGTTGTGGGCGGCGAGCCTGCTCGCCGAGTACATCGCGCACCTCGGTGCTCAGGGACATGCGCCGCGGGGCAGGGACGCGCTGCGGATGCTGCAGTCCTCGGGTCAGATCCTGCAGGCGGCCGCCATCCCGGTTCTCATCCTGGGCGTGGGCGCGGTCGGGTGGCTGGCCACGTCGACTGCGTTGTGGATCGCCTCGTGGTTCCTGGTCATCGAACTCGGTTTCATCACCTGGCTGGCGGTGCGGCGGGCCGATATGCGTTGGTGGCAGCGCATCATCGCCGTGACGGTGCTGGCCGCAGCGGGCGCTGCCGTCGTGATCGTGAAGATGGTGGCGCACTAGCGAAAGCGAAACAGCTATTTGTGAATGCAATTTGTTGGCAACGCTTCTGCAACCGAACACCGCTTGGGGATTGCCGGCAGTTACGATGCGGACATGCCCGAATCGACCGCCGATGATGCGGCCTCAACATCTGACACACCCACGTCCCGCTCGGGATCGACGACCACGCGGCACGGTAATCCCGCGCCGCGGCAACGACATTCGATCCTCTCGATCGCCGCGCTGGTGCTGTCCGTGATCGCGGTCTGCCTCGCCGCATATGCGGCGCTGAAGCCGGCGGAACCCGCACCGAGCGAAGAGGGAAATTCCGCTCAGTCCGCCGATTCCGCGCAGCAACCCGAAGACGCAAAGGCGACGATCTGCTCTGCCGTCGAAACCGTCCGCAAAGGCGTGACGATGAATACGAATCTCACCGTGCCCGGCGGGCCGGCCGATGTTGCGGGCAACCTGGCCGTCGCCGCAAACGCGCGGCTCTCGTTGTCGGAGGGTGGGCAGTATCTGCTCGCTCGTCTCAGCCCGTCCACGCCGTCCGAATTGCACGATGCGGTCGAGCGTTTCGCGAACGTGCTGATGGATATCGGCGCGAATGCCACTGCGGGCCTGCCGATTTCGGACCCGGCCCAGGCGGCCCGATTGCGTGATGCTGACGCGATGAGCCAGTCGATCACCGGTCTGTGCGCCTGACGGTGTTCGCCGCCACGCCCCGGGCCACCGCGGTTCGCCGAACGTGCGTCCACGGCGAAAGTCCGGCGGCCAATTTTTCGCAACACCCGATAGACGAAAGTCCCCGGGGCTCGGCGCCCCGGGGACCGTCGTGTCGCCTCAGCGACGGGGGTCAGGCGGCCGGCGTTCCGGTGCCGCTGTCACCGCTCGCGCCGCTGGCACCGCCGAATCCGCCGGCGCCACCGGCACCGCCGTCACCCGGGTTGGCTTCGGCCTCGTCGGTGCTGGTGGCATCGCCACCGTCGCCACCATCACCACCCTCGCTGCCGAGCCAGCCGCCCATGCCGCCGTCGCCGCCGGCACCACCGTTCGCGGAATCCTCGTCGTCGTCGCTGTTGCTGGTGGCATCGCCGCCGTCGGCGCCGTTACCGCCGGGACCGCTGATGATGGTCCGGCCACCCGCGCCGCCATCGCCGGCCGTGGCGGTGCCGCCTGTCGACGTGGCGTCGCCGCCGGCGCCACCATTGCCAGCATTGCCGATATCGGAGGTGGCCGCATCACCACCGGCACCGCCGGTCGCATCGCCGGCGTTGGCGACTGCCTCTCCACCGGCCCCGCCGTCGCCGCTGTCGCCGACGATCGCCTGACCGCTGTTCCCGCCATTGCCTGCGATCGCGTCGTCGTCGGCGCCGGTGCCGCCAGTGCTGGCATTCCCGCCGGCGCCACCGTTCGCACCGTTGCCGACGAGTGCGGCGTCTCCGCCGACACCACCGTTACCTCCCGTGGCTACTCCGTCGATCGAGATCGCCGAGCCGCCGTTGCCACCCAGACCGCCGTTGCCGGAGAACAATCCGCCACGTCCGCCGTTGCCGCCGTCCTCACCGGTTGCGTCGCCCTCGAGATTCGTCCGACCCGGTCCCACACCGCGAAGATCGGAACCACCTACGCCGCCGGCGCCGCCGTTGCCGATGAAGAAGCCGCCGTCGCCGCCGTCAGCACCGGCGGTCGCGTCCAGGAAGTCGTCCTCCGCGTCGATGTCGCCGTCGCCGTCGGTGTCGTAATAGCCGGCCTGGAGGCCGTCTCCGCCAGCGCCGCCGTTGCCGAAGAGCAGGCCGCCGTTACCACCCGGCGTGGCCGGGTGGTACACGCCGTCCTCGTCGACGTAGGCGTCGCGGCCGGGGACTCCGTCGCCGATCAGGAGGCCGCCGGGGCCGATGAGGCCGAGGAAGGCGCCGCCGCCGAAGTTGGGGGTGAGCGCGGCCGCGCTGAACGTGGCCCCGGAGCTCGAGTCCGAGTCGGTTCCGGTGCAGAACAGGCCGCCATCGATGCAGGGGAGCGGACCCTGGGGTAGGACGCTGCCGGTCGAGGTCAGGGTGTATTCGATGGTCTTGGTCTCGATCGTCGCGTCGGAATCGAGAGCGGTGAGCGGCGACGGCCCGCCCGGCTGTGTCAGCAGGACCGCCGCACCACCCGCGAGCGCGACACCCCCCATCATGAACGGCATGACCGGCCAGCGCCGACCTCGTCCGTTGGATGCGCCCCCGCGCGGCGCGTCTTTCCGATGCTTGGACATGTGTGAATCCCCCTTGAATGAGCGGCGAAAGCCATAGGCTCCAGCAACGTAACACTGCTGTTACCAAAAAGGGATGGGTCAAACGGATTTACCCTCGCGGAAGTTTGCAAGCGGAATCATCTCGGTCCGCCATCAGTTTGCAGACGCACGAAGTCTCACAGTCCGGGCGGCGAAACAGCGAAGCGTAGACGGATCGGGCCACTGCTCAACAGCCCACATGGGGGCGGCGATTGGGGGCTCTGCCGGTATGCTCGGTCAAACAAAGCTGTGTGCCGGCGAAGCGTCTCTCAGCTGCGCCACAGGTCACCGATTAGCTGGTAAAAATACTCCGCGCTTGCTTTCGACGCCGGCGGCACCGCCTGATGACTGCCTTCTATCCGACTGTTTCGCAAACTGTATAGAGCCCGCTTCCGGGGCTGGGTTCGTGCCTACGTCGAACCGCGATCGAGGGCGGTGCCGGGGGCACACCGCGTGTGCCCCCGGCCGCCACTGTCACTCGGCCGGGGAGTCGTTCCCGCCGTCGCCTCCGGTGTCGCCACCGGTGTCGCCACCGGTGTCTGTACCGCCGTCAGCTGCCTCGGCGCCCTCGTCGGCGCCGCCTTCTTCGGGGCTTTCCGCGCCGGCCTCCGGATCGTCCACCTCGTCGCCGGTGTCACCGACCTCCGAGACGTCGTCGGCCTCCTCGTCGTCGCTGACCTCGTCGCTGACCTCCTCGAGGTCATCGGTCCCGTCGACGTCCTCGAGATCCGTGCCGTCGGCGACCACGTCGTCGTCTGCGACGGGCGCCTCGTCCTCGTCGGCGACCGGCACGTCGTCCGGCGTGGGCTCCACCTCGTCGAGCGCGACGGCCGAGCGCTGCGCGTCCGCGCTCAGCAACTCGACCTCGACCTCGTCATCCACGCCGAGCTCACCTTCGAGATCGCCTTCACCATCGGGATCGGCGTCGACGTCCACATCGACATCGAGGTCGATCCCCAGCGCCACCGCGAAGTGGTTGATCAGCGCCCGCACCGATGCGGCGAAGTCGACGTCCGGCAGATCGGGCACCGGCAGGCCGGCCCCGCCGAACAGGGCGGCGGTCAGCCCGTTGACCAACGAGACCCCACCCGCGACCCCGACGTCGACCAGCACGTCGTCGAGCGTGAACTTCCACGCGATCGCCTCACCGATGCCGCGGATCCCGGCGTCGATCCCCGCGGAGATGTCGCCGACCAGCTCGACGACGGCCTCGGGCGCCCCCACCGCGCCCAGCAGCGCACCGGTGATGTCCGCCCGCAGGCCCACGCCGGCCTCGGCGAGCGCCGTCGCCAGGTCGCCGATCACCGTCACGCCCAGTTCCACCGCCTCGCCGGCGGTGAGGAGCCCACCGTTGATGCCGTCGGCGAAGAGCTCCGCCAGCTCGCCGAGCGCCAGCACCACGTCACCGCCGTCGATGTCCGGCAGGTCGGGCGTGCCGCCCAGCAGGGCGACCAGGCTTCCGGTCACACCATTGGTCAGCGCGATACCGCCCGTCGCCACGAGGTCGACCAGCAGGTCGTCCAGCGTGGCCTTCCAGGTGACCGCCGCTCCCGCGCTGAGGAACCCGGTCGAGATCAGGTCGCCGATGTCTTCGATGGCCACACCGATGGCGGCCGACAAGTCGGCGGCCACGTCGCCTTCCGGCGTGATCGCGGCCAGCAGGCTCACCAGCGCGCCGGTGACCGCGTCCACCCCGTCCACCGCGGCGGTTGCGGCAGCCATCGCGATGTCGGACACCAGTGCGGCGCCCAGGTCGACCGCACCGTTGACGGCGCCGATCGCACCGTTGACGTCATAGGCGATCGCGTTGATCAGATTCGCGAAGGACGCGGCGATCTCCTCGGCGTCGAGGTCGAGGTCGAGGTCGACACGCAGGCTGGCGCCCAGCCGTGCCAGCAGATTCACCAACTCGCTGTTGAACCGGAACACCGCGTCGAAATCGATGTCGATGACCGCCCTCGCCGCGGCTTCGAGCTCCAGCGGGTCGATCGGCAGCGCCAGGGCCGCCAGGAGCGGCGTCGGGGTCGGCGCGCTCACCGCATAGGTGGGCGTGCGGGCTTCGGCGGGGGCCGGGGTGACGAACGTCCCGACCAGCGCGGTGGCGCCGAGAACGGCGAGGCCGCCCGTGATGGCGGGGCGCAACGATCCCCGACGGCGACGCACCCGCCGCGGCGCGGAGTTTGCTGGTGTGCTCGCGGCGTGCGAGATGTGCACGCCGGGTGTCATGTCGACGGCAGCGGTGTTCGTTGCAGCTTTCGCACGCCGATGGCGACCGCCGAGCCGGCCCGACCGCCCGTGACCCACTCCGTGGCGCGCAAACTCAAATTCACATGATTCAGCGTTGTTGCCCGACATCATGGCCCCCTCATCAATTAGGTTTTGTCCCCCCGACCACGTCGGATCAGGAGAAATGTACCTTAAAGGAACCTGATAAAGAAGCAGTTCTTTGAAAGTCGAGCAAATTTATTTCGGGCCCTGTCAGAACCCGCCGCGGTGCAGTGTCAGCCTGTCCGCGCTCAGTGGCGGCGGCGCCACACGACGACGCCCAGCACGACCACCACGGCGACGACGACCGCGGCGACCGGGACCGATTTCTGCGGATTGTCGGTAACGACGTGTTGCGCTGTACGGGCCTTGTCGGCCACGACCTGCTGTGCCGTATGCGCGGTGTCGGTGACACGCTGTTTGGTCTCGTCGACCTTGTCTCTGGCCTGCTGTTTGACGTCGAGCTTGGCCGAGAGCGCCTCGACCGTCTCGCCGAGCTCCTGACGCGTGGCTTCGATATCGGCCTCGATGTCCTCGACGCCGGCCTCCGGGCCGGGTTCGGGGCGGTCGGGTGCGGTCATGACGCTCGGTCCTTTACCTCTTGGATGTCGGCCTTGACGGTTTCCACCGTCCGGGGTGCGGCCGGGGTGACTTCCTCGGCCTGCTTCTTGCTCACCAGCGCCGCGATGCCCGCGATGACGAACAGCACCAGCGCGACGATCAGCGCCGCCGCCCACACGGGCAGCACCAGGGACAGGGCGGCCACCGCCGCGGCGATAACCGTCGCCAATCCCAGGAACGCGAAAAGCCCTGCGACGCTGAGCAACCCGGCACCGATGCCGGCGTGTTTGGCGGATTCCTGGAATTCCTTCTGCGCCAACCGCAACTCGTCGCGCACCAGCCGCGACGTCTGGGCGGACAGTTGGCTGAGCAGTTCTCCGAGCGACGCATCGGCGCCCGGCTTCGATTCGAGACTCATCACGCACCAACCCTCTGTGTTGCCTGTGTGAGGATGTGGTGCCCCGCCTCCGGCGGGCGCAAACCCCGCCGTCAGATCCCGGAGGAAGTCGCCTTCTCGGTGAGGTCGGTCGCGACCTGGATCAGCGGAACGTTCGAGTCCTGCGACAGTTTGCGCAGCAACGCGAACGCCTGCACGGCATCGACGCTGTAGCGCTCCATGATCATGCCCTTGGCCTGACCGATGGTGTCGCGGCTGGCCAGCGCGTGTTTGAACTGCTCGTCGCGACGCGCCGAATTCCAGGCCACCGAGGAGTGTGCGGCGAAGATCAACCCGATCTCGCGCGTGCCCTGACCGAGTGCGTGCGGCTTCTCGGCGTAGACGTTGAGCGCACCCATGGTCTCGTCGGCGATGAAGAGCTGGAACGCCATGACCGACCGGATCGGCGTCTGCTCGAGCACGTCGCGCCGGTACAGCGGGAAGCGGTCGTCCTGCTCGAGATCGTCGACGTGGACGGTGCGCTCCTCCCAGGCCGCGGTCAGGCAGGGGCCTTCGTGGTGGCGCTGCTGGATCTCGTCGAGCAGCACCGGCCACCGGTGCGTCGCCGCGGGGGTGTCGATCTTCCTGGCGTTGCGGGTGACCGTCACGCCGGCGTAGTCGGCGCCAGGGATCTCGGCCGCCGCATGCTCGACCAGTTCGGCGAGCACCGCGTCGGAGTCGCCGTCGCCCCGACCGTGCAGCTCCTGCACGAGGTCGGCGATTCGCCGGTGAACTCCATCGAGGCCGGCAGGTTCGTTCACCAGCACCATCCGATCATCTTCCTCCGTTAAGTTGCTCAAGATTACGCGCTCGACCGGCCGGAGGACGCATGAACGAGACCCGTCGTCACCGTCGGGGCGTGCTGACCCGTGATGCGACGGGCTCCTCGTCGGCGGAAGCGTTCGTGCTGATCGCGATCGCCACCATCCTCCTCACCCGCCTCTACCTGGAATTGACCGGATATCCGCAGGTCGGGGGAGGGAACCTGCACATCGCCCACGCGCTGTGGGGCGGCGCGCTGATGATGCTCGCCCTGTTGGTGAGCTGGCTGCTCCTGGGTGCGGGGCCGCGGGTGGCCACGGTCGTCATGGGCGGGGTGGGATTCGGGCTCTTCCTCGACGAGGTCGGCAAGTTCGTCACCAAGAACAACGACTACTTCTACGGACCGGCCGCCGAGATCATGTACATCCTCGTCGTCGTGCTCCTCGTGGGCGCCCGGGTGGTCCGGGACTTCCGGCCGCTGACGGCGCGGGAGTGCCTGGCCTCGGCGACGGTGATCGCCGCGGACGGTGTGGCGCGCGGTCTGGCCGACCACCGCCGCGAGATCGGGCTGGCACTGCTGGCGCAGGCCGGGCAGTCGGGTGCCGATCCGCACGCGGTGGCGCACGTCCGCGCCCTGATCCGCGCGGCGGAGAGCTCAGGCGACCGGCTCTACCGGCTGCAGCGGTGGGCACCGCGGTTGATCCCCGGGTTCTTCCGCAGTCCGCGCTGGGTGCCGGTGGTCGGGTGGCTACTGGTGGTCGGCGCGGTCAGCGGCGTGTTCTTCGGACTGCTCGGGATCGTGCTGGGCGGCTACTTCTACCAGGACGAGGACGTCAGCGTGCGGTTGGACGGGATGACCCCGGCGTCGGTCATCCTGCTCGTCAACGCCGCGGTGACGTCCGTGATCGCGGTCCCGGCGATGATCGCGCGCCGCCGCACCACCGCGATGTGGCCGCTGCTCTGGCTGCGCAACGCCGCGCTGCTGTACACGTTCCTCAACGCCTTCGTCGACTTCGCGACCGAGGGCTTCGCCGCGCTGATCAGTCTGTCGATCGGACTCTTCACGCTGGCGGTGCTGACCTACCAGATCGACGTCGCGGTCCGGCGTCCGGTCAGCACGGAGGCGTCACAGCGCGCGCAGATACCGCCGGGTGACCACGCGCTGCAGCACTGACGTCACCGGCCCGGCGAGCCGGCTCCACCAGGTGCCGTGCCGGGAGAACGCCGCCACCTCCGCGTACACCCGCTCGGTCGCGGGGTCGTAGCGCACGGCGAACAACTCCTCGCCGGTCTCGGCGTGACCGGGCAGGGTGCCGTAGGCGAATCCGCGGCGGTCGGGCTCGTCGACGACGTAGACGACGCGGCACGGCGCACGGACCGGACCCAGCCCCACGATCACCTCCGACCCCACTTCGGCGACCTCGGTGGTCGCCTGGACGCGCACCCCGGCACCGCGCAGCATGCCCCAGCGCATCACGGCCGCGGCCGCCTCCTCGAAACGGGCACGGCCTGACCCGATCGGGGCCGACTCCCGCACGTGGTGGTAGCCGGGCGGCATCGCACCGGCGGTCGCGCCGACCTCCGGATAGGTGAGGGCCAGGGTGGCCAGATCGCTGAGTTTCACCCCGCCACCCTCTCACCGCGACAGCCGAATACGGTGGCGGTGTGGCCAGTGAATCGACCGAGACGCACCGCGGTGGCGGGTTCAACCCTCCCGAACCCACCACCCGCGGCGGGCCGGACTACGGCCGGTTCATCGAGGCGGTCCGCGAGCTGCAGGACCTCGCCAGGGCGGCCGACGCGCCCGACGAGGTCGTCACCGAGGCGGCCGGGCTGATCGAGAAGGTCACCGATCTGCTCGCGCCGTACCGTGCCGACGAATGGCATTCGCCTTCCGGCCGGCGGATGGACCTGCCCAACCGGGGCAACATCCTGCAGGTGCCGATGTTTCTGGCGAAGACCGACGACGGGCGGATCGCCGGCGAGGCCACGTTCCGCCGGTTCTACCTCGGCCGCAACGGCGCCGCGCACGGCGGCGCGGTGGCCCTGCTGTTCGACTCGGTTCTCGGCTACACCACCTACAAACTGACCCAGAGCCGGTTTCAGCGCACCGCCTTCCTGCACGTCAACTACCGCAGCATCACGCCGGTCGAGAAGCCGTTGCGCGTCGAGGCGGGTATCGACCGCATCGAGGGCCGCAAGATCTTCGTCGAGGGCCGGCTGCTCGACGGCGATACTGTGGTCGCCGACGCCGAGGCGTTGTTCGTCCGACTCAAACCGGGGCAGCCGTGACCGAGAACGAAACCGAGCAGCCGTCGCGCTGGACGCGGATCAAGGAGCGCTGGAAGCAGTGGCGCGAGGGTCTGCGCCGCCGCCCGAGGGTGGACTTCTTCTACCGGATCGCGGTCGGCGTGATCGGGCTCGTGGTGTTGGCGCTCGGCGTGCTCGCGATTCCCTATCCGGGTCCCGGCTGGGCGATCGTGTTCATCGGCCTCGGCATCCTGGCCACGGAGTTCGACTGGGCCAAACGCCTTCTCGCCTATGCCAGGGAACGCTACGACCGGGTGATGGACTGGTTCCACGGTCAGGGTCCGCTCGTGCAGGTCCTGGGCGGTCTGCTCACCGCGGTCGTGGTGTTCACGACGCTGTGGCTGCTGGGCGCGGTCGGCTGGGCCGGGGAACTGGTCGGGTTCGATCAGCAGTGGCTCGACAGTCCGCTCGGGTTCGGCTCTTCCTGACCCCGATCACGCTCGGGGTTCGGCGATGCGCACCGATAGCATGGTCGCGATCGATCGTTCCCCGACCCGTTAGGGAGAGTCACCGATGAGCGCCGCCGCCAGCCCAGCCCCAGCAGCCCCGATCCGGGTGGCTGCCGGGACCACCGCCGGGGCGGCGGTCCGCGAGGCGGGGCTGCCGGGCCGCGGTGCGCCGGACGCCGTCGTCGTGGTGCGCGATTCCGAGGGCCGGTTGCGTGACCTGTCCTGGGCGCCGGAGGCCGACGTCGAGGTGACGCCGGTGGCCGCCGACACCGAGGACGGCCGCAGCGTCATCCGTCACTCGGCGGCCCACGTGCTGGCCCAGGCGGTGCAGTCGATGTTCCCGGAAGCCAAGCTCGGCATCGGGCCGCCGATCACCGACGGTTTCTACTACGACTTCGACGTCCCGCAGGCGTTCACGCCCGAGGACCTCGAGGCGCTCGAGAAGAAGATGCGCCAGATCATCAAGGACGGCCAGCTGTTCTCGCGGCGCGTCTACGAGTCCAAGGACGCCGCCAGGGCCGAACTCGCCGGCGAGCCGTACAAACTCGAACTCGTCGACGACAAATCCGGCGACCCGGAGGTGATGGAGGTCGGGGGCGACGAACTGACGGCCTACGACAACCTCAACCCGCGCACCCGTGAGCGCGTCTGGGGCGACCTGTGCCGTGGTCCGCACATCCCGACGACCAGATACATCCCGGCGTTCAAGCTGACCCGCAGTTCGGCCGCGTACTGGCGCGGCGATCAAGCCAACGCCAGCCTGCAGCGCATCTACGGCACGGCCTGGGAGTCGCAGGAGGCGCTCGACCGCCACCTCGAGCTCATCGAGGAGGCGCAGCGCCGCGACCACCGCAAGCTCGGGGTGGAACTCGACCTGTTCAGCTTCCCCGACGAACTCGGTTCGGGTCTTCCGGTGTTCCACCCGAAGGGCGGCATCGTCCGCAAGGAACTCGAGGACTACTCGCGGGCCAAACACCTCGAGGCCGGCTACGAGTTCGTCAACACCCCGCACATCACCAAAGAGCACCTGTACGTGACGTCCGGGCATCTCGAGTGGTACGCCGACGGCATGTTCCCCGCGATGCACATCGACGCCGAGTACGACGTGGACGGCACGGTGCGCAAACCCGGGCAGAACTACTACCTCAAACCGATGAACTGCCCCATGCACCATCTGATCTACCGCTCGCGCGGCCGGTCGTACCGCGAACTGCCGCTGCGGCTTTTCGAATTCGGTTCGGTGTACCGCTACGAGAAGTCCGGTGTGGTGCACGGCCTGACCCGCGTGCGCGGCATGACGCAGGACGACGCGCACATCTACACCACGCGTGAGCAGATGCGCGACGAGTTGGCGTCGCTGCTGCAGTTCGTGCTCGACCTGCTGTCCGACTACGGCCTCGACGAGTACTACCTGGAGCTGTCCACCAAGGATCCGGACAAGTACGTCGGCTCCGACGAGATCTGGGAGGAGGCCACCGAGACGCTGCGCGAGGTGGCCGAGGCCTCCGGGCTCGACCTGGTACCCGACCCGGGCGGCGCCGCGTTCTACGGGCCGAAGATCTCCGTCCAGGTCAAGGACGCACTGGGCCGCAACTGGCAGATGTCGACGATCCAGCTGGACTTCAACATGCCCGAGCGGTTCGAGTTGGAATACACCGCCGCCGACGGCAGCAGACAGCGGCCGGTGCTCATCCACCGGGCGCTGTTCGGGTCGATCGAACGCTTCTTCGGCGTGCTCACCGAGCATTACGCCGGTGCTTTCCCCGCCTGGCTGGCGCCGGTGCAGGTGGTCGGCATCCCGGTGGCCGACGGGCACATCCCGTACCTGAAAGACGTTGCCGCGCAGCTGCGCTCGCGCGGCGTGCGGGTCGAGGTGGACGGCAGCGACGACCGGATGGCCAAGAAGATCGTCAACCACACAAATCAGAAGGTGCCGTTCATGTTGCTGGCGGGGGACAAAGATGTCGACGCAGGCGCCGTGTCCTTCCGCTTCGGTGACCGGACCCAGATCAACGGCGTGCCGCGGGACGAGGCCGTGGAGGCGATCGTGCGCTGGATCGCCGACCGCCGCAACGCCGCCCCCACGGCAGATCTGGTCACGGTGGGCGCCGGAACGTGAGCGGGGACGTGACCGAACCGGACGACCGCACGATCGGCGACGAGCGCACGATAGTCGACCACGGCGTCGGCGACCCGGACAACCTGCAGCGGCTGTGGACCCCGCACCGCATGAGCTACATCGCCGAGTCGCCGATGAAGAAGGGCGCCGGCTCGTCGCAGTCCTCCGAGCCGTTCACCGACATCCCCAACATGGCCGACGAGGACGGCCTGGTGGTGGCGCGCGGTGAGCAGGTGTACGCGGTGCTCAACCTGTACCCGTACAACCCCGGTCATCTCATGGTGGTGCCGTACCGGCGGGTGTCCGAACTCGAGGACCTCACCGAGGCCGAGAGCGTCGAGCTGATGTCGTTCACGCAGAAGGCCATTCGCGTCATCAAGGCGGTGTCGCGGCCGCACGGTTTCAACGTCGGACTGAACCTGGGCCACTCGGCGGGCGGCTCGCTCGCCGAGCACCTGCACATGCACGTCGTGCCGCGCTGGGGCGGGGACGCCAACTTCATCACGATCATCGGCGGGTCCAAGGTCATCCCGCAGTTGTTGCGCGAGACCCGTGAGCTGTTGGCCACCGAGTGGGCGAAGCAGAACGGGAGGCAGGACCCGTGAGCAACATCTACCTGATGACCCGGGCCGCCTACACCAAACTGTCTCGGCCCGTGGCGAGGGCGGCCCTGCGGGTGGGCTTCACCCCGGACAGCATCACGATCCTCGGTACGGCGGGCACGGTGCTGGCGTCGTTGACGCTGTTCCCGATCGGGCAGCTGTGGTGGGGCGCCTTCGCGGTGGCCGTGTTCGTGCTGGCCGACATGCTCGACGGCACCATGGCGCGCGAGCGCGGCGGCGGGACCCGGTTCGGCGCGGTGCTCGACGCGGCGTGCGACCGGATCGCCGACGGTGCGATCTTCGCGGGTCTGCTGTGGTGGGCGGCGTTCGGCATGGACAGCCCGGCGCTGGTGGTCGCCACCTTGATCTGCCTCATCACCTCGCAGGTCATCTCCTACATCAAGGCGCGTGCCGAGGCCAGCGGGTTGCGGGGCGACGGCGGCTTCATCGAGCGTCCGGAACGGCTGGTGATCGTGCTGACGGGCACCGGTCTGTCGGGGGTGTGGTTCCTGCACATCCCGTGGCTGATCCACGTGGCGATGTGGGTGCTCGCGGTGGCCAGCGTGGTCACCGTGTTGCAGCGCCTGCACACGGTGCGCACCTCACCCGGCGCGATGGACCGGCTCCCGGGGGAAGAGAAGCCGGCGGCGGACGACCAGTGACCGCACTCGGCGGCTGGCTGCCCGGTACCGAACACCTGACGGACTGGGGGTACGCAGCCGGCTGGCGCGTCGTGCGCGCCCTTCCGGAGTCGTTGGCGCGCAACGCTTTCGACGCCGGTGCCCGCTACTCGGCCCGCAACGGCGGACCCGAGCAGCTGCGCAGGAACCTGGCCCGTGTCCTCGGTGTCGCACCGGCCGAGGTGCCCGACGCGCTGATGCGGGCCTCGCTGGCGTCGTACGCCCGGTACTGGCGCGAGGCGTTCCGGCTTCCGGCGATGGATCACCGCAAGCTGGGGCGCGAACTCACCGTCGACGGCATCCAGCACGTCTGGGATGCGATCGAGGCGGGCCGCGGCGCGCTGGTCGCGCTTCCCCACAGCGGCAACTGGGACATGGCCGGGGTGTGGCTGGTCCAGAACCACGGCACCTTCACCACGGTGGCCGAACGGCTGCGGCCCGAATCGCTGTTCAACCGGTTCGTCGCCTACCGCGAGAGCCTCGGTTTCGAGGTGATCCCGCTCTCCGGAGGTGAGCGCCCGCCGTATCAGCTGTTGCGGGACCGGTTGCGCGGCAACGGGGTGGTGTGCCTGATGGCCGAACGCGATCTCACCCGTCACGGCGTGCAGGTCGACTTCTTCGGTGAGCCGACCCGCATGCCCGCCGGCCCGGCGAAGCTCGCGTGCGAGACCGGTGCGGCGCTGCTGCCGGTGCACTGCTGGTTCGAGGGCGACGGCTGGGGCATGCAGGTCTTCGAACCGCTCGACACCTCCAGCGGGGACGTCGTCGGGATCACCCAGGCGCTGGCGGACCGGTTCGCCGTCAACATCGCCGCCCACCCCGAGGACTGGCACATGATGCAGCCGCAGTGGCTGGCCGACCTGTCCGACGCGCGGCGCGCCAGACTCGCCGGAGCCGGTTGAGGATGCGGATCGGGATGGTGTGCCCCTACTCGTTCGACGTCCCGGGCGGGGTGCAGTCCCACGTCCTGCAGCTGGCGGAGGTCATGCGCGGACGTGGACACGAGGTCAGCGTGCTGGCGCCGGCCTCGCCGCACGTCGACCTTCCGGACTATGTGGTGTCCGGCGGGCGCGCGGTGCCGATTCCCTACAACGGCTCGGTGGCGCGGCTGCGGTTCGGTCCCGTCACCCACCGCCTGGTGAAGCGGTGGCTTCAGCAGGGTCAGTTCGATGTGCTGCACCTGCACGAGCCGAACGCCCCGAGCCTGTCGATGCTGGCGCTGCAGGCCGCCGAGGGGCCGATCGTCGCGACGTTCCACACGTCGACCACCAAATCGCTGACGCTGTCGGTCTTCCAGGGCATCCTGCGGCCGTACCACGAGAAGATCGTCGGCCGCATCGCCGTGTCCGATCTGGCTCGGCGCTGGCAGATGGAGGCGCTGGGCTCCGATGCGGTCGAGATCCCCAACGGCGTCGACGTCGCCTTCTTCGCCGACGCGCCGCGGCTCGACGGCTACCCGAGGCCGGGCCGTACCGTGCTGTTCCTGGGCCGCTACGACGAACCCCGCAAGGGGATGGCGGTGCTGCTGGGCGCGCTGCCCGCCCTGGTGGCGCGCTACCCGGACGTGCAGATCCTCATCGTCGGGCGCGGTGACGAGGCGGAGCTGCGGGAGCAGGCGGGTCCGCTGGCACCGCACCTGCGGTTCCTGGGGCAGGCCGACGACGCCACCAAGGCGTCGGCGATGCGCAGCGCCGACGTGTACTGCGCACCCAACACCGGCGGCGAGAGTTTCGGCATCGTGCTGGTCGAGGCGATGGCGGCCGGGACCGCCGTGGTCGCCAGCGACCTCGACGCGTTCCGCCGTGTCCTGCGCGACGGTGCGGCCGGCCGCCTGGTCACCGTCGACGACGCCGATGCGCTGGCCACCGGGCTGATCGAGGTGCTCGACGACGACGCGGCGCGGGAGCGCTACATCGCCGCGGCCTCCGATACGGTCGGTCGTTACGACTGGTCGGTGGTGGCCGCCCAGATCATGCGCGTCTACGAGACCGTCGCGGGCGCGGGTGTGAAGGTTCAGGTCGCGCCGTGACGTGGGTCGTGATCACCGCGCTGGTGGTGCTGCTGGTCGTCGTGCTGCTGATCAGCGTGTGGGCATACCAGACCGCGCACCGGCTGGACCGGTTGCACGTGCGCTACGACCTGAGCTGGCAGGCGCTCGACGGGGCGCTGGCCCGGCGTGCGGTCGTGGCGCGGGCGGTCGCGGTGGACGCCTACGCCGGCGGACCGCAGGGCAGACGGCTGGCCGCGCTGGCCGACGCCGCCGAACGGGCGCCGCGCAGCGCGCGGGAGGCGGCCGAGAACGAACTGTCGGCGGCCCTGGCGCTCGTCGACCCGGCCGCCCTACCGGTGGCCCTGGTGGCCGAACTGGCCGACGCCGAGGCGCGGGTCCTGCTGGCCCGCCGGTTCCACAACGACGCGGTGCGCGACACCCTGGCGCTGCGCGAACGCACGCCCGTGCGGTTGTTGCGCCTCGGCGGGACCGCGGCGCTGCCGAGCTACTTCGAGATCGCCGAGGTGTCCTCCCGCGACGCCGAACCGCTGAGCCGGCGGGTCTCGGCGCGTGTGGTGCTGCTCGACGAGTCCGGCGCGGTGCTGCTGCTGTGCGGCTCGGACCCGGCCGTGGACGGCGATGCTCCGCGCTGGTGGTTCACCGTCGGCGGGGCGGTGCAGGCCGGGGAGTCGCTCGCGCAGGCCGCGGTGCGCGAGGTCGACGAGGAGACCGGTCTGCGCATCGACCCGGGCGAACTGGTCGGGCCGGTGTGGCGCCGCGATGCGGTGT
This sequence comes from Mycolicibacterium litorale, assembly GCF_014218295.1. Next base: position 2,253,359 of record NZ_AP023287.1, read on the forward strand.
TCGAGTTCAACGGATCGGTGATGCGCAGCCAGGAGATGTTCTTCGTGCACCGCACCCGGCGGTTCGAACCGTCGACGACGGGCCATTCGGCACTCGAGCGTCACTACATTCACGGGTACCGCTGGTGTGATGCGACAATGATCGCCGAACTGGTCGCAGGCGGCGAGACCGTTTACCCGCAGCAACTGGGCGACTTGCTGGCCCGGGCCGGTCGACTGGCCGACGAGCCCGTTGCCGAGCGGCGACCTGTGGAAACGATCCGCTGAGTTGCGGAATCAATCGATTTGGTCCCGCTATTACACTGGATCAGTAGCAAATCGGAGGAGATGACCGTGGATCTCGAAGGTCAGCGGCGTGAGGGTCGGAGCAACGGCTCCGCCACGCAGAACGGCTCGACGCACCAGACCGGCACCGCCCGGGTGAAGCGTGGGATGGCAGAGATGCTCAAGGGTGGCGTCATCATGGACGTCGTCACCCCGGAGCAGGCGCGTATCGCCGAGGGTGCGGGCGCGGTCGCGGTGATGGCGCTCGAGCGCGTGCCCGCCGACATCCGCGCCCAGGGCGGGGTGTCGCGGATGAGTGACCCCGACATGATCGAGGGCATCATCGACGCGGTCACCATTCCGGTGATGGCCAAGGCGCGGATCGGTCACTTCGTCGAGGCGCAGATCCTGCAGAGCCTCGGGGTCGACTATGTCGACGAGTCCGAGGTGCTGACCCCGGCCGACTACACCAACCACATCGACAAGTGGAAGTTCACCGTGCCGTTCGTGTGCGGGGCGACCAACCTGGGTGAGGCGCTGCGCCGGATCACCGAGGGCGCGGCGATGATCCGCTCCAAGGGCGAGGCCGGCACCGGTGACGTCTCCAACGCCACGACTCACATGCGCAAGATCGGCGGCGAGATCCGCCGGCTGACGTCGCTGTCGGAGGACGAGCTGTATGTCGCGGCCAAGGAGCTGCAGGCGCCCTACGATCTGGTGGTCGAGGTGGCCCGCGCCGGCAAGCTGCCGGTGACGCTGTTCACCGCGGGAGGGATCGCCACCCCGGCCGATGCGGCGATGATGATGCAACTCGGTGCGGAGGGGGTTTTCGTCGGGTCGGGAATCTTCAAGTCCGGCAACCCCGCCGAACGTGCCGCCGCGATCGTCAAGGCCACCACCTTCTACGACGATCCCGACGTGCTGGCCAAGGTCTCACGCGGCCTCGGTGAGGCCATGGTGGGCATCAACGTGGAGGAGATCGCCGCACCGCACCGGCTCGCCGAACGCGGCTGGTAGTAACACTGCATGGCGATCGAACAGATCCTCGATCTCGAGCAGCTCGAGGTCAACATCTACCGCGGGGGCGTGTTCAGCCCCGAATCCGGGTTCCTGCAGCGCACTTTCGGCGGTCACGTGGCCGGGCAGTCGCTGGTGTCGGCGGTACGCACCGTCGACCCGAAATACCTCGTGCATTCGCTGCACGGATATTTCCTGCGGCCCGGTGACGCGCGCGCCCCGTCGATCTACACCGTCGAGCGCATCCGCGACGGCGGCTCGTTCTGCACCCGACGGGTCAGCGCCATCCAGCACGGCGAGACGATCTTCTCGATGTCGGCGTCGTTCCAGACCGACCAGAGCGGTATCGAACACCAGGACGCCATGCCCGTGGCGCCGCCACCCGACGACATCCCCGACTTCAAGTCGGCGAGCAAGGTGTTCGACGACGCGAGTTTCCGTCAGTTCGACGAGTGGGATGTGCGGATCGTGCCGCGCGACCAGTTGCAGCGGCTGCCGGGCAAGGCCTCCCAGCAGCAGGTGTGGTTCCGGCACCGCGACCCGCTGCCGGACGACCACGTCCTGCACATCTGCGCGCTGGCCTACATGAGCGACCTGACCCTGCTCGGCTCGGCGCAGGTCAACCACCCCGAGGCGCGTAAACACCTGATGGTGGCGTCGCTCGATCACGCGATGTGGTTCATGCGGCCGTTCCGCGCCGACGAGTGGCTGCTCTACGACCAGTCCTCGCCGTCGGCGTGCGGGGGCCGCTCGCTGACCCAGGGCAAGATCTTCAACCGCTACGGCGAGATGGTCGCGGCGGTGATGCAGGAGGGGCTGACCCGGTACCCGCGCGACTTCACGCCGGGCCGTCCGTGAGCCCACGCATCGGTGTCCTCGCACTGCAGGGCGACACCCGCGAACACCTCGCCGCGCTGACCGAAGCCGGTGCCGAGGCGGTGACGGTGCGCCGCCTGTCCGAACTCGACACGGTCGACGCGCTGGTGATCCCCGGCGGCGAGTCGACGGCGATGAGCCACCTGCTGCGCGAGTTCGAACTGCTCGAACCGTTGCGGGCCCGGCTCGCCGACGGGATGCCGGCCTACGGTTCGTGTGCCGGCATGATCCTGCTCGCCAGCGAGATCCTCGACGCCGGAGTCGAAGGCCGCCAGGCCACCCCGCTCAAGGGAATCGACATGTCGGTGCGGCGCAACGCGTTCGGACGTCAGGTCGACTCGTTCGAAGGCGACATCCCGTTCGAGGGGCTCGACTCCCCGGTGCACGCGGTGTTCATCCGGGCGCCGTGGGTGGAGCGGGTGGGACCCGACGTCGAGGTGCTCGGCCGTGCCGGTGAGCACATCGTCGCGGTGCGGCAGGGTCGTATGCTCGCCACGTCGTTCCACCCCGAGGTGACCGGCGACCGGCGGGTGCACAAACTGTTCGTCGACATGGTCACCGGGTGATCTCGGTGTAGTGCGTCGCGCTGGGCGCCACCGATCACACCGAAAACGCCCGGCGCAACCAGCCGATCACCAGCGGGATGACCTCGTCGGCCTTGCTCATCGCGACGTGCCCGGTGCCGGGGATCAGATGGACCTCGACGTTCGGCCTGCCCTCGAAACAGAGGGTGTCGGACTGCGGCACGAAGTAGTCGTCGGCGCCGTTGACCACCAGCATCGGCGCGTTGCCCGGGCGGGCGAGCAGCTCCCGTCGGGACAGCCGCTGCAGCCCCTCGGTGAGCTGTTCGACGGTGGGGGAGCGGTCGCAGTGCATCGCGTTGCCCAGGATGTCGTGCATGCCGAAGGGCAGCCTGTCCGCATGGTCGGCGGTGAAGGAGTCCAGCACGGGGCCGCCGAGATCGACTGCGGCGTCGACGATTCCGCTCAGCCCGGACATGGCTGCGAAGTTGCCCCCGAACGACGCGCCGAAGTGTGCGACCCGGCCGTCGCCCAGCGATCGGCCGTAGTCGGCGATTCCGGCAACGACCTCGTCGGCGTGTTCGTCGAGCGGGATCGTCGACTCGCCGGTGCCCGGATGGTCGAACGCCACCGTCGTCACCCCCGCGTGCCGGGTGAACGCCACCCACCACGGATGGATGTCCATCTTCCAGGTGTCCACGCCGCCGCTGGCGATCAGCACCGGGCGCCGCGGGTGATCGCCGTCGGTCGAATACAGGTGCACCGGCACGTCGACGGTGCCGCCCCGGTAGGGCACCGCGATGATGCGGCGGTCGAAACGCACGGGAAAGTCCTTGGCCGCCAATAGGAACTGCGTGAGCTGGTGGTCCAGGGCGCGTACCCGCGCGGCGTCGGTGAGGCACGGGAACTTGGCGCAGCCGTAGAGCAGTGACGCCATCCGGTGCTCGCCCGCCCCGGCGTAGCGCTGCGCCAGCCGCGACCATTCGTACACCCAGCCGCCGGGTGCGTCGGTCCACATGTCGGTGATCGCGGCGCGTGCGTCCTCGATGTCGGACGCCGCGATCCCGAACTTCTCGAACTGGTGGGTGCGGTCGTCGAACATGGCGGCGGCGTCGACGTCGTAGGTGTACATCGGCCTACCGCGCGATCAGGGCGAAGTAGTCGGCGACGGAACGCTGGTCGTCCAGCGCGGTGACGGCGCCGATGTAGCCATCGGGGCGCACGACGATGCGACCACCGTCGCGCAGGCCGAACCGTGTGGCCACCCGGGCCCGCGGGTCGGCGATCACCGCGTCGTAGCCGCCGACCGGGGTGTCGTCGGCGGTGACGAGCACCTGCGTCTGGCCGGCGGGACCGGCGGCGGGTGCGGGGGCGCCCTCCGTCACCGTCAGGATCGTGTGCCCGGTGTCGGCGCCGTGACACCAGCCAGTCAGCTGTTTCTGCAGGCCGGCGTCGGCGACGTGCGGAAAATGCTGTCCCGCAACCAGATCGGCGTGCCGCGGCCGGCGATCCAGCACCGCGGGGCTGCTCCCGTACCCGATGCCGACCTCTTCGACCACGGCGGCCATCTTCTGCCCGACGGCCGGGATGCGCCCGATCGTCCGCAGGACCGCGTCGCGCACCACGCGCGCCCCGCCGTGCAACGTGCCCGCCTGGGTCAGCCGGGCACTGAACGAGATGACCTGCTCGGCGACGGGGTGGCGCTCGGCGTGGTAGCTGTCGAGCAGTGTCTGCCCGCCGTCGCCGCGGATCACCATGGCCAGCTTCCACGCCAGGTTGAACGCGTCCTGCATGCCGGTGTTCATACCCTGGCCGCCGGCCGGGCTGTGGATGTGCGCGGCGTCGCCCGCCAGGAACACCCGGCCGTGGCGGTACCGCGGAACCTGCCCATGGTGGATCTCGAAACAGGTCAGCCAGTGGCTGCGGACGATCCGGATGCCGCCCACCCGCTCGTCGATGATGCGCTGCAGTTCCTCCTGCTGCGGGTGCAGGTTCACCGCAGTGTCCTGCGGATCGTGGATCTGGGCCATCAACCGGTTGCGGCCGTCGCGCATCGGCATCGTGATGACCGGGCCCTGGGGCGAGAAGATCGTGTACATCGACTCGGGACCCAGATCGCTGTCGACGTCGCAGTCGCCGAGGATGAACCGCTCACCCCGAAACGATCCCTGCAACCGGGTGCCGACGAGGTGGCGAACGGTGCTGTGCGCGCCGTCGGCGCCGACGAGCCAGCGGGCGTCCAGGGTCTCCTCGGTGCCGTCGGCATGGCGCAGGGTGGCCCGGGCCGATCGGTCGTCCTGGGTCAGGCCGGTCAGTTCGGTCCCGCGGTCGACGGCGACACCGAGCCCGGCGAGCCGTTGGGTGAGCACGCGTTCGGTCTCGGTCTGCGGCGTGAGCAATGAATAGGGGTAGGCACTGTCGACGCCGCCGAAGGTGACCTCGCACAGCTCGGTGTCCTTGCTGAGCAGCTTCATGCCGGTCGACTTCACCCCGGTCGCGACGAGCTCGTCGAGGATGCCCATCCGGGCGAACATGTCCAGGCTGCGCGCGTGGACCGCGATCGCCCTCGATTGGTCGGTCGGCGCGGCGAGCTTGTCGACGATCCGTACCGCGACACCGCGGCGGGCCAGTTCGCAGGCGGCGACCAGGCCGACCGGTCCGCCGCCGGCCACCAGGACGTCTGTGGTGGAAGTGATCATGAGGGCTCCTGGATTCACGCTCCGTTGAAATTAGTCTCACGCTATGATGAAATTAATCTCGACGCAAGAGCATCACGGACGGGTGGCGACAATGGCCAAGAGGACGACCGCACCCGGCCCCCGCGACGAACGGGGTGTGCTGGCCGGCCGGATCCTCGCCGCCGCCCGCACCGCGTTCGCCGAACACGGCGCGGCCGGAACCACCATCCGGGCCGTCGCCCGGGCCGCCGACGTCGACCCCGCGCTGGTGTACCACTACTTCACGTCCAAGGAACGCCTGCTCGACGCCGCCACGGACCCACCGCAGCGCTGGCTGGAGAGCGTCGCCCGGACCTGGACCACCCCGCTCGACGACCTGGGCGCCGCGCTGCTGAGGCTGATGCTGGGAGCGTGGGCCGACGACGAGATCGGCCCGGTGCTGCGCGCGGTGCTGCAGACGGCGGCGCACGAGCCGTCCACGCGGGAGAAGTTGCGCGCGATCGTCGAGCGCAGCCTCATCGGGGTCTCGCAGCTGGGGACCGACGACCGGGACCGCCAGGTCCGCAGTGGACTGATCTCCTCGCAGATCATGGGGCTGGCGATGATGCGCTACATCTGGCGGATCGAACCGGTGGCCTCGATGTCGGAGGACGAACTCGTCGCCGCGGTCGCGCCGAACCTGCAGCGCTACATCGACGGCGATCTGTCCGGTTAGGCCTGGGCCGGCAGCACGTGGTCGCCGACCCGGTCGGTGGACAGGCACAGCGAGCAGATGAACGCGTCGTGGGTCGCGCACGCCACCATGTCCGGCCGTTCGTAGTCGTGGCGGCAGACGTGGCAGGCGAGCTGTTCGCCGGACGGGTTGCCGTATTCGTCGTACATCGGCAGGTCGATACCGTCGTCGGTGCGGCGCAGGTAGTAGCGGCCCTTGGTGGCGAGCGCGAACACCGGCGGCAGCACCAGGGCCAGGCCGATGGCGACCAGCGGCGAGTACGGGCGGACCGTCTCGCCGAGCAAGCCGAAGAACGCGAGGATCGACACCCCGGCGGCGATCAGCATGGACCCGAAGCCGACCGGGTTGATCGCGTACAGCATGCCGCGGCGGAACTCCGGCGCCTTGGGGGAGATGCCCAGCAGGTGCTTGTTGACGACGATGTCGGAGGCCACTACGACGACCCAGGCCATCCCGCAGTTCGCGTAGAACCCGAGGATCGTGTTGAGGAAGTCGAACATGTTGGCTTCCATCAGGATCAGCGCGATCAGCAGGTTGAAGGCCAGGAACACCAGCCGGCCGGGGTAGCGCTTGGTGACGCGGGTGAACGAGTTCGTCCACGCGAGCGATCCGGAGTAGGCGTTGGTGACGTTGATCTTGATCTGGCTGATGACGACGAGCAGGACCGCGAGGGTCATCGCCAGCCAGCCGGGCAGGAAGTTCTCGTAGATCTCCAGGAACTGGTGCACCGGCTGGTTGGCGATCCCCGCACTGTCGGCGACGTTGGCGATCAGGTACACCGCCAGGAACAGGCCGACGATCTGTTTGACGGCGCCGAAGAACACCCAGCCGGGCCCGGCCAGGATCATCCACGTCCACCAACTACGGCTGTTCTCCGGTGTCTTCGGCGGCATGAAGCGCAGATAGTCGATCTGCTCGGCGATCTGGGCGATCAACGACAGACACACGCCGGCGGCCAACAGCGTGGAGCCGAGGTCGAACCCGCCCGCACCCTCCTCACCCGGGTAGGCGAAGAACTGGCCGACCGACTCGGGATGGCTCACCACGAGGTAGACGAACGGGGCCACCATCAGCACCAGCCACAGCGGAGTCGTCCAGACCTGCAGCGTGGAGAGCACTTTCATGCCGTAGATCACCAGCGGGAAGATGACGATCGTCGAGACCGCGTAGCCCAGCCACAGCGGGACGCCGAGGCCGAGCTCGAGCCCCTGGGCCATGATCGAGCCCTCGAGGGCGAAGAAGATGAACGTGAAGGTGGCCATGATGACGTTGGTGACCACGGACCCGTAGTAACCGAAGCCGCTGCCACGGGTGATCAGGTCGAGATCCATGTTGTAGCGGGCCGCGTAGTAGGCGAGCGGGAATCCGGACAGGAAGATCACGACGGCGAAGATCAGGATTCCCCACAGCGCGTTGGTGGTGCCGTAGGCGATGCCGATGTTCGCGCCGATCGCGAAGTCGGCCAGGTAGGCGATGCCGCCGAGTGCGGAGACACCCACCACGCCGGTCGACCACTTGCGGTAGCTGCGCGGGGCGAACCGCAGCGTGTAGTCCTCCAGCGTCTCCTTGGTGGCGCTTACCCTGCCCGCGTCGGTGTCCGCGTCGGTTGCCGGGGGCACCTGGTCCCTGCTGACGTCCTGGGTCATCCGGCAAAGCTAGGGCCGTGCTGTTTCGGCGCCGTGACGAACATGTTGCACCCGGCGGCGGGTTCCCGCAGGTCTGCATACGGCACCGCGATCCGATCCACGTAGACTCGGCTACCGGACTCGAACTTGAGTGAGAGAGGTAGTTCGCCGATGAGCGGCCATTCCAAGTGGGCGACCACGAAGCACAAGAAGGCGATCATCGACGCCCGCCGAGGGAAGAACTTCGCCAAGCTGATCAAGAACATCGAGGTGGCGGCCCGCACCGGCGGCGGTGATCCGGGCGGCAACCCGACGCTGTACGACGCCATCCAGAAGGCCAAGAAGAACTCGGTGCCCAACGACAACATCGAGCGGGCCCGCAAACGCGGCGCCGGTGAAGAGGCGGGCGGCGCCGACTGGCAGACCATCACCTACGAGGGGTACGGCCCCAACGGGGTCGCCGTGCTGATCGAGTGTCTGACCGACAACCGCAACCGCGCGGCCGGCGAGGTGCGTGTCGCGATGACCCGCAACGGCGGCAACATGGCCGACCCGGGTTCGGTGGCCTACCTCTTCTCGCGCAAGGGCGTGGTGACACTGGAGAAGAACGGTCTGACCGAGGACGACGTGCTGATGGCCGTGCTGGAGGCCGGCGCCGAGGAGGTCAACGACCTCGGCGACAGCTTCGAGATCATCTCCGAGCCCACCGATCTGGTGGCCGTGCGGACCGCGCTGCAGGAGGCGGGTATCGACTACGACTCCGCCGATGCCAGCTTCCAGCCGTCGGTCACCGTGCCGCTCGACGCCGAGGGCGCCCGCAAGGTGATGAAGCTGGTCGACGCCCTCGAGGACAGCGATGACGTCCAGGACGTCTACACCAACGCCGACATCCCCGACGAGATCCTGGCCCAGCTCGAGGCGTAGTCCTCGCTCCGCGGCGGCCGGTCAGGCCGTCGGCAGGAAGGACAGCTCGGTGCACTCGACGAGGATCTCCGACAGTCCCGCGACCGTCGTCGCATCCGTGTTCTCCGCCAGTTCTGCCACCGCACCGTGCGCGATGTCGACCAGGTCGGCGATGCGCCGTCCGACCCGGTCCGCGGCGCCGCACTGCAGCACGACCGTCTGCACCTCGGCGATGGCCGCCGCATCCGCAGCGGTGTCGCCGACGATGCTGGCCAGCAGGCTGCGGTCCAGATCGTCGGCCAGCTCGTAGGCCGCGCCGAGCAGTTCGGTGGGTTTGCCGGCCCGGATGTCGTCACCGGTCTGTTTACCGCTGGTCTTCGTGGTGCCGAACAGGTCGGCCAGATCGTCGCGCAGCTGGAATGCCCGGCCGACCGCGGCGGCGTATCGGCCCAGCGTGGCCGCGGTGGCGGCCGACGTCGACCCGGCCAGTGTCAGCCCCAGCTCGGCGGGACGTTCGACGGTGTAGGCGCTGGTCTTGTAGTGCAGGATCTTCTCCGCCGTCGCCGCCTGGTAGTCGCGGCCCGCCTGCGCCTGCAACTCCAGCAGCTGACCGGCCAGCACCTCCAGTCGCATGGTGCGGAACACTCGCGAGGTGCGGCGCGCGACCTCCTCGGGCAGGCCCGCCACCGCGTCGTCGAACGTGTCGTGCGCCGCCGACCAGAGCAGATCGCCGACCAGCAGCGCCATGTTGTCGCCGAACTCCCGTGAGTCGCCCCACCCGGCTCCGGTGCGGTGGTCCGCCGCCAGCGCCGCGCGCACCGACGGTTGGCCGCGGCGCACGTCGGAACTGTCGATCACGTCGTCGTGGACCAGGATCGCCGCGTGCAGCAACTCGAGCGCGGCGGCCAGGCCCACCAGCGGCCCCGGCGACGCATCCGCGTCCGCGCCGACCCGCCACCCCCAGTAGGCGAACCGGGGGCGCAGGCGCTTACCCCCGGCCTGCACGGCGGACCGGCACAGCCCGGCCACGGTCGAGAGGCTTTCGTCGACCGACCGCAGCGGTTCGGTGACACTGTCGGTGACGACGGTCTGCAGGTGATCTTCGAGGGCCGACAGGAAGGCCGTCTGGTCGGTGTCGGACACGACATCCTCACTCTCTGATGGGGCGGCGCCGCGAGTGTATGGGGTCGGAGCCGTGGTTCGGCGCACCCGGCGCCGATCCGGACTGCGGGCGTTGTAGATCCCTTGTAGATCCCTACAGTCGCGTGCCCGGTGACTGTACGCCCAAACCACAGTTCGCCATACGTCGTGCGGGCGCCGCCGTGGCATGCCCATACTTGCGTGTCCGCAGGGCGGTGAAAGGGAGAACACATGACGTCGAGTGCGCAAATAGGTTCCGCGCCAACGGAATTGAGGCGCGAGTTTTCGCTGTGGTCGGCGTTCGCCTTCGCCTTCGCCTTCATCTCGCCGATCGTGGCGATGTACGGCATCTACGGTCTGTCGCTGGCCACCGCGGGACCGGGGTTCTGGTGGACCTTCGTCGTCGTCGGGGTCGGTCAGTGCATCGTGGCGCTCGCCTTCGCCGAACTCGTCTCCCGCTGGCCCTACGAGGGATCGATCTACCAGTGGACCAGGCGGCTGGCCGGGGAGGTGGCCGGATGGCTCGCCGGCTGGGTCTACATGTGGGCCCTGGTGATCATCATGGCCACCGTCGCCTACGGCGGGGCCGGGTTCCTGGCTCAGCTGATCGGGATCGAACGTCCGACCGCGGTGCAGCAGAGCATCGTGGCACTGCTGATCCTGCTCGCCGGCACCGGCGCGAACATCCTCGGGCGCGGATTCCTCAAGGCGCTGATGTTCGGCAGCATCATCGCCGAGATCGTCGCCTCCATCGGGCTGGGCACCTACCTGCTGATCTTCCACCGCCACCACGGATTCGACGCGGTCCTGCACGGCATCGACCTGTCCAGCGGATGGTCGTGGGCCTACATCTCCGGTCCGTTCCTGGCCGCACTGGCCTTCACCGGGTGGTCGATCCTCGGGTTCGAGAGCGCGGGCGCGATCGCCGAAGAGGTCAAGGAGACGCGGCGCAACGTGCCGAAGGCGATGCTGTTCTCCATCGCGTTCATCGCGCTCGTCATCGCCTACGCCTCGCTGGCCGTCACCCTGGCGGTGCCCGACTTCGAGATGGTGCGCTCCGGTGAGGAACCCGACCCGGTCTCCTACGTGCTGAGCAGCGCACTCGGTGAAGCGGCCGTCAAACCCATCCTGCTGGCCTTCGTGATCGGGTTCCTGGCGAGCTTCCTGGCACTGCAGGCGTCGGGTTCCCGGGTCATCTGGTCCTTCGCCCGCGACAAGGTGCTGCCCGGGTCGGCGGTGCTGTCCAAGCTGTCGAAGACCGAGGCGCAGCCCATCCCGGCGATCCTGGTCACCACCGTCATCGGGGCGTTCGTCTACCTGATCTCGGCGACCGACGTCTACTCGATCCTGGTCACCTTCACCGCGGGCGGCTACTATCTGGCCTTCCTGTTCCCGCTGTTGACCGGCCTGGTGTCGCGGCTGCGCGGCACCTGGGAACCCGGCCCGTGGAACCTCGGCCGCTTCGGCACACCGGTCGCCGTGCTGGCGGTGCTGTGGGTCGGATTCGAGTTCACCAACATCGTCTGGCCGCGCACGGTGTCCGAGTCCTGGTACATGAACTGGGCCTTCTTCGTAGCAATGGGCGCGATCCTCGCGCTCGGTGCGGTGATCATCAAGGCGCGCAACGTCGGTGGGCGCCGCCTGGAACCGACGGCCGAAGCCACCGGCGCCGGCGAACCCGTCAGCGAGTCGGTATGACCGACCGCACCGCCGTCGTCACCGGTGCCGGCAGCGGCATCGGCGCCGAGATCGCCCACATCCTGCAGGCCGGCGGCTGGCAGGTCGCCTCGATCTCCCGCGAACCCGCACCCGCCATGGACAAGTGGCTGATCGCAGACGTCGCCGAGGAGCGCGAGGTGAACGACGCCATCGCCGAGATCGAGGACGCCTTCGGGCACATCGACGCCGCGGTGATCTGCGCCGGGCACTACGAGGAGAGGCCGGCACTCGACATCTCACAGGCCGCCTGGGAGCGGATGCTGCGGGTGCACGTCGGTGGTCTGGCCCACGTGTGCCGCGCCGTGTTGCCGCAGATGCGGCGCAGGCGCAGTGGGCGCATCGTCGGCATCGCTTCCGAACGGGCGATCGGCGGCGGCAGCAACGACGCGCACTACGCGGCGGCCAAGGCCGCGGCGCTGAGCCTGCTCCGCAGCATCGCGGTCGAGGTGGCTCCCGACGGCGTGGTGGTCAACGCGGTCGCCCCCGGTCCGTGCGACACCCCGCTGCTGCCGCCCGACTCCTGGGAACGGGCCGACGAGTTCACCGCCGGCCTGCCCGCGCGACGCATCGCCCAACCCCGCGAGGTCGCCGCACTGGTGCAGGCGCTGCTGGAGGAGGAACTCTTCCTGTGCGGAGAAGTCCTGTCGGTCAACAGCGGAACGGTGATCTGAGATGCGCGACGAACCCGCCCGCCTACTCGTCACCGGCGTCGACACCACCCTCGGCGCCGCGGTGCGCGACCACTTCACCGAGCGCGGCGCCGCCACCGTCGGCACCCGCGGCGGACCGGACGGCACCGACCCGGCCGACGCTGACGCGGTGCGCTCTGCCGTGGCGCGCGCCGTCGACACCATGGGCGGAATCGACGCCCTGGTGGTCGCACACGCTCGGCCCGTCGTCGCCCCGATCGGCGACCAGTCCATGGCCGCGTTCTGGGCGCACGTCGACGACACGCTGACCGGGAGCTTCCTGTACGCCCAGGCCGCCGCCGCCCACATGCGCGACGCGGGCACGGGCGGCCGGATCGTGCTGACCACCTCGCGCTGGCACATCGGCGGACCGCAGCTCTCCGCGGTCGCGACGGCCGCCGGCGGGGTGGTCGCGCTGACGAAGACGCTGACCCGCGACTTCGGGCCCTTCGGGGTCGGGGTGAACGCGGTCGCGGTCGGCGCCGTCGATTCCGAGTGGTCGATATGCGATGCGGCAGGCGGTGTTTCGCCCGATGACCTGCCCGCAGGCCGATGCGGCACCGTCGAGCAGGCCGCCCGCGTCATCGGACTGCTGTGCCGGCTCGACCTCGGCGCGGCCGTCGGTCAGATCGTCAACCTCGACGGTGGATTGTCCCGGAACCGGGTCTAGGAAAGGCATGCGATGAACAACGACAACAGTTTGTCGGCTGGCCGCACCCACCTCGTGGGTGTGGCCGACCCTCAGGTGCAGCCCCGCTACGCGGGGTGGACCACCTTCGCGCGGCTCCCGCGGCTGGAGGACGTGGAGCACGCCGACGTGGTCGTGGTGGGCGTGCCGTTCGACAGCGCGGTCACCTACCGGCCCGGTGCGCGCTTCGGCCCGAACGCGATCCGGCAGGGCTCCCGGCTCATCCGCGGCTACAACCCGGAGCTGGACATCAAACCGTTCGAGGTGTGCCAGTTCGCCGACGCGGGCGACATCGCCTGCAATCCGTTCGACATCGGCGAGGCGGTCGACCAGATCACCGGCCGGTTGACCGAACTGCTGAGCAACGGGACCCGTGCGGTGATCCTCGGCGGTGACCACTCGGTGGCGCTGCCGTCGCTGCGCGCCGCGCACGCCGTCCACGGCCCGATGGCTTTGGTGCACTTCGACGCCCACCTCGACACCTGGGACCAGTACTACGGGGCCGACATCACCCACGGCTCACCGTTCCGGCGGGCCTTCGAAGAAGGCCTGCTGCTCGACCGCAACATGCACGTCGGGGTGCGCGGATCGATCTACGACAAGCAGGATCTCGTCGACGACGCGAACTTCGGGTTCTCCGTCATCACCTGCCGGGAGATGGACGCGCTGGGTGCGGAGGGGATGGTCGAGCGGATCCGCGACCGGGTCGGCGACGCCCCGGTGTACGTCTCGGTCGACATCGACGTCCTCGATCCCGCCCACGCCCCGGGCACCGGGACGCCCGAGGCCGGCGGAATGTCGAGCCGCGAACTGCTGGAAGTGGTGCGCGGGCTGGACAGCATGAACCTGGTCGGGGTCGACGTCGTCGAGGTCTCGCCGGCCTACGACCATGCCGAGATCACCGCGATCGCCGCGGCGAACGTGACCTGGGAGTTCCTGTCCGTTTTCGGAAGAAAGGCGCAACGATGACCCCTCCTATCCCCGCCGGTCCGGTCGAGTGGCCGAACGGCAAGCGCTGTGCGGTCGCCTTCACCTTCGACGTCGACGCCGAGTCACCGCTGCTGACGACGGACCTGGCGTTCGCCGACCGCATGGGCGCCATGTCGCATCAGGCGTACGGTCCGCTGGTGGGCGTACCGCGGCTGCTGAACATCCTCGACGAATTCCACGTTCCCGCAACGTTTTTCGTGCCCGGCTACACCGCTCACCGTCATCCCGACGCGATCCGGTCCATCGCCGACGGTGGCCACGAGATCGCCCACCACGGCTACCTGCACGAATCGCTGGTGGGTGTCGACGAGGCCACCGAACGGGCGATTCTCGAGCGCGGGCTGGAGGCGCTCGACGAGGTCGCCGGGGTGCGGCCGACCGGCTACCGCGCCCCGATGTGGGAGATGAACTGGCACACGCCGAAGTTGTTGGCCGAGTTCGGGTTCCTCTACGACTCGACGCTGATGGACTCCGACCACCCCTACGAACTCGCCGTCGGTGACACCTCGCTGGTCGAGCTGCCCGTGAGCTGGGCGCTCGACGACTGGCAGCAGTATTGCTTCGTGCCCGACTTCTCCGGCACCGGCCTGATCGAGACCCCGGCCAAGGCGATCGAGCTGTGGCGCAGCGAACTCACCGCCATGTGCGACGTCGGCGGCGCGTGGATCCTGACCAACCATCCGTTCCTGTCCGGCCGTCCCGGCCGGGCCGCCGCGCTGCGCGACTTCATCGCCGAGGTGTGCGCGATGGACGACGTCTGGGTGGCGGGCATGTCCCAGATAGCCGAGCACGTGCGCGCCCAGCACCTCACCCCGCGCACCCTCACCCGTCCCGTCCCGACCCCGGTCACAGCCCGACCGTAGAAGGAGAATCACCGTGAACCGTGACGCCCTGACCCCCGAGAAGCTGCGCGAGGCCTACCAGCACGTCTGGTTCGTCGTGGCCCGGTCGCAGGACATCGACACCCCGCAGTCGGCCACGCTGCTCGACACCAACCTCGTGGTGTTCCGCGATTCGACCGGTGCCGCACGCGTCACCGACCGACGTTGCATCCACCGCGGCGCCAACCTCGCCGACGGCAAAGTCGTGGGCGACAGCATCCAGTGCCCGTACCACGGCTGGCAGTTCGACGGCAGCTCCGGAGCGTGCTCGCGGATCCCGTCGCTGTCCGCCGACGGACGCATCCCCCCGAAGGCCGCGATCAAGGCCTACCCGGTGATCGAACGGTTCGGGCACGTGTGGACGTGCCTGGGCGATCCGGTGTTCGACCTGCCCAACCCGCCGGAGATCGCCGATCTCGATCTGGAATGGCGGTCGGCCGAACCGATCCACGCCGACTGCGGGTTCATGGCGGCCACCGAGAACTTCCGCGACATGGCGCACTTCCCGTTCGTGCACGAACCGTCCATGGGCGACGTCAACCCGGTGGTGAGCGATCTCGACGTCAAGCGGGACGGCCGTGAGGTGTGGGCGTCCTACTACTACGAACAGGTCCCCTCCGCGAAGTTCTCCGCGGTCGGCGACGCGTGGATGCACTACCACTCCTACGCTCCCGGAATCGCCACCATCCTCTACGATTTCGGCCCCGAGACCGGTAAGCGCTACCTGGTCGACTTCCCCTCGCCGGTGAGCTACGACAAGTGCGTCATCTTCTGGGGTGTGGCCACCGACCGCTATTTCAAGGGCGGCACCGTCGACGAGATCCTGGCGGTGGAGACGCTGGTGTTCAATGAGGACACCCCGGTGCTGGAAGGCCTTGAGCCCAAAGAGGTTCCGCTGGCCGGTCAGGCATTCGAGGTCTCCGCGCCCGCGGACATCTACACGCTGAACTACCGCCGCGCGACCCAGTACGCCGTACAGACCATCCAGGAGGCCCGCGGGCTGGTCGAGGTGGCCGCTGAACCGGCCGGGGCCAACGGCCACGTGCACGCGTGAGACTGCGCGTCACCCAGCTGCGGCTGGAAGCCGCCGACGTCGTCAGCGTGGTGCTGCGCAGCACCACCGGCGACCCGTTGCCGGCGTGGGAACCGGGCGCCCACGTGGCCGTGACCCTGCCGTCGGGACTGGTGCGACAGTACTCGCTCTGCGGAGCCGCCGACGACCGGTACACCTACACGATCGCGGTACTGCTCGTCGGTGACGGGCGCGGCGGCTCCCGGGAGATCCATCAGCGACTGCGGCTCGGCGACGTGCTCGAGGTCGGTGAACCGCGGAACAACTTCGCGCTCACCGACGCGCCGCGATACCTGTTCCTGGCCGGGGGAGTCGGCATCACCCCGATCCTGGCGATGGTGGAATCGCTGATGACGCAGCCGGATCCGACGCCCTGGCGGATGATCTACGGCGGCCGCAGCCGGGAGGCGATGGCATTCCGGGACCGTCTGCACACCCTCGCCGGTGTCGAGCTCGTTCCTCAGGACGAGGCCGGGCTGCCCGACATCGCCGGCGCACTGGCCGGCAGTCCGCCGGGAACCGCGGTGTACTGCTGCGGGCCGCCGACGATGCTCGCCGCCGTCGAGGAGGCGTGCCGCCGGCACCCACACGTCGTGCTGCACACCGAGCGCTTCACCGCGGCGGCCGAGCCGCAGACGTCCCACGCCGACGACGGCGCCTTCGACGTCGAACTCGCCCGCAGCGAGGTCACCGTCACGGTGCCCGCCGACAAGAGCGTGCTCGACGCGGTCCTCGAGGTGAACCCGGACGTCGCGTTCTCGTGCGCGGCCGGGTTCTGCGGCACCTGCGAGACCAAGGTGCTCTCCGGTGCGGTCGACCACCGCGACGATCTGCTCAGCGCGGACGAACAGCAGACGAACGCGACGATGATGATCTGCGTGTCCCGTTCCGCCGGCGGGGGCAAGCTCACGCTCGACCTGTGAGAACACGATCAGCCGCCTAGACTCCGCAGCCATGACAGTGCAGGCGGAGGCTGCGGCGGCATCACCCCACGACGGCAGCGTCAGCCTCCGCGAACTGCTGGCCGAGCCGAGCCTGCACGTCGACACCCTCACCCCGATCGACGATCTCGACCGGCCGATCCGGTACGTGTACCCCACGGAGCTCGCCGACCCATCGCCCTACCTGGCCGGCGAGGAACTGATCCTCAGTGTCGGCGTTCCGGTGGCCGACCAGGGTGCCGAGACGATCCGCCGCTACGTCACCACGCTCACCGACCGCGGTGTGGCCGCGCTGCTGATCGGGCTCGGCGACATGTTCGACGAGCCGCCGCAGGCGTTGGTGCGGGCATGCCACGACAGGGATCTTCCGCTGTTGATCCAGCGCGCCGCCGTACCGTTCCGCCGGATCGTCGACTGGGCGGAATCCCGGCGCGCGGCCGACCGCGAGGTCGACGCGCGGGAACGCGAGCTCGGCGCGTTGCTGCGCTGGTTCGTGGCAGGCACGCTCGGCGCCGGACCGGTCGAGTCGGCGCTGACCCGCTACGGGCTGGCCGGCGCACCGGTCGTCGTCTGCGCCTTCGCCGCCGAGGCCCATACGAAGGTGCACGATCTGGTGGACCGTCATTCCGGTGCCGTGGCGATCCTCGACGACCGCATCGTGGCCCTCTGCCCACAGACGGCCGAGTTCACCGCGGATCTGGCCGCGTCGGAACTGCCGTGCGGGGTGGCCATCGGGGCGGACGCCCAGTCGATGGCGTACGCGATCCCGGAGGCCCTCGAGGCGCTGCGCGAGGCGATCCGCCGGCGCCGCACCGTGCACATCGACGAGATCGCCACGCTGGACGGGTTGTTGGCGGCCGTGCCGAAGGTGCGTCTGGTGCCGTTCGTCCACCGCCTGCTGGTGCCGCTGGTCGACCACGACAAGGTCAACAACTCCTACCTGGTGGCGTCGCTGGAGGCGTTCCTGGCGCCGGACAACGACATCTCCACGGCGGCCAACCGGCTGTACGTCCACGTCAACACGTTGCGGAACCGGTTGGCCAAGATCGCCGAACTCACCGGTGCCAACCCGCTCGACGAGACCGACCGCATCAACTTCCGCATCGCGCTGTGGGCCGCACACAACATGGGCATGCGGGAGGGTCGCGCGCCCGCACCGCAAAAGGTCGCGCCGCACAACTCATTCGGTTCGCCGGCCGGGATGTAGCGGCCTACACCCCGAGGTCGGATCGGCTGTCGAGTTCTCCAACTGCCGAGCGGGCGGCCTGTGCGGTCGGTAATGTGGCGCTCGCCGAACTCCGCGGACAGTGAGGGAATGCCGTTGATCCTCTATGCCTTTCGCTGCGAAGCCGGGTGCGGCACCACGCAGCGGATGTACTCGATGCACAGCCGTCCGGATGTCGTCGACTGCCCCGACTGTGCCGGCCCGGCCCGCCGGATGATGGCGGCGCCGAACCTGGGCGGCACCGGCGGCGCCGCCATGGCGCTGCAGGACGCCACGCGGGCCACCGCCGACCGTCCCGCGGTCGTCACCGCACCGCCGCCGGGGACCGGCCGGCGTCCCGTCAGCGCCAACCCGCTGCACCGAAAGCTCCCGCGACCGTAGAAGGAGATCCCCATGCCCGACGTAGTCTTTCCGCTCGATTCCACGAAGAAGTTCACCGAACAGGAAAAGGTCGGGCACAACCGCTGGCATCCCGACATCCCGGCCGCGGTGACGGTGCAGAAGGGTGACTCCTTCCGGGTGCACTGCCGCGAATGGTTCGACGGCGCCATCCACAACGACGACTCGGCCGACGACATCCTCAACGCACCGCTGACCACCGTGCACACGCTGTCGGGCCCCATCGCCGTCGAAGGCGCCAAACCCGGCGACCTGCTGATCGTCGACATCCTCGACGTCGGCCCCATCCCGCAGGAGGATTCCGGACCGCTCGCCGGTCAGGGCTGGGGGTACACCGGCATCTTCGCCACCCGCAACGGCGGCGGATTCCTCACCGAGCAGTTCCCCGACGCCTACAAGGCGATCTGGGACTTCTCCGGACAGAAAGCCACCTCGCGCCACGTGCCCGGCGTCGAGTTCACCGGCATCGTGCACCCGGGCCTGATGGGGACGGCCCCGTCGGCGGAGCTGCTGTCCACCTGGAACACCCGCGAGGCGGCGCTGATCGCGACCGATCCCGACCGGGTGCCGCCGCTGGCGCTGCCGCCGGAGCCGCAGGACGCCATTCTCGGCAGCCTCACCGGTGACGCGTTCACCAAGGCCGCCGCGGAGGCCGCGCGCACCGCGCCGCCGCGGGAGAACGGCGGCAACCAGGACATCAAGAACCTGACCAAGGGCAGCCGGATCTTCTACCCGGTGTTCGTCGACGGTGCGAACCTGTCGGTCGGCGACCTGCACTTCTCACAGGGCGACGGAGAGATCACCTTCTGCGGTGCGATCGAGATGGGCGGCTTCATCGATCTGCGCGTCGACGTCATCCCCGGCGGAATGGAGACGTACGGGGTGAGCGAGAACGCGATCTTCATGCCGGGCAACACCGATCCGCAGTACTCCGAATGGCTGGCGTTCTCCGGCACCTCGGTCACCCTCGACGGCGAACAGCGTTACCTCGACTCGCATCTGGCGTATCAGCGGGCCTGCCTGCACGCGATCGACTACCTGACGAAGTTCGGATACAGCCCCGAGCAGGCCTACCTGCTGCTGGGTGCCGCGCCGATCGAGGGCCGGCTCTCAGGCGTGGTGGACATCCCGAATGCCTGTGCGACCGTGTACATTCCGACGGCGATCTTCGACTTCCCGGTGGCACCGAGCGCGGCGGGGCCGGTGAAGATCGACCCGGGGATCGGGGCGCCGCACTCGGCGTTCTGACCGGTGCTCAGGCCGTGAGGAAGGCGCCGATCTCGGTGGCGGTCGCCTCGGGCTGGTCCAGCATCACCAGCACGTAGGCGTCGTCGACGTAGCGCAACCGTCCGCCGGTGAGCTCGGCCAGCCGCGTCGCGTGGTCGTCGGGCATCACCGGGTTGTGGCTCCACAGCACCAGCACGGGGCCGTCGAAGTCGGCGAGCCGGTTGGTCGCGCGGGTGAGCTCGGTCCCGTCGAACCGGCTGTGGCAGTAGGCCACCAGGTCGCGGCGGACGCGTTCGTCGGCGAGTCCGGCGGTGAGCCACGAGTCGACGATGTCCTGCGGCACGGGTCTGCGGGCCATCTGCCCGAAGACCAGGTACTGCCGACGCAGCCAACCGATCTTCAACTGGCGCATGGCCATGGCGACCGTGAACGTGTTGCGGCTGGCCAGCCACGCCACCTTGCCGGGCCAGCCAGGTGGGAAGTTGTCGAACGCCTCCGACGGGCAGATCACCATTCGGGCGATGCGTTTGTCGCGGCCCTGATCGGTCAGCAGCAGCGGGCCGCCCCAGTCGGTCACCACCAGCGTGGTGTCGACCAGGTCGAGCGCGTCGAGGAAGTCGGCGACGATGCCGACGATGCCGGTCAGCGACAGGTCGGCGTCGGCACGCATCGGGATGCGGTGCCCACCCAACGGCAGCACCGGCAGCAGGTACCGGAAGCCGCGGGGCAGCAGCGGCAGCGCGCGGTCCCAGACGGTGTCGTTCATCAGCAGGCCGTGCAGCAGGACGACGGGCGGCCCGCCCGGGTCGCCCACGTCACGGTATTCGACGGTTCCGGCGGTGAGCTCCACGGTGGCCACGGCGCCTCCTCGATTAGAACGGTCATTCTAGAACGCGTGCTCTAGTATGGGCGGCGGGAGGTGACGATGGCAAGGTCCACGCGGGAATCGATCCTCACCGCCGCCGCGGAACTGATGCGGCAGCGCGGCTACGGCGCGGTGGGGATGAAGGACATCGCGGCGGCGTCCGGCGCCCCCATCGGGTCGCTCTACCACCACTTTCGCGGCGGCAAGGTGCAGATCGCGCGGGAGGCGCTGGTCAATGCCGGCGCGGCCTACGCGATGCTCATCCCCACGGTCGTCGACGGCTACACCGACCTGGGCGCCGCGCTGGAGGGAGTGTTCGAGCAGGCCGCCCAGGACATGGCCGCCACCGGGTTCGCGAACATGTGCCCGATCGCGTCGGTGGCCGCCGAAGTGGCCGACACCGTCGAGGAACTCCGCGAGACCTCGGCCGGGATCTTCGCCGGTTGGCTCGACGGCGGCACCGCGTACTTCACCGCACGCGGCCTGCCCCCGGTCACGGCGCGGCAGGTCACGCTCGCACTGGTCTCGGCGCTGGAGGGGGCCTTCATCGTGGCGCGCACCCTGCGCGACACCGAACCGCTGCTGGCCGCAGGCCGCGTACTGGCACCGCAGTATCGCGGGACGGTGCTCACCGCGCCGGCAGCGGTGACCTAGCGGTCGTCGTTGCCGCGGCCGTTGGCGCCGACGAAGTCGTCGTCGAACGCGCGGGCCCGGGCGTCGGCCTCCGGGCTGCCGGAGAACATCGTCGAGGCGACCCGGTCGGTCTCGCCGCCGGTGGTGTCGTGGCGTCGCGGCGGCGGTCCGGTCTGTTCGACGCGGTGCACCGGCAGCGCGCCCCGGGTCCGCCGGATCCAGTCGACCAGCCCCTCGCGCACCGCGCAGCGCAGGTCGAACAGCGCGCCGGCGTTGGGTGCGCTGACCAGCATCCGCACCCGGACGAACCCACCGACCGCGTCGGTGACCTGGAGGACGCCGCTGCGGCCGTCCCACAGGTCGCTCTCGGCGAGCAGTCGGTCCAGTTCGGCGCGCATGTCGTCGAAGGGCACCGAGTAGTCCACGTCGAGTTCCACGGTGCCCATGAGTTCGGTCGCGTTACGGGTCCAGTTCTGAAACGGCGTGGCGGTGAAGTACGTACACGGCAGCACCAGCCGTCGTTCATCCCACAACCGGACCACGACGTAGGTCAGCGTGATCTCCTCGATGCGGCCCCATTCATCTTCCAGCACAACGACATCGCCGACGCGGATGGCGTCGGAGAACGCGATCTGCAGACCGGCGAAGACCGATCCAAGCGAGGTCTGCGCGGCCAGCCCGGCGACCACCGACAGCACACCGGCCGAGGCGAACAGCGTGGTGCCGATGTCGGAGAACGCCGGGAAGGTCATCAGGATCGCGGCGGAGCCCAGGATGACGACGACCGCGATCGCCAACCGGCGCAGCACGGTCACCTGGGTGCGCACCCGCCTGCGGTGCCGGTCGGCGTCGGTCATCTCGGCGTCGCCGCCGCCGAAGCGTGAGATGACCTGGCGCTCAGCCACTTTCACCAATCCCGTCATGAGCCACGTCACGGTCGCAATCAGCGCGATGACCAGAGTGTGGTCCACCCAGCCGCGCCAGGCGGTCGCCGCATCGGCGGTGCGCTGCACGGCGATCGTCGCCGCGACCACCATCAGGGTGGCGCGGATCGGAAGCCGGGTGCACACCTCGATGTCCTTGACGATGTGACTGCGCCGCGCCACCCGGGACAGCACCCAGGTGAGCACGATTCCCAGCAGATAGGCGGCGACGACGGCGCCCGCCACCCAGCTCAGGGTGACGGCGAGATTGGTGGCGGATTCGAGTTCGGCCTCATCGGGCATCGGGGACATCAGCTCCACGGCTCGGGTGCGGCGGTCCTCTGCGACGGTAGCGGCATGCGCGCGAGCCGTCACATCGGCGAAGATGAGCCCATGGCAGAGGTTTCGGATCCGAACGGCAGGACATGGTCGGTGCGCCGACGGTGGTGGCCGTTTCCCGGCGTGTTCGATCTCACCTTCGATCTCGTCGGCGTGCTCGTCGCCCTGCCGTTCCTCGTGCTGTGGCCGTTCTGGCTGGCGACGAAGTGGCTGGGCGCGCGGTGGACCCTCGTCGTCGAACGTGACGGCACCGAGGTGAGTCGCGAGCAGATCCGCGGCTGGCGCCGGTCGCAGGAACGGATCGCCCAGGTGGCCCTGGAGATCGCGCAGGGCGCCCGGTCCGGCCGGTTCGTGATCTGAGGGCGCCGTGCCGGAGTTCAAGGACGCCGAGGGGGTGCGGTGGCGGGTGCGCCGCCGCTGGATGCCGCTGCTGGACTATCTGGACATGCTCAACTGGGGCGCCAACTGGTTCGGCCTGGTGATGTTCGTCGTCGCGCTGCCGTTTCTGGCCGCATGGCCGTTCTGGGCGCTGGGGAAGCTCTGCGGTGTCCCGTGGAAGATCGTGGTGACCCGCGACGGCGAGGACGTGGCCGAGGAGAAGGTCAAGGGCTGGCGCGCATCGGGCCTGCGTATCGCCGAGATCGTCGACGGTGTCACGGTCTCGGGGGAGATCCCTGCGCCCGGGTCGCCGCCGCAGGATCTGCGGCCGTACTCCTGAGCGGTGTGTCCGCCGCGGCCCGCGCCGATCGCCCGCTATTGTGTCGAACAAGTGTTCTCACGAAGGAGTTGGCGCGTGCGGGTGATGGGAGTCGATCCCGGGTTGACGCGCTGCGGGCTCTCGGTCATCGAGAGCGGACGCGGCCGTCAGGTCATCGCGCTCGACGTCGACGTGGTGCGCACTCCGGCCGACGAACAGCTGCACCGGCGGCTGCTGACGATCAGCGACACCGTCGAGCACTGGATGGACACCCACCTGCCCGACGTCGTCGCGATCGAGCGGGTGTTCTCCAACCAGAACGCCTCCACAGCGATGGGTACCGCCCAGGCGGGCGGGGTGATCGCACTCGCGGCGGCCCGCCGCGACATCGACGTGCACTTCCACACCCCCAGCGAGGTCAAGGCCGCGGTCACCGGCAACGGCCGCGCCGACAAGGCGCAGGTGACCGAGATGGTGACGAGAATCCTTGCGCTGCAGGCCAAGCCGACGCCGGCCGACGCCGCCGACGCGCTGGCCCTTGCGATCTGCCACTGCTGGCGCGCACCGATGATCGCGCGCATGGCCGCCGCGGAGGCGATGGCCGCCGAACAGCGCCGCAAGTATCAGGCCAAACTGAAGGCGGCCAGGTGATCGCCTCGGTGCGCGGTGAGGTGATCGACATCGCGCTCGACCACGCCGTCATCGAGGCCGCAGGCGTGGGCTACAAGGTGATGGCCACGCCGGCGACACTGGCCACGCTGCGCCGAGGGGAACAGTCCCGGCTCGTCACCGCGATGATCGTGCGCGAGGACTCGATGACGCTGTACGGATTCGCCGACGCCGACGCCCGCGACCTGTTCGGCACCCTGCTCGGGGTGTCGGGCGTCGGGCCGAAGATCGCGTTGGCCACGCTCGCCGTCTACGACGCCCCGACCCTTCGTCAGGCGCTCGCCGACGGCGACGTCACCGCTTTGACCAGGGTGCCGGGCATCGGCAAGCGCGGCGCCGAACGCATGGTGCTCGAACTGCGCGACAAGATCGGGCCCGTCACGGCGGGCGCGGGTGTGACCGCGGCCGGCGGACACGCGGTGCGCGGACCCGTGGTGGAAGCCCTTGTCGGCCTGGGGTTTCCGGCCAAGCAGGCCGAGGAGGCGTGCGACAAGGTGCTGGCCGCCGATCCGGACGCCACCACGTCGAGCGCGCTGCGGGCGGCGCTGTCGATGCTGGGGAAGAAGTAGTCCATGGGACGCTTCGACGACACCGGGGCCGGCGACGCCGAACCCGACGAGCGCGACGTCTCACCCGCGCTGACCGTCGGCGAGGGCGATATCGACGCCAGCCTGCGGCCCCGGTCGCTGGGGGAGTTCATCGGCCAACCCCGGGTGCGCGAACAGCTGCAGCTGGTGCTCGAGGGGGCGAAGAACCGCGGGGGCACACCCGACCACATCCTGTTGTCCGGGCCGCCCGGGCTCGGGAAGACCTCGCTGGCGATGATCATCGCCGCCGAACTGTCGTCGTCGCTGCGGGTGACGTCGGGTCCCGCGCTGGAACGCGCCGGTGACCTCGCGGCGATGCTGTCGAACCTCGTCGAGGGCGACGTGCTGTTCATCGACGAGATCCACCGGATCGCGCGGCCGGCCGAGGAGATGCTCTACCTGGCCATGGAGGACTTCCGAGTCGACGTCGTCGTCGGCAAAGGCCCTGGCGCGACGTCGATTCCGCTCGAGGTCGCTCCCTTCACGCTGGTGGGCGCCACCACGCGGTCCGGCGCACTGACCGGTCCGCTGCGCGACCGATTCGGCTTCACCGCCCACATGGACTTCTACGAGCCGGCCGAACTCGAACGGGTGCTGGCCCGTTCGGCCGGGATCCTGGGCATCCACCTCGGCACCGAGGCCGGTGCGGAGATCGCACGCCGCTCGCGAGGAACGCCGCGGATCGCCAACCGGCTGCTGCGCCGGGTCCGCGACTACGCCGAGGTCCGCGCCGACGGCGTCATCACCCGCGACATCGCCAAGGCGGCGCTGGAGGTCTACGACGTCGACGAACTCGGTCTGGACCGCCTCGACCGGGCGGTCCTGTCGGCGCTGACGCGGAGCTTCGGCGGCGGACCGGTCGGCGTCTCCACGCTCGCCGTCGCGGTCGGGGAGGAGGCCACCACGGTCGAGGAGGTGTGTGAACCGTTCCTGGTGCGGGCCGGGATGATCGCCCGCACCCCGCGCGGCCGGGTCGCCACCGCACTGGCCTGGACACACCTCGGCCTGACCCCGCCCAGTGGTGTCACCGGGCTGGGTCAGGCGGGATTGTTCGACTGAGCCGTCGCGGTCAGAGCAGGCCGAGCAGCTCCAGGTCGGTCGCGTACTTGACGATCACGGCCGGCGTGACATGCGGGATGTCCTTGTCCGGGCCGATCTTGGCGTCCTGCACGGCCGCGCGGAACCGGTCGGTCGGCGCGATCGATCCGCTGATCGGATACGACGGCCGCTGATAGTTGTGCAGCAGCGGAAGCAGCGAGTACTGCCGCGTCCGCTCCGGCAGCGCCCGCACCGCCGTCTCGAACCGCTGCAGCCAGGCCGCGTAATCGTCGATGCGGTCGATGCGGTAACCCGCCTCGATGAGCCAGTCGACGAACTCGTCGAGCCCGATGCCGTCGTCGTAGGGGTTCATCACGTGGAACGTGGCGAAGCCCGCACCCGACTCGCTGACGGCCTGGGCCCCCAGCGCCGAGATCGCCTCGGCGACGAACTCGACCGGCAGCCCGTCGTAGTGGGCGCGCTGCCGATTGCCGTCGGCGTCGAGCTCGTAGAACGACTTCGGCGCGATACCGGTGGCGACGAGGCTCAGCATCATCCGGGTGAACATGTCCGGCAGGTTGAGCTGGCCGGCGTAGGTGGTGTCGGCGAGGATCATGTCGCAGCGGAACACCGCCACCGGGAGCCCGCACAGGTCGTGGGCCTCGCGCAGCAGCACCTCGCCGGCCCACTTGCTGTTGCCGTAGCCGTTGGCGTAGCTGTCGTCGACGACCCGGGTGGGGCTGGCGACGCGGATGTCCTCGTCTTCGTTGAAGCGGCCCGGTTCGATTCCGGCGCCGACGCCGATGGTCGACACGTAGGTGAACGGTTTGACCCGGCTGGTGAGCGCGAGCCGGATCAACTCGGCGGTGCCGAGGGCGTTGGGCCCGAACAGCTGGCTGTAGGGCAACACGTGGTTGACCAGGGCCGCGGGGTCGACGATGAGGTCGACGGTGTCGGCCAGCCGCTGCCAGACCTCCTGGGAAAGACCGAGATCCGCTTCACCCTTGTCGCCGGCCAGCACCTCGAGGTGCTCGGCGGCCAGCTCGCGGTAGTGCGCGAGCAACGCCGCGTCGCCGCTGTCGAAGGTGTCGTCGAGGCGTTTGCGAGCGGCCGCATCGTCTTTAGCGCGCACCAGGCAGATCACCGTGCCGTCGACCAGCGCCATCCGCTCCAGCCACTCCAGTGCCAGGTAGCGGCCGAGGAAGCCGGTGGCACCGGTGAGCAACACGGTGCGCACCTCGCGGGCCGGCCTCGGCAATTGGTCTGCTGCCGAGAGTGTTTCGGCATCGATGAACTTGTCGAGCGTGAGATCGCGGGCGTGCACCTCGGTGGCGTCCCGGCCGTGCACCGACGCATACGTGGGACGTTTGCCCGTCGAGGCGCGTTCGGTCTCGATGTAGGCGGCGATCGACGCGAGATCCGACGCCGGGCTGACGATCACGCCGACCGGCACCTCGACACCGAAGATCTCGTGCAGCAGGTTCCCGAAGGTCAACGCCGACAACGAGTCGCCGCCGAGGTCGGTGAAGTGTGAATCCGGTTGCACGTCGGCGGCAGCGGCGCCCAGCAGGGCGGCGGCGGCGCGGGCGACGGTCTCGGCGACCGGGCGGTTCTCACCGTCATGGCGCAGGCTGCGCAGTTCGTCGGCCTGTCCGGCCGCGAGGTCGGCGTAGAGCTGCTCGAGGCGGTCGCCGTAGCGCTCCTTGAGCTTCGGGCGGGCGAGCTTGCGGATGCCGGTCAGCAGTCCGTTCTCGAGAGTGAACGGCTCGGTCTCGACGAGGAAGTCGCGGGGCAGCTCGTAGGACTGCAGGCCCGCCGCCTTGGCGGCGTTCTGCAGCGAGGCGCTGATGGCGCGTTTGAGCGATGCGGCGTCGTGGTCGGCGATCGCCTCCTCGGTCGGCACCACGACCGCCAGCAGGTAGGAGCGGGCGCTGTTGCCGTACACGTAGATCTGGCGCACCAGCGGGCTGCCGGCGAACACTGCTTCGAGTTTGGAGACGGTGACGAACTCGCCCTGGGCGAGTTTGAGCACGTTGTTGCGGCGGTCGAGGTACTCCACCTGGTCCGGGCCGATCTCGGCGACGATGTCGCCGGTGCGGTAGAAGCCGTCCTCGTCGAAGACCTCGGCGGTGACGTCGGGACGTTTGTAGTAGCCGGGGAACAGGGCGGTGGAACGGACCAGCAGTTCACCGCGCGGATAGGGCCGGTCGGTGCTGAAGTAACCCAGGTCCGGAACGTCGACGAGTTTGTACTCCAGTACGGGCGGGCGCTGGATGTGGCCGTCGACGAACACCGACCCGGCCTCGGTCGACCCGTACCCCTCGACGAGGTGCATGTCGAGCAGCCGTTCGACCCACGTCTTCATCTCCGGCGAGATCGGCGCGGAGCCGGTCATCGCGCTGACGAACCGGCCGCCGAGGAGTTCCTCACGCTGTTCGGCGAGTACGGCGGCCTCCACGGCATTCCGGTCGGCGCCGGGGTCGCCACTGTCGGCCAGGCGCCGCTCGACCTCGCCGGCGAACTCCTGGAAGAGCATGTCCCAGATCCTCGGAACGAAGCCGAGCTGGGTGGGGCGCACCAGCCGCAGGTCCTCCAGCAGGGTCGACAGATCGCTGCGGGCGGCGAAGTAGACGGTGCCGCCGGTACCCAGCGACGCGCACAGCAGGCCCCGGCCCATGACGTGGCTCATCGGCATGAAGCTGAGGCTGATCGACGGCAGCGCCGTCGCCTGCTGATCCCAGGCGACCCGCGCCGACGCCCGCCACATACCGGCGACCTTGCTCTCCGGGTACATCGCGCCCTTCGGCGCCCCGGTGCTGCCCGACGTGTAGATCAGCAGCCGCAGCGGGTCGGCGTCGTCGAAGACGTGCGGCGCCACGGCCGGCCTCTCGGCCCCGCGCCGCAGCACGTCGGTCAGGGTCTCCACCGGGACGGCGCCCGCCAGCCGCGCCGTCGCGGCCTGCAGTGCCTCGCGCTGGTCGTCGACCTGCTCGTGGACGTCGAACACCACGATGCGGTCGGGACGGTGACCGCTGAGGGCGAGCTCCACCGCATCGTCGAGGTAGGCGATGCTGGTGGCGATCAGGCTGGGTTCGGTCTCGGCGACGATCGGGCGCAGGGACTCGACGGCGGCGCTGGTCTGCAGCGGCACCGCGACGGCGCCGAGCCCGATCAGGGCGATGTCGATGGTGGTGTAGTCCACGCTGGTGAACCCGAGTACGGCGACCCGGTCGCCGGGTGCCACCGGATCGTCGTGCCAGGCGTTGGTGAGCGCCTGGACGCGCTCGTGCAACTGGCCGTAGGTGATGGTGTCGAACCGGGGGAGCAGCTGCATCGACGTGCGGCCGGTCTGCGGGTCGGTGACGAACTCCGCAGCGCGCTGGCCGAGGGCGGGGCGATCGGCGTATCCGGTCATGATGGCCGAGATGATGTCGGTCAGGCGCGCGTCGTCCCGGTCGACCTCGGCGCTGACGTCCCGGTCCGGCAGGGCTGCGGCGAACTGCGGGTCGGTGGCGTACAGCTGCGCGATGCGCTGCTGGAGGCGCGCTTCACGGGTGTCGGTGGACATGGCGAATCCTCACGAGTGGCATTGCAGGAAAATCTCGACGGCGGCGCCGCGCTGCGCCGTCATCTAAAACTACGTTAGTAAAACTAACATTATTCCACGCTGTCAGGCGGCTGGGGGTTTCCTGGGAACCTCGACGGATTACGTGAGCCCGCTGTCGGGTACCCGGTGCGCACGACAGAGGAGGCAACAATGATCGGATCCGAGCGTCCGGACCGCCCGCGTGGCGGCCGCATGAGGATTCCCCGCAGCCGCGGTGCGGCCAGTGGATTCCTGCTCATACTGCTCGGCCTGTGGGGTGCGCTCATTCCGTTCCTCGGGCCGTACTTCGACTTCGCGTTCACCCCGGACCAGCCGTGGACCTGGACGAACGGCAGAGGCTGGCTGGAAGTCCTGCCCGGCGCCGTCGCCGTCATCGGTGGCCTGGTCATGCTGACGTCGCGCAACCGGGCGACCGCCATGCTGGGCGGCTGGCTGGCCGTCGCCGCCGGAGCCTGGTTCGTGGTCGGTCGCGCGCTGGCCGGCCCGCTCGGTCTCGGCAACGCCGGTACGCCGGTCGCCGGAACCGACACCAAGCGCGTGTGGCTCGAGCTCACCTACTTCTACGGGCTCGGCGCCCTGATGGTGTTCCTCGGTGCGCTCGCCCTCGGCCGGCTCTCGGTCCGCAGCGTGCGCGATGTCGAGTACGCACGGCGGCCGCTGACCACCGACGAGGCCGTCGCCGCCCCGATGACGCACACCGGTCCGCAGCCCGTCGGCGGCGCCCCGGTCAGCAACGCGCCGACCGAGGTGATCACCCCGCAGCAGCCGGTCAAACGCCGGCGGGGCCTGCGTGATCTGTTCCACCGCGGCGGACCGAACCGCACCCTGGCCCACCGCTGACGCGGTCACGAGGAATCCCGGTCGTCCAGACACCCGAGGGGTGACGACCGGGATTCCTGCTGTCCGCCGCTAGCCGATGTAGGCCATCACGTGCTTGATGCGGGTGTAGTCCTCCAGCCCGTACATCGACAGATCCTTACCGTGGCCCGACGACTTGAATCCACCGTGCGGCATCTCGGCGACCAGCGGGATGTGGGTGTTGATCCACACACAGCCGAAGTCCAGCGCGGCGGACACCCGTAACGCCCGCGACACGTCCCTGGTCCAGACCGACGACGCCAACCCGTACTCCACCCCGTTGGCCCACGCGATCGCCTCCTGCTCGTCGGAGAAGCTCTGCACGGTGATCACCGGGCCGAAGATCTCCTGCTGGATCATCCGGTCGTCCTGCCGCAGACCGCCCACCACCGTCGGCTCGACGTAGAAACCCTTGTCGCCCTGGCGGTTTCCACCGACCGCCACCGTGGCGTGCGACGGCACGTCCTCGAAGAAGCCGAGCACCCGGTCGAGCTGATCGGCGTTGTTGACCGGAGGCACCCACGCGTCCTCGTCGTCAGCGGGCTTGCCGAACGTGGTTGTGGCGGCCTTGGCCTGTTCGGCCAGCGCATCGGTGAGATCGGAGGCGATCCGGGCCGGGGCGAGCACCCGGGTGGCCGCCGTGCAGTCCTGGCCGGCGTTGAAGTAGCCCGCCGTGGCGATCCCCTCGGCCGCCGCCGCGATGTCGGCGTCGTCGAACACGATCACCGGCGCCTTGCCGCCGAGTTCGAGGTGGGTGCGCTTGAGGTGGCCCCCCGCGCTGACCGCGACCGCCCGGCCCGCCGCCACCGATCCGGTGATCGCCACCATCTCGGGCGTCGGATGCGCCACCAGGTTGGCGCCGGTGACGCGGTCACCGGTCACCACGTTGAGCACACCGGGCGGCAGATGCTTGGCCGCGAGTTCGGCCAGCATCACGGTGGTGACGGGGGTGGTGTCGCTGGGCTTGATGACGACGGTGTTGCCCGCCGCGATGGCCGGGCAGATCTTCCAGATCGCCATCATCATCGGGTAGTTCCACGGGGCCACCTGCCCGACGACACCGACCGGCTCCCGGCGGATCCATGAGGTGTGGTTCTCCATGTACTCGCCGGCCGACTTGCCCTCCAGCACCCGCGCCGCCCCGGCGAAGAACCGGATCTGGTCGACCATCGGCGGAATCTCCTCGGCCGCGGTCACGTGGTTGGGCTTGCCGGTGTTGCGGCCCTCGGCCGCCACCAGCTCGTCGGCGGCCTTCTCCACCTCGTCGGCGAAGTCGAGCAGCGCTTTCTGCCGCTGGGCCGGCGTCGTGCGCTTCCAGTCCTGGAACGCCTTGGCCGCCGCGGCGTAGGCGTTGTCGATATCGGCCTCGTTCGACACCGGCGCGGTGCCGTACTGCTCGCCGGTGCTCGGGTCGACCAGCGCCATGGTGGCCCCGCTGACGGAATCGACCAGTTCGCCGTTGATGAAGTTCTTGACCGTTGTCACGCAGGGCTCCTTTGTCTGTCAGAGGTCGCGAAGGAGAAGGGCCAGGACGTCGAGGCCCTCGACGAGCAGTTCGTCGCTGATGGCCAGCGGCGGCAGGAAGCGCAGCACGTTGCCGTAGGTGCCGCAGGTCAGCACGATCACGCCGGCGGCGTGGGCGCCGGCGGCCAGTGCCTTGGCCAGCGCGCCGTCCGGTTCGGTGGTCCCGGGCTTGACCAGCTCCACCGCGATCATCGCGCCGCGGCCGCGGACGTCGCCGATGCGGTCGTCCTCGGCCTGCAGCTTGCCCAGGCGGTCCTTCATCAGTCGCCCGATCGCCGCGGCGCGCTCCACCATGTTCTCGGACTCGATGGTCTCGATGGTGGCCAGCGCCGCCGCGCAGGCGACCGGGTTGCCGCCGTAGGTGCCGCCCAGGCCCGAGACGTGCGGCGCGTCCATGATCTCGGCGCGACCGGTGACCGCGGACAGCGGCATGCCGTCGGCGATGCCCTTGGCGGTGACGATGAGGTCCGGCTCGATGCCTTCGTGCTCGCAGGCGAACATCCGGCCGGTGCGGGCGAACCCGGTCTGCACCTCGTCGGCGATGAACACGACACCGTTGCGGCGGCACCAGTCGAGCAGCGCCGGCAGGAAGCCCTCGGCGGGCACGATGAAACCGCCCTCTCCTTGGATGGGTTCGATGATCACCGCCGCGAGGTTGTCCGCGCCCACCTGCTTGTCGATCACGTCGATGGCGCGCCGGGCCGCGAGTTCGCCGTCGGTGGCCAGTTCCTTGCCGAACTCGGCATCACGGAACGGATAGGACAGCGGGGCGCGGTAGATCTCCGGCGCGAACGGCCCGAACCCGTGTTTGTAGGGCATCACCTTGGCGGTCAGCGCCATCGTCAGGTTCGTGCGCCCGTGGTAGGCGTGGTCGAACGACACCACGGCGGACTTGCCGGTGTAGGAACGAGCGATCTTGATCGCGTTCTCGACCGCCTCCGACCCGGAGTTGAACAGCGCCGAGCGTTTCTCGCCGTCTCCGGGGGTGAGCCGGTTGAGGGCTTCGGCGACCGCCACGTATCCCTCGTACGGCGTGACCATGAAACACGTGTGGGTGAACTGCTCGGCCTGCGCGCCGACCGCCGCGACGACCCGGGGCGCGGCGTTGCCGATCGTGGTGACCGCGATACCCGAACCCAGGTCGATCAGCCGGTTGCCGTCGACGTCCTCGACGATGCCGCCCTGGGCGCGTGCCGCGTACACCGGCATCGTGGTGCCGACACCGCGCGACACGGCGGCCGCCTTGCGGTCGATGAGCTGCTGTGACCGCGGACCGGGGATGGCGGTGGCCAGGTGGCGGCTCTGATCGAGGGGGGTCACGTCTACTCCTGCATCACATAGGTCGTTGGCACTGTGGGCATGCACGAGCCTAGTCGGCACACCCCCGTAGTGCGGTGGGAAACAGTCGTGCGAGACGGTCCGCGCCATGGATTGCGTAGCCCGACCGCTTCATTCGTACGATTTTCGTGGCACGGCCGCCCACCTGCTCGACGGTCGGTTAGTTGACCTAAAGATTTGCGGGTGACGGGGCATCCGGGCCCGGGGTCGGGCAATGGCACACTGGTCAACTACGAGGCGCCTGTATTCGGGGGGATCAGGGGCGCCGTGACCACGAATACCTAGAGATGAAAGACGCCTGCTGTTATGGATTTGGTCGTATTCCTACCCCTGCTCATCATTCTCGGCGCGTTCATGTTCTTCGCGTCGCGGCGTCAGCGCAAAGCCATGCAGGCCACCATCGACCTGCACAACTCACTGCAGATCGGTGACCGCATCCACACCACGTCCGGGCTGCAGGGCACCATCACCGGGATCACCGACGACTACGTGGACCTGGAGATCGCCCCCGGCGTCGTCACGACCTGGATGAAGCTGGCCGTCCGGGACCGCATCCAGGACACCGACGCCGTCGAATCCGACGACTCGACGCCCACCGAGATCTTCGACACGCCGGTCGCCGATCCGGCTTCCGACCCCGACCGGTCCAAGCGAGACTGACGACACGACGACTGACAGCGAAACCCTCAGCAGCCGCACGTACCCTTTGCGGTGCTGACGAACTGAACTCCGAGGGGACCCAAGCAACGTGGCATCGTCTTCGGCGCCGGTACATCCTGCCCGCTATCTGTCGCTCTTCCTGGTGCTTCTGGTCGGCGCCTTCCTCCTGGTCTTCCTGACCGGTGACAAGAAGGCGGAACCGAAGCTCGGCATCGACCTGCAGGGCGGTACCCGCGTCACCCTGACCGCGCGGACCCCGGACGGCTCCCCGCCGACCCGGGAATCGCTGGCGCAGGCCCAGCAGATCATCAGCGCACGCGTCGACGGGCTCGGTGTCTCCGGTTCCGAGGTCGTCGTCGACGGCGACAACCTGGTGATCACCGTCCCGGGCAACGACGGCAACGAGGCGCGCAACCTCGGTCAGACGGCACGGCTGTACATCCGCCCGGTCGTCCACGCCATGCAGGCGCAGCCGGCCGCCCAGCAGGGCGGCCAACAGGGTCAACAGCAGCCGGGGCAGCCCGTACCCGGCCAGGCGCCCGGGTTGCCGGGAATCCCGGCCGAGCCGGGCATGGTCCCGCAGCCGGGCCAGCCAGGCCAGGCGCCGCCCCCGGCCGCGCCGCCCGCGGGCACCGAGCCCGCGCCTCAGCCGCGTCCCTACCCGCAGCAGCCGGCCCCGTCGCCGACCGAACCCACCCCGGCGCCGTCGCCCGCACCCCCGCCGCCCGGTGCACCGGCGCCTCCCGCGCCGACGCCCGCTCCCGGCGCGACCGACGAGCGCGCCGACCTGGCTCAGCGCATCGCCGACGAGAAGCAGCTGCGGCAGAGCACCGACCCGTCGATCCAGCTGCTGGCGCTGCAGTTCCAGGCCACCCGCTGCGGTGAGGACGACGTGCTGGCCGGCAATGACGATCCCAACCTGCCGCTGATCACCTGCTCGACCGACGGGCAGACGGTCTACCTGCTCAACAAGTCGATCATCAACGGTGAGCAGATCGCCAACGCCTCCTCGGGCCTGGACAACCAGCGCGGTGAGTACATCGTCGATCTGGAGTTCAAGAGCGACGCCGCCCAGACCTGGGCCGACTTCACCGCCGCCAACGTCGGCACGCAGACCGCGTTCACTCTGGACTCCCGTGTGGTCAGCGCTCCGGAGATCCAGGAGGCGATCCCGGGCGGCCGCACCCAGATCACCGGACGTTTCACCCAGCAGACGGCGACCGAACTCGCCAACGTCCTCAAATACGGTTCGCTGCCGCTGTCGTTCGAATCCTCGGAGGCCGAGACCGTGTCGGCGACGCTGGGTCTGGCATCGCTGAAGGCCGGTCTGATCGCCGGTGCGGTCGGCCTCGCGGCGGTGCTGCTGTACTCGCTGCTCTACTACCGGATGCTGGGCGTGCTGATCGCGCTGTCGCTGGTGGCCTCCGGCGCCATGGTGTTCGCGATCCTGGTGCTGCTGGGCCGCTACATCAACTACACACTCGACCTGGCCGGTATCGCCGGTCTGATCATCGGTATCGGCACCACCGCGGACTCGTTCGTGGTGTTCTTCGAACGCATCAAGGACGAGATCCGCGAGGGCCGGTCGTTCCGGTCGGCGGTGCCCCGCGGTTGGGCGCGGGCCCGCAAGACGATCGTGTCCGGAAACGCGGTGACGTTCCTGGCCGCGGCGGTGCTGTACTTCCTGGCCGTCGGCCAGGTCAAGGGCTTCGCGTTCACGCTGGGCCTGACCACGATCCTCGACGTCGTCGTGGTGTTCCTGGTGACGTGGCCGGTGGTCTACCTGGCGTCGAAGACGACATGGGCGGCCAAGCCGGCGTTCAACGGCCTCGGCGCAGTCCAGCAGATCGCACGCGAACGACGGGCGGCCGCGCACGCGACCGCGGGACGGGGTTAGGCAATGGCGGCGAGAAAGCACACTCCCGATGCCGTGACGACCGAGAGGACCGCCGCGGGTACCGAGGCGGCGCCCAAACACGGATTCTTCGTCCGTCTCTACACGGGGACCGGCGCGTTCGAGGTGATCGGGCGACGCAAGCTGTGGTACGCCGTCAGCGGCGTGATCGTCGCGGTCGCGATCGCCAGCATCCTGATCCGCGGGTTCACCTTCGGCATCGACTTCGAAGGCGGCACCAAGGTCTCGATGCCCGTGGCGGGCGCGAACGGCAACGCCGAGGTCACCCAGGTCGAGACCGTCTTCAGCGACACCCTGGGCAAAGCGCCGGAATCGGTGGTAACCGTCGGCAGCGGTGACTCGGCCACCGTGCAGATCCGTTCGGAGACGCTGTCGAACGAGGAGGCCGCCGAACTGCGCACCGCGCTGTTCGACCGCTTCCAGCCCCTCGGTGAGAACGGGCAGCCCAGTGAACAGGCCATCAGCGACTCCGCGGTGTCCGAGACGTGGGGCGGCCAGATCACCGACAAGGCGCTGATCGCGCTCGGCGTGTTCCTGGTGCTGGCCGCGCTCTACATCGGTGTGCGGTACGAGCTGTGGATGGCGATCGCGGCGATGGCCACGCTGTTCTTCGACCTCATCGTCACCGCCGGTGTGTACTCGCTCGTCGGCTTCGAGGTCAGTCCGGCCACCGTGATCGGGTTGCTGACCATCCTGGGCTTCTCGCTCTACGACACCGTGATCGTGTTCGACAAGGTGGAGGAGAACACCCACGGCTTCGAGCACACGACCCGGCGCACGTTCGCCGAACAGGCCAACCTCGCGGTGAACCAGACGTTCATGCGCTCGATCAACACCAGTCTGATCTCGGTGCTGCCGATCATCGCGCTGATGGTCATCGCCGTGTGGCTGCTGGGGGTCGGCACCCTGATGGACCTGGCGCTCGTGCAGCTGGTCGGCGTGATCGTCGGCACGTATTCGTCGATCTTCTTCGCCACTCCGCTGCTGGTGACGCTGCGCGAACGCACCCAGCTCGTGCGCGACCACAACCGGCGGGTGCTCAACCGGCGCAAACCCGGCGGCCGGTCGGCGGCCACCACCGCGGCCGTCGAGGCGGACACCGACGACGGAGACGACGAGCCGCAGACGGTGTCGGCGTCGTCCACCCCGGCCGTGGCCACCGGAAGCGTCGGCACCACACCGGCACCGGGCGCGAAACCCTCTCGGCCCACCACCACCGGCAGGCCCGGTCGCCCCACGGGTAAGCGCACACCCCGGGGCCGGTAGGCCCGATGGGTGCTCTGATGCGGCGGGCTGCGGCAGCGGCCGCGGTGGCGGCGCTGACGGCGTCCGTGCTGTCGGCCTGCGGCAGTGGCGCGGCGGAGTCGGTCGACTACGCGGTCGACGGTGCGCTGGTCAGCTACAACACCAACACCGTCGCGGGAGCGGCCTCCGGCGGCCCGCAGGCGTTCGCCCGGGTGCTGACCGGTTTCAACTACCACGGTCCCGAGGGGCAGATCGTGGGCGATCACGACTTCGGCACCATCGCGGTGGTCGGCCGCGCACCGCTCGTGCTCGACTACCAGATCAACGACAAGGCGGTCTACTCCGACGGTAAGCCGGTCACCTGCGACGACCTGGTGCTGGCGTGGGCGTCGCAGTCCGGCCGCTACCCGCGGTTCGACGCGGCCAACCGCGGCGGCTACAGCGACATCGCCTCGGTCGACTGCGCACCCGGCCAGAAGCGTGCCCGGGTGTCGTTCCGGCCGGACCGCGGCTTCACCGACTTCGGTCAGTTGTTCAGCGCGACCGCTCTCATGCCGTCCCATGTCCTCGCCGACGAGCTCGGGGTCGACGTGACCGCGGCACTGCAGAGCGGCGACCTGCCGACCGTCGACCGCATCGCCGACGCCTGGAACACCACCTGGGACCTCGAACCCGGCATGGGATCCGAGGACGTCAAGAAGTTCCCGTCGTCAGGCCCCTACAAGCTGGATTCGGTGTCCGACCAGGGCGCCGTCACCCTGGTGGCCAACGACAAGTGGTGGGGGACCCCGCCGGTGACGAACCGGATCACGGTGTGGCCGCGCGGCGCCGACATCCAGGACCGGGTCAACGAGGGCGCCTACGACGTGGTCGACATCGCCGCCGGGTCCTCCGGGATCCTCAACATGCCCGAGGACTACGTCCGCGCCGACAGCGCCTCGGCGGGGATCGAACAGCTGATCTTCGCTCCGCGCGGCCCGCTGGCCGCCCCGCCCGCCCGCCGGGCACTGGCGTTCTGCACACCGCGCGACGTCATCGCCCGCAACGCCGAGGTGCCGGTCGCCAACGCGCGGCTCAACCCGGTGGGCGACGACGCGTTCAGCGCGGCCGAAGCCGTGCCGGAGACCGGCCAGTTCGGGGTCGCCAACCCCGACGCCGCCCGCGATGCCCTGCAGAACCGTCCGCTGACCGTGCGGATCGGCTACCAGAGCCCCAACGCCCGGCTCGCCGCCACAGTGGGGGCGATCGCCAAGTCGTGCGCGCCGGCCGGCATCAGCGTGGTGGACGCCGCGGGCCCGTCGGTCGGTCCGCTCACCTTGCGCGCCAACGAGATCGACGTCCTGCTCGCCGGCACCGGCGGTGCGCCGGGCAGCGGGTCCACCGGATCGTCGGCGCTGGACGCCTACGCCCTGCACACCGGCAACGGCAACAACCTGAGCGGCTACTCCAATCCGCGCATCGACGGGATCATCGACGGGTTGGCGGTGACGTCGGACCCCAAGGAACTCGCACGGCTGCTCGGCGAGGGCGCCCCGATGCTGTGGGCCGACATGCCGACCCTGCCGCTGTACCGTCAGCAGCGCACACTGCTCACCTCGTCGAAGATGTACGCGGTGAGCAGCAATCCGACCCGCTGGGGTGCCGGCTGGAACATGGACCGTTGGAGGTTGTCCCAGTGACCGATGTCAGTGAGGTCATCGCGTCGCTGATGCGTGAGGTGCCCGACTTCCCCGAACCCGGCATCCAGTTCAAGGATCTGACACCGCTGCTCGCCGACTCCCGGGGATTGGCCGCGGTCACCGACGCGCTCGCCGAGACGGCCGAGGGGGTCGACCTGGTGGCCGGTATCGACGCCAGGGGTTTCCTGCTGGGCGCGGCGGTGGCACTGCGGCTGGGCACGGGCGTCCTGGCCGTGCGCAAGGGCGGGAAACTGCCGCCACCGGTGCACTCGCAGACCTACGACCTCGAATACGGCTCGGCGACGCTGGAGATCCCCGCCGACGGCCTCGACATCTCCGGGCGCACGGTGGTGATCATCGACGACGTGCTGGCGACGGGCGGCACCGTCGCCGCCACGAACCGGCTGCTCACCAGCGGCGGCGCCACGGTGCGCAACGCCGCGGTGGTGCTGGAGCTGACCGCCCTGCGCGGACGCGAGGTGGTCCAGCCGCTGCCGGTCACCAGCCTCTACACCGTGTGAGGGATATCCTCGAAGTCTGCTGCCCGTGACGCGAAGGAGGTGACGGTGGCTCCTCAGAAGGCGGACGAGACGCACGCCGAGTCCGGCGCCGGGCAGGTGGTGCAGGCGCCGCCCGCCACCGACACCGCGCCGCCCGAGGTCGCCAAGGCCGACGTCCCGAAAACGTCGTCGAGCGCGTCGCGCCGGGTGCGGGCGCGCCTGGCCCGTCGCATGACCGCGCAGCGCAGTGCGGTCAATCCGGTGCTCGAACCGCTGGTGGCGGTGCACCGGGAGTTCTATCCCAAGGCCGACCTCACCCTGTTGCAGAAGGCCTACGAGGTCGCCGAGCAGCGGCACGCCGACCAGATGCGCCGCTCCGGAGACCCGTACATCACCCATCCGCTGGCGGTCGCCAACATCCTGGCCGAACTGGGGATGGACACCACCACGCTGATCGCCGCGCTGCTGCACGACACCGTCGAGGACACCGGCTACACCCTCGAGGCGCTCACCGCGGAGTTCGGCGCGGAGGTCGGCCACCTCGTCGACGGCGTCACCAAACTCGACAAGGTGGCACTCGGCACGGCCGCCGAGGGCGAGACCATCCGCAAGATGATCATCGCGATGGCGCGCGATCCCCGCGTGCTGGTCATCAAGGTCGCCGACCGGCTGCACAACATGCGCACCATGCGCTTCCTACCGCCGGAGAAGCAGGCGCGCAAGGCCCGCGAGACGCTGGAAGTCATTGCGCCCCTTGCCCACCGGCTGGGGATGGCGACGGTCAAGTGGGAACTCGAGGACCTGTCGTTCGCGATCCTGCATCCGAAGAAGTACGACGAGATCGTGCGCCTGGTCGCCGACCGGGCGCCGTCGCGCGACACGTATCTGGCCAAGGTGCGCGCCGAGATCGTCAACACGCTGACGAAGTCCAAGATCAACGCCACCGTCGAGGGGCGGCCGAAGCACTACTGGTCGATCTACCAGAAGATGATCGTCAAGGGTCGCGATTTCGACGACATCCACGACCTGGTGGGCGTGCGCATCCTGTGCGACGAGATCCGCGACTGCTACGCCGCGGTCGGCGTCGTGCACTCGCTGTGGCAGCCGATGGCGGGGCGGTTCAAGGACTACATCGCCCAACCGCGCTACGGGGTGTACCAGTCGCTGCACACCACCGTCGTCGGGCCGGAGGGCAAACCGCTCGAGGTGCAGATCCGCACCCGCGACATGCACCGCACCGCCGAATACGGCATCGCCGCCCACTGGCGCTACAAGGAAGCCAAGGGCCGCAACGGAACCCCGGCCGGCCACACCGCCGCCGAGATCGACGACATGGCGTGGATGCGTCAGCTCCTCGACTGGCAGCGGGAGGCCGCCGATCCCGGCGAGTTCCTCGAGTCGCTGCGCTACGACCTCGCCGTGCAGGAGATCTTCGTGTTCACGCCCAAGGGCGACGTGATCACACTGCCTGCCGGTTCCACGCCGGTCGACTTCGCCTACGCCGTGCACACCGAGGTCGGGCACCGCTGTATCGGCGCCCGGGTCAACGGCAGGCTGGTGGCGCTGGAACGCAAACTCGAAAACGGTGAGGTCGTCGAGATCTTCACCTCCAAGGCGCAGGGCGCCGGGCCGTCCCGGGACTGGCAGGGCTTCGTGGTGTCGCCGCGTGCGAAGGCCAAGATCCGGCAGTGGTTCGCCAAGGAACGCCGCGAGGAGGCGCTCGAAGCCGGTAAGGACGCGATCGGCCGCGAGGTGCGCCGTGGCGGACTTCCGTTGCAGCGCTTGATGAACGCCGAATCGATGGCGGCGCTGGCCCGGGAGCTGCGCTACGCCGACGTCTCGGCGCTCTACACCGCGGTGGGCGAGGGGCACGTCTCGGCACGCCATGTCGTGCAGCGGCTGCTCGCGCAGTTCGGTGGCGACGAGGCCGCCGAGGACGAACTCGCCGAGCGGTCCACCCCGGCCACCATGCCGATCCGTCAGCGCAGTACCGACGACACCGGTGTCTCGGTACCCGGTGCGCCGGGCGTGCTGACCAAGCTCGCCAAGTGCTGCACCCCGGTGCCGGGCGACCAGATCATGGGTTTCGTCACCCGCGGCGGCGGGGTCAGCGTGCACCGCACCGACTGCACCAACGCCGAGTCGCTGCAGGAGCAGGCCGAACGCATCATCGACGTGGAATGGGCGCCGTCGCCGTCGTCGGTGTTCCTGGTCGCGATCCAGGTGGAGGCCCTCGACCGGCACCGGCTGCTCTCCGACGTCACCCGGGTGCTCGCCGACGAGAAGGTCAACATCCTGTCGGCGTCGGTCACCACGTCCAACGACCGGGTGGCGATCAGTCGGTTCACCTTCGAGATGGGCGACCCGAAACACCTGGGTCATCTGCTGCGGGTGGTGCGCAACGTCGAGGGCGTCTACGACGTCTACCGGGTCACGTCGGCGGCCTGACCGGTGGCCACGGTTGCGCAGCACCTCATCTCGACACTGCGGGCCAGCGGCGTGCGCCGGGTCTACGGCCTGCCCGGTGACAGCCTCAACGGCTTCACCGACGCGATCCGGCGGTCCGGCGGGATCACGTGGGAGCATGTGCGCCACGAGGAGGCCGCGGCGTT
The DNA here is from genome assembly GCF_014218295.1 of Mycolicibacterium litorale. Next base: position 2,294,635 of record NZ_AP023287.1, read on the forward strand.
CGCCGCGACCGCCGACGCGGCGCTGACCGGTCGCCTCGCGGTCTGCGCGGGCAGTTGCGGACCCGGCAACCTGCACCTGATCAACGGGCTGTACGACGCCCAGCGCACCAGGGTGCCGGTGCTCGCGGTCGCGGCCCACATCCCGATCGGGGAGATCGGGTCGGGATACTTCCAGGAGACGCATCCGCAGGAGCTGTTCCGCGAGTGCAGTGTCTACTGCGAACTGGTGAGCAACGCCGAATCGGCGCCCCGCATCTTCGAGATGGCCATGCGCGCCGCGATCGAGGAGTCCGGGGTGGCGGTCGTGGTGGTGCCCGGCGAGGTGTTCCAGAGCCGGGTGTCGACGGGGCGGTGGACCGATCGGCCGGTGCTGCCCAGCGGATCGGTGATGCGGCCCGACGACGCGTCGCTGCGGCGGGCGGCCGATCTGCTCAACGCCGCGTCGCGGGTGACGATCCTCGGCGGCGCGGGCACCGCGGGGGCGCACGCCGAGGTGATGCGGCTGGCGGCGGCGCTGCACTCGCCGATCGTGCACGCCTTCCGCGGTAAGGAACACCTCGAGTACGACAACCCGTACGACGTCGGGATGACCGGGCTGCTCGGCTACGCCTCGGGCTACAAGGCCATCAAGGAAGCCGACCTGCTGCTGATGCTGGGCACCGACTTCCCGTACTCGCAGTTCTATCCCGAGGACGCGACGGTGATCCAGGTCGACATCCGCGGCAGCCACCTGGGCCGTCGCACACCACTCGATCTCGGCCTGGTCGGCACCGTGAAGGACACCGCCCAGGCGCTGCTGCCGCTGCTGGCCGCGAAAGCGGATCGGACCCATCTGGACCGGTCGCTCGATCACTACCGGCGGACCCGCCGGTCCCTGGATGCGTTGGCGGTCAACGACCGCGACCGCACACCGATCCGCCCGGAATACGTCGGCGGCGTGGTGAACCGGCTCGCGGCCGACGACGCGGTGTTCACCTTCGACGTCGGATCACCGACGATCTGGGCGGCGCGGTACCTGACGATGAACGGACGACGGCGGCTGAGCGGTTCGTTCACACACGGGACGATGGCGTGCGCGGTGCCGCACGCGATCGGCGCGCAGACCGCCGATCGGAGCAGGCAGGTGATCGCCCTGGCCGGCGACGGCGGGCTGGCGATGCTGTTCGGTGAACTGATGACGTTGTTGCAGAACGACTTACCGGTCAAGGTGGTGGTCTTCAACAACTCGTCGCTGAACTTCGTCGAGCTCGAGATGAAGGCGGCGGGTGTGGTCAACTACGCCACCGATCTGAAGAACCCGGATTTCGCCGCGGTCGCCAGGGCGCTCGGCATGTTCGGGCGCCGCGTCGAGCAGCCCGGGGACCTGGAGCAGGCTGTGGCCGACGCGCTGGCCCACGACGGTCCCGCGCTGGTCGACGTCGTCGTGGCCCGGCAGGAACTGACGATTCCGCCGGCTATCTCGGCGGAGCAGGCGAAGGGCTTCACGGTGTACGCCATCCGCACCATCCTCGCCGGCCGCGGCGACGAACTCCTCGACCTGGTGACCACGAACGTCGCCCGCCGCATCCTGGACTGACCGCCATGGAACCGACGAACACGACGGGACGCGAGGTGGTGCCCGCAGGGACCGGCCGCGCGGTGACCCTGCGACGGGGTGACCGGGTGCGGGTGATCGACGTGGAAGGTGGTCAGGTCGGCGACGTCTTCGCGTTCGCCGCGGACGACGGGGCCGAACATCTGAGCGCCTCGCACACTCGCACCGCGACGAGTCGGCTGTTCCCCCGGGTGGGCGAGTCCTTCGTCACCAACCGGCGCCGACCGATCCTGGCGTTCGTGGAGGACACGTCGCCCGGTGTCCACGACATGTTGATCGCCGCGTGCGACGCGGAGCGCTACCGGGCTTTCGGGCTGGAGGGACACCCGTCCTGCGCCGACAACCTCCGCGGAGCACTCGAACTGTCGGGACTCGGCCTCACCGAGGTGCCGCAACCTGTGAACATCTTCATGAACATCCCGGTGGCCGACGACGGTGCCCTGTCCTGGCTGCCGGCGCCGACCCGTCCGGGCGACGCCGTCGTGTTCGAGGCGGTCATGGACTGCGTGGTGGTGGTGTCGGCGTGTCCCATGGACGTCAACGCCATCAACGGGCATCGGCCCACGCAGCTCGCGATCGAGATCGAGTCCGCGAGCCCGCGCGGGGTGTGACCGTCAGTCCAGCCGGGCGGAGGTGATCTTCACCTCGGCGGCCGGTTCGCCGTCGTCACCGCCGCCGGCCACCCCGCGCGCCGCGATCTTGTCGAGCGTCGCCAGTCCGGTGTCGTCGATCCTCCCGAACACCGTGTACGTCGGCGGCAGCTGCGTGTCGCCGTAGACCAGGAGGAACTGGCTGCCGTTGGTGCCGGGGCCGGTGTTGGCCATCGCCAGTGTGCCCCTCGGGTAGACGACCGGCCGGCGCAGCCCCGGATCGGACAACCGGTACTGACTGCTGGGGTACTCGTTCGGGAAGCGGTAGCCCGGTCCGCCGGTGCCGGTGCCGGTCGGATCGCCGCACTGCAGCACCTTCATCGCGCGGGCGGTGGTCAACCGGTGGCACGTGGTGTTGTCGAAGAAGCCCTGCTGGGCGAGGCTGGCGAAGTTGTTGACGGTGCACGGCGACGTGCCGTTGTCCAACTGAAGGCCGATGTTGCCCTGGTTGGTCGACACGCTGGCACTGACCTGCGCCGGGTCGGTCGGCACCCGTCCACTGCGCGGCGGGGTGACCGGTGTGGCCGCGGGGGTGTCGGTCTTCGGGTACTGGCAGTTGGCGCCGAGGTTCTTCGGCGCGACGAACGGCGGCAGCTGGTCGGCGGGTCCCGGTGCGGCGGTCATGCGGGTCGAGCCGTCGTCGGTGCGCACCCGGTTGAGGCTGTCGGCGACCGTGATCAGAAACAGCATGCCGAAGACCACGACGATGACGGTCAGCGCCGTCATCACGTAGCCGATGACCAGTCCGGCGATCGCCAGGCCCCGGCCGTCCTCACCGGTGCGTTTGATCTGCGACAGGGACACGTGGCCGAACACGATGCCCAGCGGCGCGAACAGGAACGCGCACACCAGCGCGGCGACGGCCCAGGCGTTGGTCGGGCGCGACGCCGGGTAGCCGGCCGGATACCGGGGTGGGTACCCGGGCGGGGGCGGGTAGCTCATCAGTCCAGCAGGATCGACTTGACCTGCACCTCGTCGGCCGGTGCACCGTCCTGACCGCCGCCCTCGACGCCCGCCTGGGCGATCTTGTCGAGGGTGGCCAGGCCGGTGTCGTCGATCCGGCCGAACACGGTGTAGCCCGGCGGCAGCTGGGAGTCCTTGTAGACGAGGAAGAACTGGCTGCCGTTGGTGTTGGGTCCGGCGTTGGCCATCGCCAGGGTGCCCCTCGGGTAGAGGACGGCTTCCTGCAGCGCGGGGTCGTCGGGCTGGAACTGGTTCGTCGGGTACTCGTTGGCGAACTCGTAGCCCGGGCCGCCGGTGCCCTGGCCAGTCGGGTCGCCACACTGCAGCACCGACAGGGTCGGGCTGGTGGTCAGCCGGTGGCACGGCGTCTCGTTGAAGTACCCCTGCTGGGCCAGACTGGCGAAGCTGTTCACGGTGCACGGCGCCTTGGCGTTGTCGAGCAGCAGTCCCAGGTTGCCCTGGTTGGTGGTCATGCTGACGCTGACCTCGGCCGGTTCGGTGGGCACCTGGCCGGTGCGCGGCGGATTGACCTGCTTGCTCGCCGGGCCCGCCGCCGGGTACTGGCAGTCGGCGCCGAGACCGGCGGGCGGCGCGAAGGCCGGCAGCTGACCCTCGGCGGCCGGCTCGGCGGCGGCCGACGTGGTCGGGGTGGGGGTCTGCGCCGATGCGGTGGTGTCCGAGGAGTCGCGGTTCATGAGCACGATCGTCACAACCGCACCGATCACGACGACGGCGGCGACGACGGAGCCGGCGATGGTGGCCATCCGCCGCTTGCGGGCCTGCTGGGCCCGCCGTTCGAGCTGCCGTTCGAGCTTGCGCTTGGCCGCTTCGCGTCGCTGTTCGTTGGTCGGCACCGCCGCTGTCCTCCTCGTCTGCGCGGTCTCATCCGCGTCCGGTCGGCACCGAGTGTGCCAAAAGTTGCTGTGCGGAACGTGAACGACCCGCTGGAACAGGGCACCGGCTGCGGCATGGGAAACTGGCGTACGTGTTGATCACCGGATTTCCGGCGGGCATGTTGGCGTGCAACTGCTACGTGCTGGCCCAGCGCCCGGGGTCGGACGCCATCGTCGTCGACCCGGGTCAGCGGGCGATGGCGCCGTTGCGCAGCGTTCTCGACGAGCACCGGCTCACACCCGCGGCGGTGTTGTTGACACACGGGCACATCGATCACATCTGGTCGGCGCAGAAGGTGGCCGACACCTACGGCTGCCCGGCCTACATCCACCCCGAGGACCGGTTCATGCTGACCGATCCGCTGAAGGGTTTCGGCTCCGGTGTGCTCGGCGGCATCGGGCGGTTCGTGGCCGGCACGTTGTTCCGGGAGCCGCGCCAGCTGGTGGAACTCGACCGCGACGGCGACACCCTCGATCTCGGCGATATCGCGGTCACCGTCGATCACACCCCCGGGCACACCCGGGGGTCGGTGGTTTTCCGGGTGGCGGGGGACCGGTCGGCGGTGGCGCTCACCGGTGACACCCTGTTCCGCAACTCGGTCGGCCGCACCGATCTGCCCGGCGGGAGCGGACGCGATCTGCTCGGCTCGATCCTGACCAAACTGTTGGTGCTCGACGACGACACCGTGGTGCTGCCCGGGCACGGGCCGCGATCCACGATCGGCGCTGAACGCCGCACCAACCCGTTCCTCGAAGGACTCACCCTGTGACTGAGACCGCGTTCCAGGCGCCCAAGGGCGTCCCGGACTACCTCCCGCCCGAGTCGGCGCAGTTCGTCGCGGTCCGCGACGCGCTGCTGACGGCCGCGCGGCGGGCCGGTTACGGCGATGTCGAACTGCCCATCTTCGAGGACACCGCACTGTTCGCCCGCGGCGTCGGCGAGTCGACGGATGTGGTGAGCAAGGAGATGTACACCTTCGCCGACCGCGGCGACCGCTCGGTGACGCTGCGCCCGGAAGGCACCGCCGGGGTGATCCGCGCGGTGATCCAGCACCGCCTCGACCGGGGCGCGCTGCCGGTCAAACTCTGCTACTCCGGGCCGTTCTTCCGGTACGAGCGGCCGCAGGCCGGGCGCTACCGCCAACTGCAGCAGGTCGGTGTCGAGGCCATCGGCGTGGACGATCCGGCGCTCGACGCCGAGGTCATCGCGGTGGCCGATGCGGGCTTCCGGTCGTTGGGCCTCGACGGTTTCCGACTGGAGCTCACCTCGCTGGGCGACGACACGTGCCGTCCGCAGTACCGGGAGCTGTTGCAGGACTTCCTGTTCCGGCTGGACTTGGACGACGAGACCCGGCGCCGTGCGGAGATCAACCCGCTACGGGTTCTCGACGACAAACGCCCCCACGTCCGCGAGATGACCGCCGACGCGCCGGTGATGCTCGACCACCTCTCCGACAGCGCCAAACAGCATTTCGAGACGGTGCAGGCGCATCTGCAGGCGCTCGGGGTGCCGTTCGTGATCAACCCGCGGATGGTGCGCGGCCTGGACTACTACACCAAGACCACGTTCGAATTCGTCCACGACGGACTCGGGGCGCAATCGGGTATCGGCGGCGGCGGGCGCTACGACGGTCTGATGCGCCAGCTGGGTGGGCAGGACGTGTCCGGGATCGGGTTCGGTCTCGGCGTGGACCGCACCCTCTTGGCGTTGCGGGCTGAGGGCAAGACGGCGGGGGAGGTCGCACGGATCGACGTGTACTGCATACCGGCCGCACCCGACGCGAAAGTCGACGTCGCCATGCTGGCCGCCGATCTGCGCCGGGCCGGCGTCCGCGCCGATGTGGCCTACGGGGATCGCAGCCTCAAGGCCGCCCTCAAGGCGGCCGACCGCACGGGCGCGTCGATCGCGCTGATCGCCGACCCCGGTGGCGCCGACGTGAAGGTCAAGGACCTCAGCACCGGCGACCAGATCGAGGTCGAGCGCGGAAACGTTGTGTCAGAGGTTCTTTCGCGGGTGCGCTAGGGCGCGACGGCGGTGCTGCGCGGATCGATGAGGATCTTGGCGTGCGCCTCGGCCGATCCCAGTACGTCGAAGGCCGCGGCGACCCCGTCGAGGCCGACGGTGCCGGTGATGAGCGCCGACGCGTCGAGTTCACCCTCGGCCAGCATGTGCAGTGTGTCGCGGAACTCCAGCGGGGTGTAGCCGAACACGAACCGCAGGTCGATCTCCTTGCCGTTGGCCGTCGCCGGGTGCAACCGGTCGGCGCCCATGCACACCCCCGCCACGACGACGCGGGACTGCAGCGGGGCGGCGCCGATGATGTCGTCGATGACCCCAGGTACTCCGACGCATTCGAAGACGATCGGCCGCTTGGGGCCCGCGGCGCCCAGCGCCTCGGCGGCGCGGTACAGGTGCTGCCAGCCGGGGACGCGCCGCAGCTTCTCCATGGAGCCGACGCCGAGTTCGTACAACTCTGGGGCCGCGGTGATCGCCCCGCGTTGGCCGCCGGCCTCGTAGGGCGAGTCGATCGCCGGGTCGACGACGACGTGGGCGCCGCAGCGCGTCGCCAGTGCCCGTCGGGTGGCGGAGAAGTCGCTGGCGACGATCTTGTGCACCCCGAGCGCCTTGAGATGGCAGATCACCGCGAGGCCGACTGGTCCGCAGCCGATCACGATCGCGACGTCGCGTTTGCGGATCTCGCTGCGCCGCACCGCATGCAGGGCGACCGCCATCGGTTCGGTGAGCGCGGCGGTGTCGAGGTCGAGGCCGTTGGGGACGACGAAGCTCATCGACGCCTCGGCCAGCACCTGTTCGGCGAAGCCGCCCGGCGCCAGCGGGGACAGACCCGTCATGTGCACCGCGCCGTTGGCGCGGACCAGCGGGAATGACACCACGGGGGTGCCGACCTTGAACTGTCTGCCGACCCCTCGCCCGCGTTCGGCCACCTCACCGCAGAACTCGTGGCCCATGACCACAGGAGTGTCGCTGCGCATGAAATCGGGGTAGCCGACCGCGGTCATGACGTCGGTCAGTTCGTCGGCGTGGTCCTTGGCGTGCAGGTCGGATCCGCAGATTCCGCACCGCCGCACGTCGAGTAGGAGTTGGCCCTTCGCCGGCTGGGGGTCGGGTAGATCGACCACGGACAGCGCGCCGTGCGCACAGCTGACCGCCTTCACGGGTGCACCTTTTGCATGCGCGCAGTATGCGCGACGAACCCGAACTCGCGCTGGCACCGCGGTGCCAGCGCGAGTTCGTGTCACTGCCACTCGGCGGTGTCGCCGCCTTCTGCCGGGTCCGAATCACCGGCGCTGTTCGCGGCCGCGCTCTCGGCGGCGGTGTCTCCGGCGGCCGCGTCGTCGGCCTCGGTGCCTCCGGCGCCGTCCTCGGTGAGCGCGGTGACATCGGCGCTCGAGTCGGCCTGATCGTCGGCGAGATCGTCGGCCGCCGTGTCGGCGACAGTGTCCTCGTCGGACGCCTCGGCGACACTGTCCTCGACGGCCGCCTCGGCGACACTGTCCTCGACGGGTGCCTCGACCGCGTCATCTTCGACGGGTGCCTCGACCGCGTCGTCTTCGACGACGGCTTCTTCGACGGCGGGTTCTCCGACGGCACGCACCGATTCGACCGCCGCGGCGGCCTCGGCCGCGGGGACGTCGAGCGTGACGAATGACGCCTTGGGCAGCGTCGGCGTGACCGGGTCGTGGTGCTGTCCTTCGGTGGTGGCCACGGCCCTGGCGAGGAACCGGCTGGCCTGGATCCAGCCCTGGATCGGGGCGACGGCAAGACCGACTGCGGTGGCCGGGACGATGGCCGCACCGGTGAGCACGGCGTTGACGGCGCGGTCGAAGTCCTGTTTCTTGAGGGCATGCCAGACGTCGTCGACGGTGCCCACCGCGGACATGACGAACGTGCTGGCCGCGACCATCACCGCGTCAACCATCATGTTGAGCGCGCCGGGCGAGGCCGCTGCGACGGCGATCAGCCGGTCGATCGGCCGGACCAGGATCGGAAACGATTCTCCGGCAAGCCATTCGGTCAGGGTGACCGGGTAGCGCGCCATATCCGTCAGCTCCCGCACCGCACCGTCGACGTCGCCGGCGAGAAGGTCGGCGACGACGGCGTTGAGCCGCTCGGGGGCCTGCCATGCCGCGGTGCCCAGCGCCGAGACGTACTCGGTGGCGATCGCGGCCAGCTCCGAGGCGCTGGTGACCTGGTTGCGGGCGATCTGGGTGAGGATCGGCGCCGGCCGGCTGAGGAAGTCGGCGGCGAGTTCCTGCAAACTCGCGATGAGCTCCTGGTTGACCGCATCCCACAGCGGGAACGGGTTGTCGATCGCGGTCAACACGGTATGAGCGGTCACCGCCGACGGAGCGGTCACCTGGGGGGCCGCCACCAACGGTGATACCGCGATGATGCCGGCGGTTGCCACTGCCAATCCGGTCGCGAACCGGGGGCGAATAGCTGCGTACATGAATTTCCTTCTTGCCAGAGAAAAGCCGGCCGGTAAGTTGGCCGGGAAGGCGAACTGCCGGGCGATATTTCAGCCGAAAAAACTTGAAAAGCAAGATGAAACAAAATTCTTAGCAAAGAGAATCAGTTCGCTATCCACATTGCGAATACTTTGTGTAGCCTTACTTTTCCCCGGCGCAGCCGCCGACAGTGGCTCAGATCGCCATCGCCGCCCGCACGTCGGCCTCCGAGGCCGAACCCCCGGTGCCGCTGGAGGTGATGCGGCCGGCCTCCAGGATGTAGTAGCGCTGCGACGACTCCAGCGCGAACCCGATGTGTTGCTCGACCAGCAACACACCGAGGTCGCCTCGCGCGGTCAGCGCGGTGATCGCCGCCTCGATCTCGGCGACGACCGAGGGCTGGATACCTTCGGTGGGTTCGTCGAGGATCAGGCATTTCGGGCTGGTGATCAACGCGCGGGCGATCGCCAACTGCTGGCGTTGTCCGCCGGAGAGCAGTCCGGCGCGCCGGGTGAGCAGTTCCTTGAGGGCCGGGAACAGGTCGAGTTGCTCGTCGATCAGCTGTCTGCCGTTCTTGCGGCCGTCGGCAACCACCTGCAGGTTTTCGGCGGTGGTCAGCTGACCGAACGACTGCTGTCCCTGCGGCACGTACGCCAACCCGCGGGCGACGCGCGCGCTGGGCCGCAGCTTGGTGATGTTCTCCCCTTCGAACAGCACCTGTCCGCCCGAGCATTTCAGCAGCCCGACCGCAGCGCGCAGCAGCGTGGTCTTCCCGGCGCCGTTGTGTCCCATCACCGCGGCCACCCCGTCGGCCGGCACCTCGATGCTGGCGCCGTGGATCACCTCGGACCGTCCGTAACCGGTGCGGACGTCGACCAGTTGCAGCATCTAGGGCCCTTCTTCGACGAGTTCGTCTGCGATACCGTCCGCACCTGCGGCGGCGGTGCCGAGGTACACCTCCTGCACCTTCGGGTTGGCCTGGACCTCCGCCACCGATCCTTCGGCGATCACCTGACCGCGAGCCAGCACGGTCACCGACGTGGCGAACGCGCGCATGAAGTCCATGTCGTGTTCGACGACGACAACCGTGCGCTGAGCGCCGATGCGGCGCAACAGGTTTCCGGTCTCCTCGCGCTCCTCGGTGCTCATCCCGGCCACCGGTTCGTCGAGCAGGAGGACGTCGGCGTTCTGCACGAGCAGCATGCCGATCTCCAGCCACTGTTTCTGTCCGTGTGCGAGGACGCCCGCGGGTTTGTCGGCCATCTCGGTCAGCCCGATCGTCTCGAGCGCCTCCTCGATCGCCGGCGAGACCCCGTGCCTGCGGCGCAGCAGCATCCACGCCGACCGGTGCGCACCGGCGGCGATGTCGAGGTTCTGCAGCACGGTGAGCTGTTCGAAGACGCTGGCGGTCTGAAAGGTCCTTCCCACACCGAGTTTGGCGATCTGGTGCACCTTCTTGCCGAGCAGTTCGACCCCGGACTTGTTGACCGAGCCCGACGCCGAGACCAGGCCGGTGATCGCGTCGATGACCGTGGTCTTGCCTGCCCCGTTGGGTCCGATCAGGAACCTCAGGTCACCCTGGAAGAGGGTGAGGTCGACGTCGCTGACCGCCTTGAAGCCGTCGAAATCGACGGTCAGGCCGCGCACTTCGAGGTACTCGGCGCTCATTCCGGCGTTGCCGCCGGCCACCGGCTCGAGTTCGGGAGTGGTCGTCACGAGGCTGCCCCCACCTTCTCGGCGTCCGGGTCGCTCGCCGGTTCGGGTGGCGGTGCTTTCGGTGCCCGGCCGCGGCGGCGTTTGAGCAGGACACCCAGTCCGGCGAGGCCCGCCGGGAAGAACCCGACGACCACGATGAACAGCAGGCCCTGGGCGTAGATCCACTCCGACGGAAACCGTTCGGAGAACAGCGTCTGTGCCCACGCGACGCCGATGGCGCCGAGCACCGGGCCGAGCAGGGTGGTGCGGCCCCCGATCGCGACACCGATGAGAAATGCGATGGACGGCAGGATGCCCACCTGCGACGGCGCCATGAAGCCGACGATCGGCGCGAACAGTGCGCCGGCGATGCCGGCGAACAACGCGGCGACGGTGTAGGCCACCACCTTGATGTTGGCGGGGTCGTAGCCGAGGAAGCGCACGCGTTCCTCACCGTCGCGCACCGCCACGAGCAGTTCGCCGTACCGGCTCTGCATCAACTGGCGCACCACGGCGACGACGACGAGCAGCACGGCCGCGGCGATGAAGTACAGCATCTGCTTGTTGACCGGGTCGTTGAGCGCGAACCCGAAGAACGTGCGGAAGTTGGTCAGCCCGTTGCTGCCACCCAGCCCGGTCTGGCCGACCAGCAGAATGGCCAGTGCGGCGGCCAGCGCCTGCGACAGGATGGCGAAGTAGGCGCCCTTGACCCGGCGCTTGAACACGCCGAAGCCCAGCGCTGCGGCGATGCCCGTCGGGATCACCACGATGGCCAGCAGCGTGAACGCCGGTGAGGCGAACGGCGCCCAGTAGCCGGGTAATTCGCGCACACCGGCGATCTGCATGAAGTCGGGCACGTCGTCGCCACGCAACTGCGCGTCGGCGATCTTCAGATGCATACCCATCATGTAGCCGCCGAGTCCGAAGAACACCCCCTGGCCGAGCACCAGCATGCCGCCACGGCCCCAGGCCAGTCCGATGCCCACCGCGACGATCGCGAAGCACAGGAATTTCCCCAGCAGCCCGAGCCGGAAGTCCGACAGGACTGCGGGCGCCACCGCGAACAGCAGGACGGCCGCGATCCCGAAGCCCGCCCACGTCTGCCAGCGCCCGAGAAGCGTCCTCATACGAGACTCCTTGTCCGAACGGTGAACAGGCCCTGGGGCCGAACCTGCAGAAACACCACGATGATCACGAACACGATGACCTTGGCCAGCGACGCGGTGGTGTTGTACTCGATGAACGAGTTCAGGAAGCCCAGCGCCAGAGCGGCGATCACGGTGCCCTTGATCTGGCCGAGGCCGCCGACGACCACCACCAGGAAGGCGTCGATCAGGAAGCTCTGTCCGGTGGTCGGGCTCGTCGACCCGATCAGCGTCAGTGCCACGCCGGCCACCGCGGCCAGACCGGACCCGATGAAGAACGTGGTGATGTCGGTTCTGCGTGACGAGATGCCGCTGGTCTCCGCGAGGTCTCGGTTCTGCACGACCGCGCGGATGCGCCGGCCCATCGGGCTCGTCTTCAGCACGGTCGCCAGGACCGCCACGCACACCACGGCCAGCACCAGGATGAAGATGCGCGTCTTGGGGACCACGGCGCCGAGGATCTCGACCCCACCGGAAAGCCAGGACGGCGCCACCACGTTGACCGCGGGCGCACCGAAGATGTCGCGGGCGATCTGCTGCAGGATCAGCCCCACCCCGAACGTCACCAGCAGGGTGTCGAGCGGCCGGTGGTACATCCGCTGGATCAGCGTCACCTCCAGCAGCGCGCCCATCGCACCGCCGACGAAGAAGCCGACCAGCAGTGAGATCAGCAGCGACGCACCGGCGCCGGAGATGATCTGCTGCACCACGTAGGCGGTGTAGCAGCCGGCCATGATGAACTCACCGTGGGCCATGTTGATGACTCCCATCTGACCGAAGGTCAGCGAGAGCCCGAGCGCAGCCAGCAACAGGATCGAGCCGAGGCTCAATCCCGTTGCCAGCTGCCCGATCAGGACGTCCATAGGTTCGGTTGACTCAGCTGGAGAGTCCGGCGGCCCACGGGTAGGACTTCAGGTACGGATCCGGTTCGATCGGTCCGGGGGACTCCCAGATCGTGTAGATCAGCCCGTCGGGGCGGATCTCACCGATGCGGGCGGTCTTGGTGATGTGGTGGTTCTCGCCGTCGATGGTGACCTTGCCCTCGGGTGCGTCGAACGAGACGCCGCCCGCGTTGTCCTGAATCGCCTTGACGTCGAACGACTGTGCCTTCTCGACGGTGTTCTTCCACAGGTACACCGAGACATAGGCGGCCTCCATCGGATCGGAGGTCGGCTTGTTCGCGCCGTAGGCCTTCTTGTAGGCGTCGACGAAGGCCTTGTTCACCGGTGTGTCGATGGTCTGGTAGTAGTTCCAGGCCGTCAGCTGACCGGCGACGTTCTGCACGCCGATGCCGCCGACCTCCTCCTCGGCGATCGACACCGATACCACCGGCATGGCCTGCGGCGTGAGTCCGACGTTGCGGTACTCGCGGAAGAACGCCACGTTCGAATCGCCGTTGAGCGTGTTGAACACCGCGTCGGCGTCGGCGGTGCGGACCTTGTTGACGATCGTGGAGAAGTCGGTGGAACCCAGCGGGGTGTAGTCCTCACCCTTGATCTCGATGCCGTTCGCCTCGGCGTAGGCCTTGATGATGCGGTTGGCGGTCTGCGGGAACACGTAGTCGCTACCCACCAGATAGAGCGACTTCGTGCCCTTCTCCTTGAGGTAGTCCAGGGCGGGCACGATCTGCTGATTGGTGGTGGCGCCGGTGTAGAAGATGTTCTTGGACGCCTCGAGGCCCTCGTACTGGACGGGGTAGTACAGCAGCGAATTGGCGCTCTCGAAGACCGGCAGCATGGCCTTGCGACTCGACGACGTCCAGCCGCCGAACACCGCTGCGACACAGTCACTGCTGATGAGTTTCTCGGCCTTCTCGGCGAACACGGTCGGCTCGGAGGCGCCGTCCTCGCCGATGAGCTGGATCTGCTTGCCCATCACTCCGCCTGCGCCGTTGATCTCGTCGACCGCGAGTTTGATGGCATCGCGGACGGTGACCTCCGAGATGGCCATCGTGCCCGAAAGGGAGTTCAGCGAGCCGACTTTGATGTTCGGCCCCGAGGTGTCGACGCAGGATTCGGCGCTCGCCGCGTCGGTGTCGGTCGCCTTGCTTCCGCAGCCGGCCAGCAACATGCTGGTCACCACAACCAGGCTTCCCGCGGCAAGAGCGGATCTGTGGAACCGGGAATGTCCTGGTAGTCGCATGTAGAGCCTTTCGGAGAGTCGACAGCGGGGGCGTAGGCACCGTGGCGGTGCCGCATCGGCAACCTAAGACGCCGGTGTTACTGCGAAATGACTGTGTGTGACGAACTGATTAACCTGCTGGGCGCCGGGTCTACGGAGACGTGTAACGGGGTAGCCGGGTCGGTCGATGTAGCCGACATGCGAACAGTGGTGGCATCGGTTCTGGTGGCGGCGGCGACGGCGGCAGGGACGGCGACAGCGAACGCCGAACCGGCGGAGGGCGTCGGCGCCCACACCGTCACGTACACGGTCGTGGCGCAGAGCGAACTCAACGCGCAGCTCTACTATCTGGCAACCGAGCCGCCGAGCCGGGCGGAGTTCGACGCGGATTCGTCGAAGTACCTGACGAACGTGAAAACCCTGCTGCGTCCCGGCGTCCCGTGGACGTTCCAGACCACGCTGAGCGATCCGACGCAGTGGGCGTTGGTCAGCGCCAGCGGGGCGCTTCGGGTTCCGCCGAACTTCCACTGCGAGATCGCCGTCGACGGGGTCGTGGTCGCGCAGTCCGATGGCGGCAGCGGCACCCAGTGCGCGTTACGTCCCTGGTGACGCCGACGGAGAAGAGGGGCGTATGGTGGAGGTTGAGCCGCTCACGTCAGCGGTGTTCTCGGCCGATACGACGGCCGGCTTCTCGAAACTCTTGAAGGGTTTTCACGAATGAAAAACGGCGATCTTTTCTCGCATCCCGTCGTCAACGAACCGACGTCGGCGCAGAAATCCAGTGCGCCGGTGCAGAATCCGGAATTCTCGGACGCACCGGACAAGAACAAGCGATGAAATAGTCTGCGAAGACGACTGTGGGCCGCCGGAAAAATCCGGCGGCCCACAGTTCGTTGAGATCTGCTAGATCGCGGTCACCGAGGTAGCCTGCGGACCCTTTGCACCTTGTCCGATCTCGAATTCGACCCGCTGGTTCTCCTCGAGTGTGCGGAAGCCGCCACCCTGGATCTCCGAGTAGTGGACGAAGACGTCGTCAGAGCCGCCGTCGGGAGCGATGAAGCCGAAGCCTTTTTCGCTGTTGAACCATTTCACGGTTCCCTGTGTCATATTTCTTGATTTCTTTCGACTTACGTACGAATGCAGAAAGCATTCTCCGTTCAGGCTAGCACGGGTGCGGCCACGTCGAGACCACAGCGCGCCGACCCCTTGACATCGACTCGAACCTACGTTCGAATCGTGTCATGCGTTGGGCTGGTCAGAGCGTCGGGGTCGATGACGGTGCCCTGCCCGGTCTGCAGCGGATCGGGTTCGTCCGCAGTGTGCGGACGCCACAGTTCGAGGGCGTGACGTTCCACGAGGTGCTGTGTAAATCGGCGCTCAACAAGGTGCCGAACGCGGCGATGCTGCCGTTCCGGTACACGGTCAACGCCTACCGCGGTTGCTCGCATGCCTGTCGGTACTGCTTCGCCAGGCCCACCCACGAATACCTCGACTTCGACAACGGCGTCGACTTCGACTCGCAGGTGGTCGTCAAGACCAATGTCGTCGATGTGCTGCGCCGAGAGCTGCGCCGGCCGTCGTGGACCAGGGAGACGGTCGCCCTCGGTACCAACACCGACCCCTACCAGCGCGCCGAGGGCCGCTACGCGTTGATGCCGGGAGTCCTTGCCGCCCTGCGTGATTCGCACACGCCGTTCTCCATCCTGACGAAGGGTACGCTGCTGCGCCGGGATCTGCCGTTGATCGCCGACGCGGCGGAGCGCGTACGGGTGAGTGTGGCGGTGTCGCTGGCCGTCGGCGATCCCGAGTTGCACCGCACCGTCGAACCCGGCACCCCGTCGCCGCAGGCCAGGCTGGCGCTGATCTCCGCCATCCGCGACGCCGGGCTGGACTGCCATGTGATGGTGGCGCCGGTGCTTCCGCGGTTGACCGATTCGGTGGAACACCTCGACGCCCTGCTCGGTGATATCGCCGCGGCAGGCGCCGGGAGCGCAACGGTTTTCGGCCTGCATCTACGTGGGTCGACCCGGGGGTGGTTCATGTCCTGGCTGGCCGAAGCCCATCCGGAACTCGTGGGGGAGTACCGGGCGCTGTACCGCCGGGGCGCGTACCTGCCCGCGGACTACCGCGAGATACTGCGCGCCCGTGCGGCGCCGCTGCTGAAGAAGCACCGGCTGACCGGCGAGCGCCGGCGCACCGAACCGCTCGCGGCGGCCGCCGCCGTCGCCGCGGTCCCGGTGCAGGCGACCCTGTTCTGAGGCCCTCAGGCCTTGTTGCGCTTGACCTCCTTGAACGGCACACCGCGGTCGGCCGCGTACTCGCGCGGAAAACCCAGCACGCGTTCGCCGATGATGTTGCGGGCGATCTCGGTGGTGCCACCGCCCAGCGACGCGGTCTGGCGCGAGAGGTACCGCTCACCGAACCGGATCAGGCCGTCACCGGCGTCCACTCCTGCCGAGCTCTCGCAGATGGCGAGCGCGGTGTCGATCTCGAACTGGATCGACTCGGCGTGGGTGATCCGGATGATCGACCCGGCCGCCGGGGGCAGGCTGCCGTCGAGCACACCGTGATACACGTGGTCGATCAACTGTTCCTGCACCTTGCGCCGGACCAGTGCGCGGCCGGCCATCTCACGGTTGCGTTCGCTGTCGGTCTGGCCGGTCGCGGTCAGCAGGGCGACGTAGTCGACCGGTTGGTCCGTCACGCCTTCCGGCCCGATGCCGCTGGCGAATTCGGAGCCGCCGCCGACCGCGCGGCGCTCGTGGTACAGCTGCCGTGAGGCGACCTCCCAGCCCTTGTTGACCTCCCCGACCACCGCGTCGTCACCGAGTTCGAGGTCGTCGAAGAACTCCTCGCAGAACTCGTTGCCGCCGTCGACCTGCTTGATGCGGCGCATGGTGATGCCGGGCGCGTCGAGCGGCACCAGGAACATCGTCAGGCCTTCGTGCTTGGGGACGTCCCAGTCGGTGCGGGCCAACAGGAGCCCGTAGTCGGCGGCGAAGGCGCTGGTGCTCCATGTTTTCGCCCCGTTGATCACCCATCTGTCGCCGCGGCGGTCGGCGCGGGTGATCACGCCCGCCAGGTCCGATCCGCCACTCGGTTCGGACAGCAGCTGCACCAGGATCTCCTCACCCCGGATGGCGCCGCCGATGTGCTGCTGCTTCTGCGCTTCGTTGCCGGTGTCGAGGATGGTGGCCGCGCAGATCGTGAACGTCGGCGTGTTGAGGATGATCGGGAGTTCGTAGAGCTTGGACTCCTGGTCGAACGCCCGCTGATACGCCAGCGGCAGGCCGAGTCCGCCGTACTCCTTCGGGAAGCAGATCCCGGCGAAGCCGCCCTCGTACAGCTTCTTCTGCAACTCGCGGGCGCGCAGCCACGGCCCTTCCTCGCCGCGATCGGCGTCCGGCGGGTTGGCCGGGTCGATGCGCGGCATGTTGTCGGCGAGCCAGGCTCTGGCCCTGGCGCCGAACTCCTCGACCGACTCGGCGGCCTCGGCGGATGCCGACTGGTCGCGCGTGGGGGTCTCGGTCATGAGGCGGACTCCAACTCTTCGGTGAGGGCGTAGATGCGCAGATTGTGGTCTTCGGGTGTGCCGTACATCGACCGGTACAGCACTGCCCGCCGCAGATACAGGTGCAGATCGTGCTCCCAGGTCACCCCGATGCCGCCGTGCAGCTGCACACAGTCCTGGATCATCGGTGAGGCATGTTCGCCGACATACGATTTGGCGGCGCTGACGGCGTATTCGGCGTCGGGGGTGCGGCCGGAGACCGCGGCGACGGCGGCGCGGGTGGTGGCGCGGCACGCCTCCAGGCCGATCTTCAGGTCGGCATACCGGTGCTTGAGGGCCTGATACGACGCCAGCGGCCGGCCGAACGAGTGCCGGTCGAAGCCCCACCGCACGGTCATGTCGACGACCGTGGCGAGAATGCCCACCACCTCGGCGCACTGCAGCACCTGGGCGATCTGGCTCTGCCGCGCGATCAGCGCCCGGGTCTGCTCCGGTGTGCCGACCGCCGCGGTACCGTCGACCCCGACGCCCGAGAAGATCACGCGCGCATAGCGTTTGGTCAGGTCGAGCGAACGCTGGGGTTCGACTGTCACACCGGGGGCGTCGGTCGGCACGACGAACTGACGCAATGCGCTGTCGCATTCGGTGACCACCAGCAGTGCCGAACACTCCTCGCCGGCCTCCACGCGGTCGGCGACGCCATCGAGCCGGAACCCCGGTCCGCCTGCGGTGGCGGTCACTCCCGGGGTGTACGGCGACCAGCCCGCACCGGGCCGGTACACCGCCCACGAGGCCACCGCCTCGCCGCTGACCAGCGATCCGATCAGGTCGGCGTGGCGTTCGGGCTCGTCGGCGTCGACGAGGCCGGCCAGCACGGTGGACACGGGGTGCAGGGGGCCGGGTGCCACGGTCTTGCCGATCTGCTCGGCGACGAGCGCCAGGTCGGCCACCCCGTTTCCGGAGACGCTGCCGCCGCCGAGTCCTTCGGGCACCAGCAGGCTCGCCCAACCCAGCTCGGCGGCGCGCTGCCACCACTGCGGCTCGAAAGACGTGCCGCTGGCGTGCAGTTCGCGCACCCGCGCCAGTGACGCCTCTTTCTCGAGGAACGCCTGTGCCGTCGAGGCGAACAGCAGGCTTTCCGGGGAGGTGACCTCCGTCATGACGCGGTTCTCTTTTCTGTTGGGTACGCGGTCAGGCGATGACGAGGGCGGGCACGTCAGGGCGGTGGACCACTTCGTTGGGCACCTGGAACAGGTCGACGAGGTTGCCTCCCATGACCTTTTGCACACCGTCCTCGTCGAGGCCGTGCTCTTCGAGGTCGTCGACGAGGCGGATCGGATCGGCCAGGCCCTCGGGATGCGGCCAGTCGGATCCGAAGATCACCCGGTCGATGCCGATCAGGTCGGCCATCTCCTTGAAGTCGTCCTCCCAGAAGGGCGCCACGTACACGCCGCGCTTGAACGCCGCGATCGGGTCCTCGGGGAACTCCTGGGGCATCTTCTTGAAGACGTCCTCGAACTGGTGGAACAGATACGGAACCCACGAGGCGCCGTTCTCGATCGACAGAATGCGCAAGTCGGGGTTGCGGGTCAGCGCACCGTGGCAGACCAGTGCCGCCATGGTGTCCTCGATGGGCCGCTTGCCCATCGCGACCATCCGGAACGCGGTGGGCCGGAACGGCAGGAATTCGTCGGCGGGTTCCCAGTCGTTGAGGTACTGGGCGTAGCCGCTGTCGGAGGCGTGCATGCACACCGGGATGCCGGCCTTGACGCACGCATCCCAGAACGGGTCGAACTCAGGGAGTCCGAGGGAGCGGGTACCGCGGTAGCCGGGGACCGGGGCGGGGCGCACCAGGACCGTCTTGGCGCCGCGCTCCAGGCACCACTGGAGTTCTTCGAGGGCGCGGTCGACCACCCCGAGGTTGATCACCGGCGTCGAGAAGATCCGGTCCTCGTAGTTGAATTGCCACGTCTCGTACATCCACCGGTTGAGCGCGTGGATGATGTCGAGGATCAGGTCGGGATCGTCTTTGAGCCGTTCCTCGACGAGGCTGGCCAGTGTCGGGAACATGATCGTGTAGTCGAGCCCGAGGCCGTCGAGCACCTCCAGGCGCGCCTCGGGATTGCGGAAGGCGGGGATGGCCTTCATGGGCTTGCCCATCACCTCGCGGAAGCTCTTGCCGCCGCTGCCGTGCTTGAAGTACTCCTCCTGCGCGCCGGGGCGGGCGACGACCTCGAAGGTGGGATTCGGAATGTAGTCGCTGATGTGGTTGCGCACCACGATTTTCGTGCGACCGCGCACGTCGATGTAGTCGATGACGCCCTTGCGGTGGTCCGGAAGGAACTGCGTCAACGCCTCTTGAGGTTCGTAGAAGTGGTTGTCCGCGTCGAAGACCGGATAAGGCAGGTCGCGAGAGGGCATATCCGTCTCCTGGAAGTGACATTAGCGCCAAGCGGTAATGACATTACCATTGCCGTGGCGCGCCGGGGAGGGGTCAGCCCGGGGCGTGCAGAGCCCGAACGCAGAAGTCGTAGATATGGCCGGCGTCGACCGGTGCGCCGGACAGTTCGGCCCCCAGCACCCGCAGCCGCATCGCCCCCAGCGCGGTCTGCATGATCAGCGCCGATGTCGCCGCCACGTCGACCTCTCCGCGGAAGTCGCCGTCGGCGATACCGCGGCCGATGATGTCGGCGATCAGTGCATGCACCGGGGCGAGCACCTCGGCGTACTGCCGTGGCATGGACTCGGCCAGCCGGTCGTTGTACGAGGTCAGGCCACGGTTGACGCGATCCTGGGTGTCGGAACCGGGCGGGGAGCAGAGCCGGTCGATGAGGGTCCGCAACGCTGCGGGGCCCGGCAGCGCGTCGACGTCGGCGCGCCAGTGCCGGGTGGACTCGGCCATGATGCGTTCGATGAGTGCCAGTAGCAGCTCGTCTTTGGTGGAGAAGTGTTGGTAGAAGGCCCGCAGCGAGGTTTTCGACCGTTCCACGACCTCGAGCACCGTGAAGTCGGTGCGGCCGGTCTCCCCGAGGATCGCCAGCGCGGAGCGCATGAACCGCTCGGGGCGGGAGGGGACGTCGTCGCGCAGGGCGGCCGACTGACCGGTGGGCTTCGCCATGGGACCCCTTCTGTGTCGACCGCGGTGAGAATGACGTTACCGTTTGCGCAGAGGCGTATACCTTCTCGGTAGGGTGCAGCGGACGACCACGGGACAGGGGCTGAGGATATGACCGCCGAATCGGCACAGGAAACGGCGCAGGGGCAGTGGACGGTCGAGATGTTGCTCGACCTGTTCGATGCCGAGCCTGCCGGCGAGAATCGATTCACCGCGCCGACCGGCGTCGCGGCAGCCGACGAACGGCAGGTGGTCGAGGGCACCCAGGTGCTGGCCCAGGCGATCGTTGCGGTGGCCAAACGGTTCCCGGACAAGTCGGTGCGCTCGGCGTACGCGGTGTTCTCGCGGGTGGTGCTGGTCGGGCCGCCCGTCGAACTGGAGATCGACGTGGTGTCCGAGGGGCGGTCGACGGCCACCGCGGTGGTGTCGGCGTCGCAGAACGGGAAGCGCTGCATCACCGTCACCGTGTTCACCGATGTGCCGTCCGGGGATGTCATCCGCCATCATCTGCCCCGGCCCGCGGTCGTGCCGCCGGCCGAGGCCAACCACACCGAGATGCCGATGGTGGGCCGGCAGGTGCGGTTGGTCGATGTCGTCGACGTCAACAGCCCTGACGAGGTCGGTCCCCCCGAGCTGTATGCCTGGCTGCATTACGACCCGATCCCGCAGCGCGACGATCTGGCCAAGGCGCTGATTGCGTATTTCACCGGGCACCTGGGTATTTCGACGACGATGCGTGCGCACGAGGGGATCGGGACCGCCCAGGCGCATCTCACGGTGTCGACGGCGCCGATGACGATCAGCGTGAGCTTTCACGAGCCGGTGCGCTGGGACGGTTGGCTGTTGTACACCCACGAGAGCACGCAGGTCGGGGCCGGCATGTCGTATGTGCGTGGCGCGGTGCACACCGAGGAGGGTGAGCTGATCGCGTCGTTCGGCCAGGACGCGTTGATCCGGCCGTTGCGCACCACGGACAACACGATCGCGACGCAGAACCGGCTGTAGATCTGGGCCCCGCTAGAACAGGGGTGGTTCGTTGCGCTCGGCGGCCAGTCGGTGCCGACGGCGCGTTCGGGGTCGACGAACCAGTGGTCGCGGTCGTCGGCGTCGTGAAGTCCGGTGGTACGTCGGAAGTTCTCGGCCATGACGGCTTGTTTGCGCGCAGCCGCGGCGGCTTCGACGCGTGCCCAGCCGCGGCGGCCGCCGTCAGCGCCGAATACTGCAGCGCAGGCCGGTCGGGTTCGCCGCTGGGGACAACGTCAGATCTTGAGATAGCCCTTGTCGGCCGGGATCTGCGCCGCCGTCACCAGCGACGACGCGTCGCTGGCCAACCACACCACGATGTCGGAGATCAGGTCCGGCGCCGCCAGCGAGTCGGTCGGCAGCGCGCCGGGCGAGAAGCTGTGGATGTAGGTGGGATGGTCGGCGAAGACCTGGTACATCGACGTGTCGTTGCCCATCGGCGTATCCGTGCCGTACGGATGCACCGAGTTCACCCGGATCCCGAACTCGCCCAGTTCCACGGCGAGCGAGTTGGTCAGTCCCACCACGCCGAACTTGCTCGCGCAATAGTGTCCACACCCCGGCACCGCCTTGATGCCCGCCGCGGAACTGATGGTGATGATGGAGCCGCCGTTGCCCGCCGCGATCATCGGCGGTACCACCGCCCGCAGGGTGTTCCACACCCCGGTGAGGTTGATGTCCAGGGTGTCCTGCCACTGCTGCGGGGTGATCTCCCAGACGCGGCCCCAGTTGAGCACTCCCGCGTTGGCGACGACGATGTCGAGGCGGCCGAACTGCTCGATCGCCTCGGACACCACGCGCAACTGCCCTTCCGCGTCCCGGACGTCGACCTGCTGTGCCAGGATCTTTCGGCCTTCACCCTCGACCAGTCGCACCGTCTCGGCGAGATCCGCGGGATCCGACGGCGGGTACCCGTTGGCGTCGCAGACCGGCGAGCAGGCGTCGATCGCGACGACGTCCGCCCCGGCGCGCGCCAGCCGGACACAGTGCGACCGGCCCTGGCCGCGGGCGGCTCCGGTGACGTAAGCGACCCGTCCGGCCAGCGGTAGATCGTGCGTGGTCATGCGGTGAGCTCCTCGACGGCGGCGGCGGGACGGGCGGTGAACTCGTAGTCGGACAGTGGGGAGCGGCGGGCGAAACGCCGTGAGCCGGCGATGGTCTGCGGCCGGTGATAGACGGTGTCGCGTTGGGAGTTCACGAAGTACGTGCTCAGCCCGGGATTGCAGGCGGTGAAGTACAGGTGCGCGACGCGGCCGTCGCGCCGCATCCGCGCGTTCCACCGATTGAAGGCGTCAACGCTCACCGTGACGACCGGGGCCGGGCGGCGCCGGGCCTCGGAGATCATCCGCACCGCGTGGGCCGCCATGGTCTCCACGAAGTCGGGCCAGGCGAACCCGACGAAACCGAGGGGGCCGACGATCTCCCACCGGTTGGGCAACCGGGGGTGCGCCGTACCGGCATAGGCGCTCAACCCGTGCGCCCGGTAGTACTCAGCCAGGTCGAAACCGTTGGCGCCCAACACGGTTCCGGGACGGTACGTCTCCGGATCCGTCCAGAGCTCGTAGCCCGTCGCCAGAACGAGCAAGTCGGCTGGGTGCTCCACCCCGTCGACGGTGCGCACACCGGCGGCCGTCACACGCTCGATCGGCGTGGTGATCAGGTGGGTGTCGGGATGGTTGAGCGCAGGCAGGAAGCTGCTGGAGATCACGGGCCGCTTGGCGAGGATCCCGTAGCGCGGCACCAGTGCACGGCGGGTGGCCGGATCGTGTACCACCGCCCGCAGCAGCAGGCGATACAGCGCGCGGCAGTAGGCGTCGTAGAGCGGCATCGTCCGCACGAGCACTCGGTCCGGCAGCCGGGAGAACAGGTGCACGATCGGCGCGACCATAAAGGCGTCCATCAGGTAGCGCCCTGCGACGTTGACCGCCGGCACCACACCGGGGATGGCGAGCACCCGGCGCATACCGGCGGGGATGTCGAAGTCGATCTTCGGCAGCACCCAGGCGGGAGTCCGCTGGAACACATCGAGATTGGCCACCCGCCCGGACAGGGCGGCGGTGATCTGGACGCCACTGGAGCCCGTGCCTATGACCGCCACCCGCTTGCCGCGGGCGTCGTACCCGTCGTCCCACGCGTTGGGCCGCAGGATCGTGCCCGCGAAGTCGTCGATCCCGTCGATGCCCACCCGCGGTTTGGCGTTGACGTACCCACCGACCGAGCTGATCAGAAAGCGCCCGGTCACACAGTCCCCGGTGGCCAACGTCAACCGCCACAGTCCTGCCCGGTCGTCCCATTGCTGCCGGACGACGTTGCTGTGTGGACGCAGGTGCGGGTACAGGCCCAGGCGCTGCGCGGTGTCGCGAAGGTAGGCATGGATCTCGGGTCCCGGTGCGAACAGCCGTGACCAGTCGGGGTTGGCGGAGAACGAGAGCTGATACCACAGGGTCGGGATGTCGACCGCCAGCCCGGGGTAGTGGTTGTCGCGCCAGGTGCCGCCGAAGTCATGGCTGCGCTCGAGGATGACGAAGTCGTCGATCTGGTTCTGCCGCAACAGATAGGCCGACGCAATACCGCCGGGCCCCGCACCGATGATGACGACCTCGTGATCCGGTGTGGTCATACCGACTCTCCCAGTCCGGCGACGATGTGGTCGCAGATGAACCTCCGGACTGCGCGGGGGCTGTCGATGTTCACGCCGACCGGCGGCAGCAGTTCGAAGCTGAGCAGGACGCGCACGATCCACTCGCTCGCTCGTTGCGGGTCCACGTTCGCCCGCACCTCACCACGGGCCTGAGCGGCGCGTACCAAGGGCTGCCACAGTTCGAGCGACCGCCGCATCAGGTCGTCACCGATGTTGCGCAACAGCAGCACGAGGATGCTCTCGTTGATACCCCGCGGAGCCACCGACTCCGAGCGCTGACGGTGTGCGCACACCAGCACCGCCGCGGCCGCCACCTGCTCGGCCAGCGTCGGTTGCCGGTCCACCTCTGCCGACATGGTCTCGATGAACACCGAGGCGAGATGGTCGAGCGCGGTGCGGATCGCGTTGTCGCGACTCCCGAGCGCGTTGTGGACGGTGCCGCGAGATACGCCCGCTTCCTCGGCGACGGCGGTCAGGCTGAACTGACGCGGTCCGAGGCGCCGCAGGGTGGCTGTGGTGGCGGTGAGCAGCGCCGGGGAGACCGGGCGATCGTCGGGGCGCATTTGAACACATTAGCGAAATGTGTTCAACGTGGTCAATGCTCGTCGACGTCCCAGGCGTGGTGGACGATGTCGTGCAGGTGATACAGCGCGATCGACGCCACGGTGAATTCGCTGCCGTTACTGCGCAATCCGCTCCGCATCCACGCGTCGTCGGGCACCGAGTCGTAGGTGTCGGCGACGGTGACGGCGGCATCGAAGAGCTCACCGGCCACCACTGGCGGCGACTGCGCCGCGTAGTCGCCGTCGATCGCGGCGCGGTCCTGGTCCCAGTTCGGGAACAGTGGTTCGTGTTGCGTCAGCATCAGCGTCACGCGCTCGTGGAAGATCCGGTGCACATCGCGCACATGGCAGCCGTATTCCAGCACCGACCACACCCCGGGGCGCGTCCGGCTCGCGGCGCCGGGATCGCCGAGCCGGCGGATCCACTCGTCGGCGTCACCGCGGATCGTCTCCGCGACGTCGAAGTGGTGCACCGCCGACGCGTCGAAGCCGCACTCCGGGCACGGCCGAGACAGCACCCAGGTCCAGTCCTTGGTGTCCGGCTCGATGCCCCCGGTGCTCACGACAACTCGCCGACCAGTGCCGACCTCAGCACGTCGAGCGGCAGCCCGCCGAGGTCGAGGGCACGGCTGTGGAACTCCTTGAGCGGCACGCTGCGCGACAGCATCGTCTCCCGCAGCTGCTGCCAGATGCGTTGTCCGACCGCGTAGGACGGCGCCTGCCCGGGCCACCCGAGGTAGCGGTCGAGTTCGAAGCGCAGCGTCTTCTCCGACTGTGCGCAGTGCTGTCGGAGGAAGTCCCACGCCCGCTCGGCATTCCACGTGCCGCCGTCAGGGGCGGTCAACTCACAGTGCACGCCGATGTCGATCGCCACGCGCGCGGCCCGGAAGCCCTGCGCGTCGAGCATGCCCATCCGGGCGCCGTCGTCGTCGAGCCAGCCCAGTTCGGCCATCAACCGCTCGGCGTAGAGCGCCCAACCCTCGCCGTGCCCGGACACCCAGCACCCCAGCCGTCGCCACCGGTTCAGCCGGTCGGCGAGCACGACGGCGCGCCCGATCTGCAGATGATGGCCGGGCACCCCCTCGTGGAACACCGTCGTCGTCTCCTGCCACGTGTGGAACGTGTCCTTGCCGGACGGCACCGACCACCACATCCGGCCGGGCCGGGTCAGATCCTCCGAGGGGCCCGTGTAATAGATCCCGCCGGTGTGTGTCGGGGCGATCCGGCATTCCAGAGTGCGCAGTGCGGGCGCGATGTCGAAATGGGTGTCCGCCAGTGCGTCCACCACTCGGTCGGAGAGGTCCTGCATCCACGCCTGCAGCGCGTCCGTGCCGTGGACCTGATACCGCGGTTCGCCGTCGAGGCGCCGGATCGTCTCCGCCACCCCCGCGCCGGGATACAGCCGCTCGGCGACGGTCTCCTGTTCGGACACAATGGCGTTGAGGTGTTCGAGGCCCCACTCATAGGTCTCGTCGAGGTCGACGGCGGTGCCGAGGAAGGATCGAGACATCAGGCGGTACGCGTCGCGGCCGAAGGCGTCGCGCTCGCGGGCACGCGGCGCGATGTCCTCGCCCAGAACGCGGCCGAGCTCGTGGTAGGCCGCCGCCGCGGCCGCCGCGTGCCGGTCGAGGTCGGCTTGCAGCGCCGGAACGTCGGGTACGGCGCCGGCGACCATGTCGACGAACAGCTCGGCGATCTGCCCGGCCTGCTCGATACCGCGCTGCACCTGACGGATCGCCGGTGGACGACCCTCGGCCACCGTGGTCCGCAGCGCCTCGGCGTAGCCGGGCACCCGGTCCGGCAGCGTCGACAGGCGCCGGTCGATCACCGCCCAGTCGTCGACGGTGTCGGTGGCCATCAGGTCGAACACGTCGCGCATGGTCTGCAGCGGCGAGGCGATCACGTTGAGCTCGCCGATGTCGAGGCCGGCGTCGTGGATCTCGATCTGCACCCCGAGCCGTTCGCGCATCGCGGCGACCGTCACCGCGTCGGTCTCGTCCACCGCGACGACGGCGCCGAGCTCCTTGAGCGCCGAGCGCGCGGCCTCGGCACGCGCGGCCACGGCGTCGGGGGAGTAGTCGGTGATGTCCTCGTCGTAGTTGCGGTCACCGCCGGAGATGCCGAGTTCGGTTGCCGCACAGGGGTCGAGTTCGGCGAGTGTGTCCAAGTAGCGTTCGGCGACCGCATCGACCGCCGTCGGTTGCCTAACCAAGGTCGTCGGTGGCGAACGTGTCGCACTTCGTCGGATCGCCGGTCTGATAGCCGACCGTGAACCACTTCTGCCGCTGCTCGGACGAACCGTGCGTCCACGACTCCGGGTTGACCCGGCCGGTGGCGGCCTCCTGGATCCGGTCGTCGCCGACCGCCGACGCGGCCGACAGCGCGTCGGCGATGTCCTTGTCCGTCAACGGTTCGAGGAACGGCACCCCGGTGCTCTCCTGTTTCGTGACCGCGGCGTAGTGCGCCCACACACCCGCGTAGCAGTCGGCCTGCAGTTCGGTGCGGACGCCGCCGCCGGTCGCGCCCTCCGGATCCTGTTGCGCCCGGGCCAGTGTGCCCTGCAGGTCCTGCACATGGTGGCCGAACTCGTGGGCCACCACGTACTCCTGCGCGAACGGCCCTCCGCTGGAACCGAATTGATCCCTCAGGACGTCGAAGAAGTCGGTGTCGAAGTACGCGGTCTGATCGGCGGGGCAGTAGAACGGGCCCACTTCGCTGGTGGCCGGCCCGCACCCGGTGTTCACGCTCCCGCGGAAGATCTCCACCTGCGGCCGGGTGTAGTCGGGTTTGAGCTGCGACCACACCGTGTCGAGGGAGTTGCCGGTGGCCACCACCCGGCACTGCACGAATTCGTTCGCGTCGGCGCCGGTCTTGCACTGGCTCAGGTCGAAACCCGGCGTCTCGACGCCTTCGGTGCCGATCTGCTGTTGCTGCGGCAGCACGGTGCCCGGGTCGACGCCGAGGAACAGCGCGATGACCACGATCAGCAGACCACCGACACCGCCACCGACGGCGATGCCGCGCCCGCCCCCGCGGCCCCCGCCGCTGCTCGAAGTCGTGCTGGTGTCGATCTGCATGCCCTCGTTGAAGGTCATCGCACACTCCATCCGCACTCGACGAGGCGCTCGACCCGGCGCCGGTGTTCAGAGTCCCACACTACGATTCGGGTGTGTCCGCCGTCGCCGATGTTCAAACCGTCGCGCACACCACGCTCGGGCGGTTGCGCGGCACCACCGAAGGCGGCGTCGGTGTCTGGCGGGGCGTGCCGTATGCCCGGCAGCCGCTGGGTGACCTGCGGTTCACCGCACCGCAACCCGCCGAATCGTGGAGCGGTGTGCGCGATGCGCTCGAACACGGGCCGATCCCGCCGCAGGGCAGATCGTTCGTCGGGGGCGGCCGCGACGACCCCAAGAACCGGGACGAGGCGTGCCTGACCGTGACCGTCTGGTCGCCGGACACCACCGGGCCCCTGCCGGTGATGGTCTGGATCCCCGGTGGGGCGTTCGTCTACGGGGCCGGTCACTTCCAGCTCTACAACGGTTCGCGGCTGGCGGCCAACGGCAACGTCGTGGTCGTCAACGTCACCTACCGGATCGGGGTGTTCGGCGGACTGGACCTCAGTGCGCTGGGCGACGGGTTCGACGACAACCTCGCACTGCGCGATCAGCTCGCCGCGCTGCGCTGGGTGCGGGAGAACATCGCCGCATTCGGCGGCGACCCCGACCGGGTCACGGTGTTCGGCGAGTCGGCCGGTGCGACCTCGGTGCTGGCGCTGCTGGCCTGCCCCGACGCCGAGGGGCTGTTCGCGCGGGCCATCGCCCAGAGCCCGGCGCTGCCCCTGATCGCCGACCGCGACACCCGTGCGCACCGGGCCAAGCGCTTCCTCCAACTGCTCGGCGCCGACGTCGACCAGGTGAAAACGGCACCGCAGCGGTCCCTTCGCCGTGCGGCGGGCCACCTGCAGCTCGAGAGCGTCGCCGAGACCCCCACGCTGGCCTACGGTCTGACCCACGGGGTCGCCCTGCTGCCGGAGCATCCGATCGCGGCCGCCCGCGCCGGCACCGTGCACCGCGGGCCGCTGATCGTCGGCACCAACAGTCACGAGGCGTCGATGTTCGCGTGGGGGAAACCGCCGATGCTGCCGACCACCTCCGCGGGTGCGGAATCGTGGTTCCGGCGGTGTGCGCCGCAGGCGCGGGAGCGAATCCTGCGCGCCTACCCGGGCCACCCGCGGCGGCAGGCCCTCGTCGCGCTGGGCTCCGATGTCATGTTCGGCGCGCCGACGTGGGCGTTCGCCGAGGCCTACAGTGCACACGCGCCCACCTACGTGTACCGCTTCGACCACACTGCGATGCCGCTGCGGGCGCTTGGTCTCGGCGCCACCCACGGCAGCGAGATCGTGCACATCCACCACAGCTACACGTCGTATCTGGGACGCAAGCTGCATCCGCTGGGCCGGCGCCTGCTGCCGTCGGTGGGGCGGCGGATGCAGCGCACCTGGCTGGATTTCGCGACCCGCGGCTGGGAGCCTGGCCAGTCGTGGCGCGACGACTGGCCGCGCTATGACGCCGTTCGCCGCCGCACCCGGGTGATCCGGTCGATGCGCGACGACTCCGTCGACGATCCCGACGCACAGCGTCGCCAGGCCTGGAGCGGGATCTACTAGCGGCCGAACCGCTCGTCGGTGTAGCGGCGCAGGTTGTGCAGGAAACGCTGGAACAGCCAGCCCATCACCGGCCGGCCGAGCGACATGCCAAGGCGGGCCGCCACGCCGTTGGGTTTCATCGCCATCACCCAGGTGAGATGGCAGCCACCCGGGGTCTCGACCACGCGGTAGTCCTCCGCGAACGCGGCGATGCTGCCGGTCGACGCCTGGTTGAACCGGAAGGCCATGTGGCGGAACGGTTCCCAGGCCAGGAACTCTTCGTCGCCCACGATGCCGCCGCGCATGTGGACGGTGCGGGTGGTGCCGACGCCGCGCGGTTCGGGGCCGGTCCACGTCACCTTGGTGATGACCGTCGCCCAGTGCGGCCACGATTCGGCGTCGGCGAGGACCTCGAACACCTGCTCGGGGGTGATCCCGAGGTCGACGGTGCTGACGAAACGGTACGGCGCGGAGTCGACGAAGGACAGGTCGACGCGCTCGCAGGCGTGCATGGCCATACACCGTAACCGACGGTGTCTACCCGCTAACCCGGGCCTTCGCCGGCCGCGGCCAGAAGCGGCACCACGATGTCGCTGACCGGGGTGGGGATGCCGTAGGCGGCGCCTTTGCGCGCGATCACCCCGTTGCGGATGTCCCACTCCAGGGCCCGGCCGGCCTGCCGGTCGGTGAGCATCGACGTGGTGATGTCGGGCGGGCCCGCGGCCAGCATCCCGATCACCCCGTCGACGATGTCGTCGCCCAGGGACGCCCCGTCGGCCCTCGCGACCGCCAGACATTCGGCGAGGTAGCGACGGCCCAGCGCGGCGATGTCGTCGCGGCGGAACATCCCCGATCGGCGGCCCGTGAGCACCATCAGCCCGACGACGGCGTTGAGGAGGAGCTTGTGCCATGCCGCGGTGACGAAGTCGGGGTCGCAGTCGATCGTCAGGTGCGGGGTGCGCAGCGCCTCGGCGAGCCTGTGGGCGGCATCGGTGTCGGGCAGCACCAACCGGGCGCCGGTGCGGATGCGCACGAACCCCTCGGGGTCGGTCTCCGAGGAGACCCACACCGCCGCGGGCACCACCGTCACGCCGGGGCAGAAGCGTCCCACGCGTTCGACCTGTTCGACGCCGTTCTGCAGGGCGCATACCACGGTGTGCTCGTCGCACAGCCGGCTCAGCCACGGGGCGGCCGCCTCGTTCTGGGTGTCTTTGACGGCCAGCAGGACGATGTCGACGGGTCCGTCGACCACCGCCGGATCGGTGTGCACGGGACCGGGCACCACGATCGGGTCCCGGTCCTCGGGACGGACCTGCAGGGCGGGGCGGGCGGTGCGGCCGCACAGCAGGACCGGCCGGCCGGCCTCGCGGAGCAGGGCCGCCATCGTGGCGCCGATCGCGCCGGGCCCCACGAGAGCGATGCGCGCAGCCATGATCGCGAAATTACCGGCGCAAACCGGGCCTCTACACTGTGGCAGTCATTCCGTCAGGCGATTCCCAGGGAGTTTCTTGTGTTGCGCAGTCATGCCGCCGGATCGCTGCGGCCCGCCGACGCCGGTCAGAACGTGACGCTGGCCGGGTGGGTGGCGCGTCGCCGCGACCACGGTGGCGTCATCTTCATCGATCTGCGCGATGCGTCCGGGGTGTCGCAGGTGGTGTTCCGCGAGGGGGCGGTGCTCGAGGCGGCCCACCGGTTGCGCGCGGAGTTCTGCGTGGCCGTCGAGGGCGTCGTCGAGGTGCGCCCCGAGGGCAACGAGAACCCCGAGATCCCGACCGGCGGCATCGAGGTGAACGCCACCTCGCTCACGGTGCTCGGCGAGTGCGCGCCGCTGCCCTTCCAGCTCGACGACGAGGCCGGTGAGGAAGCCCGGCTGAAGTACCGCTACCTCGACCTGCGGCGCGAGGGTCCGGGCAACGCCATCCGGCTGCGGTCGAAGGTCAACGCCGCCGCCCGCGAGGTGTTGGCTCGCCACGACTTCGTCGAGATCGAGACCCCGACGATGACGCGGTCCACCCCAGAGGGTGCGCGCGACTTCCTGGTGCCCGCACGCCTGCAGCCCGGATCGTTCTACGCGCTGCCGCAGAGCCCGCAGCTGTTCAAGCAGCTGCTCATGGTCGCGGGCATGGAGCGGTACTACCAGATCGCCCGCTGCTACCGCGACGAGGACTTCCGCGCCGACCGCCAGCCGGAGTTCACCCAGCTCGACATGGAGATGAGCTTCGTCGAAGCCGACGACGTGATCGCCGTGTCCGAGGAGGTGCTGCGGGCGGTGTGGGCCACGATCGGTTACGACCTGCCGACCCCGCTGCCGCGGATCACCTACGCCGAGGCCATGCGCCGGTTCGGTTCGGACAAGCCGGATCTGCGCTTCGGTCTCGAGCTCGTCGAGTGCAAGCAGTTCTTCGCCGACACCACGTTCCGGGTCTTCCAGGCCCCTTACGTCGGTGCGGTCGTCATGCCCGGCGGCGCCTCGCAGCCGCGGCGCACCCTCGATGGCTGGCAGGAGTGGGCCAAGCAGCGCGGCGCGAAGGGGCTGGCCTACGTCCTGGTGGGCGACGACGGCACGCTGGGCGGCCCCGTCGCCAAGAACCTCACCGACGCCGAACGCGACGGCCTGGCAGCCCACGTCGGCGCGAAGCCGGGGGACTGCATCTTCTTCGCGGCCGGACCCCCGAAGTCGTCGCGGGCGCTGCTCGGTGCGGCGCGCATCGAGATCGCCAAACGCCTCGACATGATCGACCCCGACGCGTGGGCGTTCACCTGGGTGGTGGACTGGCCGCTGTTCGAGTCCGCCGAGGAGGCGACGGCGTCGGGCGACGTGGCGGTCGGCTCCGGATCGTGGACGGCGGTGCATCACGCGTTCACCGCGCCGCAGCCGCAGTCCGAGCAGACGTTCGACACGGACCCGGGCAGCGCGCTGGCCGACGCCTACGACATCGTGTGCAACGGCAACGAGATCGGCGGCGGGTCGATCCGTATCCATCGCCGTGACGTGCAGGAGCGGGTGTTCGCGATGATGGGCATCGACCACGACGAAGCCCAGGAGAAGTTCGGATTCCTGTTGGATGCCTTCACCTTCGGGGCTCCTCCGCACGGCGGTATCGCGTTCGGGTGGGACCGCATCACCGCATTACTGGCGGGGATGGATTCGATCCGCGAGGTGATCGCGTTCCCGAAGTCCGGTGGCGGCGCCGACCCGCTCACCGGTGCGCCCGCACCGATCACCGCCCAGCAGCGCCGGGAATCGGGAATAGATGCCAAGCCGAAGAAGTCGGAACAGTCATGACCGACATGGACAAGGACAAGCTCGTGACTGACGTCGACTCGCTCAACGACTTCAACAAGGCGATCGTCGAGGAGTTCCGGGCCAACGGCGGCAAGGTCGGCGGCCCCTTCGAAGGCGGCACGCTGCTGCTGTTGCACACCGTCGGCGCCAAGAGCGGTAAGCCCCGCCTGTCGCCGCTGGCGTACCTGACCCTCGACGGCAAGATGCTGATCGTCGGCTCCTACGCCGGTGCGCCGAAGGATCCGGCGTGGGTGCACAATCTGCGCGCCCTGCCGCGGGCCCACGTGGAGGTGGGCACCGAGTCCTACGACGTCGACGTCCGCGAGTTGCCACCTGAGGAGCGCGACGCCACCTACCCGAAGGTCATCGAACTGGCGCCGGTGTTCGCCGACTACCAAGCCAAGACCGACCGGGCGATCCCGGTCTTCGAACTCATCCGCGTCTGAAGGGACCGTTGAGTCTGCGCCTACGGCGCAAAGTTGCGAGAGGCGTACTCCCTGAGCGCAGAGTCAGTATCGCGCTTCCCCCTTCACTATATGGCGGGACCGGGGGCTTGCGGCAAGGCCCCTGACCTGCTGCACAATCTCACCTCCAGCTACTACGGACGGGGTTGTGATGACGAAACCTTTCGAGGTCCACGAGTCCGGCGGGTACCTGCACGGCACCAAGGCCGACCTCGCGGTGGGTGATCTGCTGGTGCCGGGGCGCCCGTCGAATTTCGAGGAGGGGCGGGTCTCCAACCACGTCTACGTGACGCAGACGCTCGACGCCGCGGTGTGGGGTGCGGAAATGGCGAAAGGCGAAGGCCCGGGCCGCATTTACCTCGTGGAGCCGCAGGGCGAGCTCGAGGACGATCCGAACGTGACGGACAAGAAGCTGCCCGGCAACCCGACCCGCTCCTACCGCACCCGCGAGCCCGTGAAGGTGATCGGCGAGATCAGCGACTGGGTGGGCCATCCGCCCGAACAGATCCAGGCCATGCGGGACGGATTGGCCGACCTGGCACGCCGAGGGCTCGCGGTCATCTACGACTGAGTGCGAATCGGGTGTAGTTGGTTGCGCTGAGCGCAACCAACTACACCGAAATCGCTACAGCCGTTCGATGATCGTCGCGTTGGCCATACCGCCCGCCTCGCACATCGTCTGAAGCCCGTAGCGGCCGCCGCGCTGTTCGAGCGCGTTGACGAGCGTCGTCATGATCCGCACACCGCTGGCACCCAGCGGGTGGCCGATGGCGATCGCGCCGCCGTTGACGTTGGTCCTGGCGAGGATCGCTTCCGGCCGTCCGTCGGCCACGTCGGCGGCCCAGGCCAACACGACCGGTGCGAAGGCCTCGTTGACCTCGAACAGGTCGATGTCGGACAGGCTCAGACCCGCTCTGCTCAGCACCTTCTGGGTCGCCGGGATCACTCCGGTGAGCATGTAGAGCGGATCGGAGCCGACGGCGGTCGCGGTGTGGATGCGCGCCAGGGGGCGCAGGCCCAACCGCTGCGCGACCTCGCTGGTGGTGATCAGCACCGCGGCGCTGCCGTCGGACAGCGGTGAGGAGTTGCCCGCGGTGATCTCCCAGCCGATCTGGGGAAACCGCTCCTCGTAGGCGGGATGGTAGAACGCCGGCTTGAGCCCGGCCAGCGTCTCGACCGTGGTGCCGGGGCGGATGATCTCGTCGGTGGCCAGCCCGCCGATGGGGGCCAGTTCGGCCTCGAACAGGCCGGCTTTGGTGGCGGCCGCCGCCTTCTCGTGGCTGGCCGCGGAGAACTCGTCGAGTGCGGTCCGCGACAGCCCCCACTTCGCGGCGATCAGCTCCGCCGAGATGCCCTGCGGCACAAGCCCGTCGGGGTAGCGCCGGGCGAAGTCGTCGCCGAACGGGTTGCTGCCGCGCAGCACCGACGATCCCATCGGTACCCGGCTCATCGACTCGACGCCCGCGGCGATGACGATGTCGTACGCGCCGGAGACCACGCCCTGGGCGGCGAAGCTGATGGCCTGCTGGCTGCTGCCGCACTGGCGGTCGACGGTCGTGCCGGGAACCGACTCCGGGAAACCCGCGCCCAGCAGCGCGTTGCGCGCGATGTTCACGGCCTGGTCGCCGACCTGGGTGACGGCACCGGCGATGACGTCGTCCACGAGTGCCGGGTCGATGCCGGTGCGGGTGACCAGTTCGCGCAGGCTGTGGGCGAGCAGATCGGCAGGCAGGACCTCGTGCAGCGCCCCGCTCGGCTTGCCCTTGCCGATCGGTGTCCGGACCGCCCCGACGATGACGGCGTCGCGCCCGGTGAATCCGCTCATGACTGCTCCCCTCTGGGTAGTGTTGTCTGTACCTAGATGTGTAGCAGCTAGGTATAGTCAAAACACCTCAGATGGGGGATTGATTCCGTGACCGTGTTGCAAGGGCCGCTGGCCGACCGCGACGCCTGGTCGGCGGTGGGGCAGTGCCCGATCGAGAAGACGATGACGCTGCTGGGCACCAAGACGGCGATGCTGCTGATGCGCGAGGCCTTCTACGGCACCACCCGCTTCGACGACTTCTGGCGACGGGTCGGGGTGACCAAGGCGGCCGCCGCCGCCCGGCTGTCCGAACTGGTCGAGGCCGGCCTACTCGAGCGCAGGCCCTACCAGGAGCCCGGACAGCGCCGCCGCGACGAGTACGTGCTCACCGACGCCGGGCGCGATTTCATGCCGGTGGTGTGGGCGCTCTTCGAATGGGGCAGACGCCACGTCGACGACAGCCGGCTGCGGTTGACCCATCTCGGCTGCGGTGAGGAGGCGACCGTCGAAATCCGTTGCGCCGCCGGCCATGAGGTGCCCGCCGACGAACTCGGCATGCGACTGGTCAGGCGAAGTAGTTCTTGACCAGCGTCTTGGGGGCCTGCACGGCCCACGAGTCGGTGAGCAGTTCAGCGAGTTCGGCGACGTCGACGGCGGCCAGCCGGACCAGCACCGCCGCATAGCCGTCGAAATGCGGGGTCGTGAAGTACACGTGCGGTGAGTCGGCGATCAACGCGAACTTCACCCCCTCGTCGGCGACCCGCACGCCGAGGATGTCGCCGTCGGGTGCGTCCGCGCCCAGCGCGTCGCGGTCGGCTCTGCGCAGCGGCCGCTCCCACGCCACGAGCTTCCTGCGTACCCGCCAGGTCCTCGGGGACGTTTCGACCGTCTCCGGGAGTCGCTGCACGATGTCGCCGACATCGGACCAGGTGGCCACGCCGATGACGCTACCCTCGGGCGGTGCTGCATCTGCGGGTGATCGCGCCTCCCGACCTGCGTGAGCCGGTGCTCGACCTGCTGACCGACAATCCCGGCGTCGCGCACCTGGTCGTCCACCGCGACGCCGCGCTCGACCCGCGCGGCCACGAGATCACCGCCGACATCGCCCGCGAGTCGGCCAACGAGGTGGTCGACGGGCTCAAGGCGCTCGGGGTCAAGGACCGCGGCGCGATCACGCTCGACGTCGTGGACACGGTCCTGTCGGTGCGGGCTTACCGCGCCGAGGACGAGGCCGACGGAGATCCCGCCGACGCGGTCGTATGGGACGAACTGGCCGCCCGCACCCGCGAGGAGTCCACGCTCAACGTCACGTTCGTCTCCTTCCTCACCCTGGCGTGCCTGATCGCCGCGGTCGGTGTGGTCACCGATTCGCCGGTCACCGTGGTCGGCGCCATGGTCGTCGGACCGGAATTCGGGCCGCTGGCCGCGCTCGCGGTCTCGCTGGTGCGCCGGCGGACGCATCTGGCGCGGCGCGCACTGGCCGCCCTGCTCATCGGCTTCCCGATCGCGATGGCGGTCACCGCGCTCGCGGTACTGGCCGGCGAAGGGCTCGGCTGGATCGAGCTGGCCAGCACCCGAGACCTCGACGAGGTGGATTTCATCTTCCAGGTGGGCCCGCTCTCGCTGGTCGTCGCGCTGCTGGCCGGCGCCGCCGGCATGCTGTCGTTGGTCTCGGCGAAATCGGCCGCGCTGGTGGGGGTGTTCATCTCCGTGACCACGGTGCCCGCTGCGGGTTTCGCCGTGGTGGCGGCCACGGTCGGCGACTGGGACGTCGCCGCACAGTCGGCGGCCCAACTCGCGATCAACCTCGTCGGGATCGTGGCCGCCGGTGTGTTCGTGTTGTGGATCCGCAGGGTGGCCGACCGCCGCCACCACCGGCAGAGCTGACCGCCGGCGAGAATGCGCGCCCGCACACCCTGTGATGGGATCAGCGGATGGGTATCGAGGTGGCGCTGGGGCATCGCACCAGCTACACGTTCGACCGGTCGGTGGAGGTGTATCCGCATGTCATCCGGCTGCGGCCCGCGCCGCACTCCCGCGCGCCGAGCGGGGTCTACTGGATGACCGTCGAGCCGGAGGTGGGCGCGCCAGGCATCCTCGGCCACCGCCGGGTGCGTACCGTGCTGCGGTGATGATCCTGTCCGCCGAGGGTCCGCCCGAACCCGCCGCCGCCGACGTCGACGGCGTGCTCGCCGAGTACCGCGCCGCCCGCGCCCAGCAGGCGCTGTTCGACGTCCGCGGCGGCGCGGGCAGCGGGTACGACGAGTTCGTCGACGCGGCGGGCGACATCCGGCCCGCCTGGCGTGAGCTGGCGCAGTGCGTGGCCGAACGCGGCCGCGGCGGATTGGACCGGTTGCGCGAGGTCGTGCGCAGCCTCGTCGACAACGACGGCATCACCTACATCCACGTCGACCAGCACGGTGAGGTGATCACCGGCGGCGACGACAACGGCACCCCCGGGCCCTGGCACCTCGACGGGCTGCCGCTGGTGCTCGACGCCGACGACTGGGACCGGCTGGAATCCGGGCTGGTGCAGCGGTCCCGGCTACTCGACGCGGTGCTGACCGATCTCTACGGACCCCGCCGATCCATCACCAGCGGCGTCCTGCCCCCGCAACTGGTGTTCGCCCATCCGGGTTACGTGCGCGCCGCCCGCGGCATCGAAATCCCCGGGCGCCGCCAGCTCTTCCTGCACGGATGCGATGTGAGCCGCGGCGCCGACGGCGCGTTCCACGTCAACGCCGACTGGACCCAGGCACCGTCGGGCGCCGGCTACGCGCTCGCCGACCGCCGGGTGGTCGCCCACGCCATCCCCGAACTCTACGAACGGATCGGACCCCGGCCCGCGTCCCCGTGGGCCCAGGCGCTGCGCCTGGCGCTGATCGACGCGGCACCGGAATCGGCCGAGGAACCCGTCGTTGTCGTGCTCAGCCCCGGCATCCACTCCGAAACCGCCTTCGACCAGGCGTATCTCGCAAGCGTGCTCGGCTTCCCGCTGGTGGAGAGCCCCGATCTGGTGGTGCGCGACGGCAAGCTCTGGATGCGTTCGCTGGGCACGCTCAAGCGGGTGGACGTGGTGCTGCGCCGGGTCGACGCCGAGTACGCCGACCCGCTGGACCTGCGTGCCGACTCGCGACTCGGGGTGGTCGGCCTGGTCGAGGTGCTGCGCCGCGGCGCGGTCACCGTCGTCAACAGCCTGGGCAGCGGCATCCTCGAGAGCCCGGGGCTGCTGCGGTTCCTGCCCGAGTTGGCGCAGGAACTGCTCGGCGAGACGCCGCTGCTGCCGACCGCGCCCGTCTACTGGGGCGGTATCGACCTGGAACGCTCACATCTGCTGAGCCACGTCGCGTCGCTGCTGATCACACCGGTGACCGGTGGGGACACCATCGTCGGACCGGCACTGTCGCGGCGCCAGCGCGAGGAACTGGTCGCGCGGATCGACGCCGCTCCCTGGCAGTGGGTCGGCCGGGAACTGCCGCAGTTCTCCTCGGCGCCGACGGTGCACCGCAGGGGCGGCCTGTCGGCGGCCGGTGTCGGGATGCGGCTGTTCACCGTCGCGCAGCGCGGTGGCTACGCCCCGATGATCGGCGGCCTGGGTTACCTGCTGGCGCCCGGCAACGCCGCGTACAAGCTCAACAGCGTTGCCGCCAAGGACATCTGGGTCCGGACACCGGCGCGGGTCACCGCCGAGCGCATCGTCTCGCCCGACATCGACAGCGCCGCGCCCGCGCCGGTCACCGCCAGCCCGACCCGTGAGGTCAGCTCCCCGCGCGTGCTGTCGGACCTGTTCTGGCTGGGCCGCTACGCCGAACGCGCCGAATACACCGCGCGGCTGCTGAACGTCACCCGCGAGCGCTACCACGAATACCGCTACCGCCAGGGGATGGACGGCAGCGAATGCGTCCCGGTGCTGCTCGCCGCGATCGGCGACCTCACCGGCACCGACACCGGGGTGGGCGGCGACCAGGCCGAGATGATCGCGATCGCGCCCACCACACTGTGGGCCGTCACCGCCGACCGGCACCGCGCCGGATCGCTGGCCCAGTCCGTCGAGCGGCTGGGCCTGGCGGCGCGGTCCGTGCGCGACCAGATGTCCAACGACACCTGGAAGGTGCTGGCCGCCGTCGAACGGGCCGTGCTGCGGTCCTCGACCGCCCCGCCGGAATCGAAAACCGAAGGCGACGCGTACCTGGCGTCGGCGCACAGCACGACCCTGGCCGGCATGCTCGCCCTGTCCGGCGTGGCCGCCGAGTCGATGATCCGCGACGCCGGCTGGACGATGATGGACATCGGCAAACGCATCGAGCGCGGGCTCGGGCTGACCGGCCTGCTGCGGACCACGCTCGTCGAGGCGCGCCGCCCGGACGCCGAGCAGACCATCACCGAATCGACCCTGGTGGCCTGCGAATCCTCGGTCATCTACCGGCGCCGGATGCTGGGCACGGTCAGGGTGGCCGCCGTGGCGGACCTGCTGCTGTTCGACGCGGGGAATCCCCGCTCGCTGGCCTACCAGGTCGACCGGTTGCGCGACGGGCTGCGTGCGCTGCCGAGCTCCTCGGGCTCGTCGCGGCCGGAGCGGCTCGTCGACGACCTCGCCACCCGGTTGCGCCGCGTCGACCCGGCCGACCTCGAGACCGTCACGCCCGACGGGCGGCGGGCCGAGCTGGCCGACCTGCTCGACGCGATGCATCGCGATCTGCGCGCGCTCTCCGGTGTCATCACCGCGGCGCACCTGTCGCTTCCCGGTGGCATGCAGCCGCTGTGGGGCCCGGCCGAACGACGGCTGGTGCCGTGACCGACACGCCCCCGCCCGTTGCGCAGACGCGCGCCTACCGGGTCACCCACCGCACGGTGTACCGCTACTCCGACGTGGTCACCAGCTCCTACGGACGCGGCTTCCTCACCCCGCGGGAGTCGCCGCGGCAGCGGTGTCTGGCCCACGAACTGCTGATCGAACCGGACGCCGCCGACAGCTCGACGAGCCGTGACGGGTACGACAACCTCAGCTCGTATTTCCACGTCACCGAACGCCACGACACGCTCAGCATCACCAGCCGATCGGTGGTCGAGGTCGATCCACCGCCCGCCACGCTGTATGCCGGTGGATCGGCCAGGGCCCCCTGGGAGCTCGCCCGCCCGGTGGGCGCGGACGGCGCACTGGCCACCGAGTTCGCTCTCGACCTGCAGCCGCCGGAGATCACCGAGGCCGTACGCGATTACGCCGCAACGAGTTTCACGCCGGGCCGGCCGCTGATCGAGGTGCTGCGCGACCTGGGTTCGCGGATCCACCGCGATTTCACCTACCGCTCGGGGTCCACGACGGTGTCGACCAAGGTCAGCGAGGTTTTGGCGGCACGGGAAGGGGTATGTCAGGACTTCGCCCGGCTGGCGATCGCCTGCCTGCGCGCGAACGGTCTGGCCGCCAGCTACGTGTCGGGGTACCTGGCGACCGACCCCCCTCCCGGAAAGGAACGCATGGTAGGCATCGACGCGACGCATGCCTGGGCCTCGGTGTGGACACCGCAGAACCAATGGCTCGGGCTGGATCCCACCAACGACCAGATGGAGGACGAACGCTACATCGTGGTGGGCATCGGCCGGGATTACGCCGACGTCCCGCCGCTGCGCGGAATCATCTACACCGACTCGGAGAGCAGCGCGATCGAGGTGTCGGTCGACGTGGCACCGCTGGAGGGGGAAGTGCTGCATGCGTGACTTCAACTGCCCCGTCTGCGGGCAACGGCTGGCGTTCGAGAACTCCTTGTGCCTGAATTGCGGTAGCGCGCTTGGTTTCTCGCTCGACGACATGGCGCTGCTGGTGATCGCGCCGCCGAAGGAGAGCGCTCACGCCGGTGCGGTCTCGGAACGGCAGTATCAGTTGTGCGCGAACATGCATCTCGCGGAGTGCAATTGGCTGGTGGAGAAGGGGCCGGTGCAACTGCTGTGCGAAGCATGCTCGCTGACCCGGACCCGGCCCAACGACGCGGACACCACCGCGCTGGCGGCGTTCGCGGTCGCCGAGCGCGCCAAACGCCGGCTCATCGCCGAGTTGCACGAACTCAAACTGCCGATCGTCGGACGCGACGAGGACCCCGAATACGGGCTGGCATTCGACCTGCTGTCCAGTGAGAACGAGAAGGTGTTCACCGGACACGCCAACGGGGTGATCACGCTCGATCTCGCCGAGGGCGACGACGTGCACCGCGAACAGTTGCGGATCGCGATGGACGAACCGTACCGGACCCTGCTCGGCCACTTCCGCCACGAGATCGGGCACTATTACTTCTACCGGCTGGTCGGTCCGTCGGCGACCTACCTCGAACGGTTCAACGAGCTGTTCGGCGATCCGGACCTCGACTACCAGGAGGCGCTGGACCGCCACTACAGCGAGGGCGCGCCGTCCGGGTGGGAGGAGAATTTCGTCTCGTCGTATGCCACGATGCATCCAGCCGAGGACTGGGCCGAGACCTTCGCCCACTATCTCCACATCCGCGACACGCTCGACACCGCCGCCGCGTTCGGCTTCGCCCCGGCCGGGGCCACCTTCGACCGACGGGTTCTGGGCCCCAGCGGATTCGACACGATCATCGAGATGTGGCTGCCGCTGTCGTGGGCGCTGAACATGGTGAACCGGTCGATGGGCAAGGGCGACCTCTACCCGTTCGTGCTGGCGCCGCCGGTGCTGGAGAAGATGCGGTTCATCCACAACGTCATCGACGAGGTGACCGCCGACCCGACCAAACTGGCCAGCTCGACCGCCTCACAGCAGCAACAGCAGTCTTAGCGCCCCGCACGCAACACGCGGAGAGACGTTCGGCCGGGAACGGCGCCGGCGTCCCTAGGATCACCCGGTGACCGATCGCTACGGCCGCGACGTGCTGGCCCGCAATCCCCATGCGCCCAAACGCGTGCGCTCCACCGAGCATCCCGTCGAACCGGGCATGGTCGTCGAGGATGCGCAGTCCGGGTACGTCGGCGCGGTGGTGCGCATCGAGAAGGGCACGGTCGAACTGGAGGACCGCCACGGCCGAGTCCGGGCGTTTCCGCTGGGTCCCGGCTTTCTGCTCGAAGGGCGTCCGGTGATCCTCACCGCACCGGTGCGCGCACCGGCACCCGCCGCGCGCACCGCGTCGGGTTCGGTCGCCGTGACCGGGATGC
This sequence comes from Mycolicibacterium litorale, assembly GCF_014218295.1. Next base: position 2,336,376 of record NZ_AP023287.1, read on the forward strand.
GCGCGAAGGTGGCGCTCGCCAGCCGCATCTTCGTCGAGGGCCGCCATGACGCCGAACTCGTCGAACAGGTCTGGGGCGACGATCTGCGCATCGAGGGTGTGGTGGTCGAACACCTCGGTGGGGTGGACGATCTGGCCGCGATCGTCGAGGACTTCCGCCCGGGACCCGGCCGCAGGCTCGGCGTGCTGGTCGACCACCTGGTGGCCGGATCCAAGGAATCGCGCATCGCCGAGGCGGTCCGGCGTGGCCCGTACGGGGCGCACACGCTGGTGGTCGGGCACCCCTACATCGACATCTGGCAGGCGGTGAAACCCGCCCGGCTGAACATGACGGCGTGGCCGGAGGTGCCGCGCGGGGTGGACTGGAAACACGGGGTGTGCGCGGCACTGGGCTGGCCGCACGCCGGCCAGGCCGACATCGCGCACGCGTGGCAGCGCATCCGCGGCAGCGTGCGCGACTGGACGGACCTGGAACCCGAGCTGATCGGCCGCGTCGAGGAGCTCATCGATTTCGTGACGGCGCCCGCGTCACGGTGACGTGGTAAGCACGAGACGTGTCCGACTCGCTGTTCGATCTGCCGGGTGACGGACCCGTCCCGCTGACAGGTCCGGCCCCCGGCACACCCGCGTCCGCACCACTGGCGGTGCGCATGCGGCCCGCCGCCCTCGACGAGGTGGTCGGCCAGCAGCACCTGCTGAAACCCAATTCGCCGCTGCGCCGGCTGGTCGAGGGCTCGGGTGCGGCCTCGGTGATCCTCTACGGTCCGCCCGGCACCGGGAAGACCACGCTGGCCTCGCTGATCTCGCATGCGACCGGACGCCGCTTCGAGGCGCTGTCCGCGCTGTCGGCCGGCGTCAAAGAGGTGCGCGCCGTCATCGAAGACGCTCGCCGAGGCATCCTCGGCGGACACCAGACCGTCCTGTTCATCGACGAGGTGCACCGGTTCTCCAAGACCCAGCAGGATGCGCTGCTGGCGGCGGTGGAGAACCGCATCGTGCTGCTGGTGGCGGCGACCACCGAGAACCCGTCGTTCTCCGTGGTCGCGCCGCTGCTCTCGCGGTCGCTGATCCTGCAGCTGCAGCCGCTGACCCCGGACAACATCGCCGAGGTGGTCCGGCGGGCGGTCGCCGATCCCCGCGGGCTCGGCGGCAACATCGAGGTCAGCGACGACGCGGTCGACATGATCGTGCAGTTGTCGGCAGGCGACGCCCGCCGGGCGCTGACGGCGCTGGAGGTCGCCGCCGAGTCCGCCGCGGCCACCGACGGTCGCGTGACGGTCGACATCGTCGAGCAGTCCCTGGACAAGGCCGCCGTGCGCTACGACCGCGACGGCGACCAGCACTACGACGTCGTCAGTGCGTTCATCAAGTCCGTCCGCGGCTCCGACGTCGACGCGGCGCTGCACTACCTGGCCCGCATGCTGGTGGCGGGGGAGGACCCCCGCTTCATCGCGCGCCGGTTGATGATCCTCGCCAGCGAGGACATCGGCATGGCCGATCCGACCGCGCTGCCCACCGCCGTCGCGGCGGCGCAGACGGTGCAGCTGATCGGGATGCCCGAGGCGCAGTTGACGTTGGCGCACGCCACCGTGCACCTCGCCACCGCCCCGAAGTCCAACGCCGTCACCACGGCGCTGGGGGCGGCGATGAGCGACGTCCGCAACGGCAAAGCCGGTCAGGTGCCCGCCCACCTGCGCGACGGTCACTATTCCGGAGCGGCCAGGCTGGGCAACGCCGTCGGCTACGTCTATTCCCACGACCATCCCGACGGCGTTGTGACGCAACAGTATCCGCCCGACGAGCTGGTCGGCGTCGACTACTACCGGCCGACCGGGCGAGGTGCCGAACGCGAGATCGGCGGACGCCTCGAGCGGCTTCGCGCCATCATCCGCAAGCGGCGCTGACGCGGACCCTTGACACCGGTGCGGCACCGCCCTAACGTCGTAATCAACAACTGTGTTGATCAAGGATATAGTTGACCAATGGCGCGTGGTGAGGTCGAGGACCCGCTGGATAGAGCGTTCATGGCGCTGGCCGACCCGGTGCGGCGGGCCATCGTCGCGCGACTGTCGCGCGGGCCTGCCACGGTCAACGAGCTCGCCGAACCGTTCGAGATCACCAAGCAGGCGGTGTCGCGGCACATCGCGGTTCTCGAGCAGGCGGGACTGGTCACCCGCACCCGCGACGCGCAGCGCCGCCCGGTGCATCTGGACGCCGCCGCCCTCGAACGGCTGACGGGCTGGATCGACCGGTACCGCCTCGACGCCGAACGCAGCTACCGCCGGCTGGACGCCCTGCTGGCGGAGACGACCGACAGTGAACAGGAAGGACGACCATGAACAAGGCCCTCGACCTCGTCGCGCCGGTGGACACGCTGGCCATGGACTACACCCGCGACTTCGACGCCCCCGTCGCGGCGCTGTTCCGTGCGCACGCCGAACCTGACCTGGTGCGGCAGTGGCTCGGCCCGTGCGGACTCGAGATGTCCATCGAGCGCTGGGATTTCCGCACCGGAGGCGGCTACCGCTACATCCACTCCGACGACAGCGGCGACTACGCGTTCAACGGCGTCTTCCACACGGTCCGCGAGGACCTGGTGATCCAGACCTTCGAATTCGAGGGCGCGCCGGACATGGTGAACATCGAGTTCCTGTGGTTCGAGGACCTGGGCGACGGGCGTAGCCGGCTGCGCGGCCGGTCGATCTGCCCGAACACCGAAGCGCGCGACGCGCTGCTGTCGTCGGGGATGGAAGGGGGGATTGCCGAGGGCTACGACCGCCTCGACGCACTGTTGCCGTCGCTGTGACCAGTCGGCGCGCAATGGCGAAACAAGGGTCCTGCCATGACATTCCCATCGACGATTCAGGCAATTCGGCAGTGTCTGTGAAACCGCGGCGACATCTCCCAGGAATCGGCCTCTAGCTGCGGTTATACGCTTTCGCGGCCGGGTGTTCACGCCTTTGTCCCGAATGTCACGAACCAGGATTTCCGGGTATCCGACCGCTGCGGAGCGCCGTTTGACCGCGTATGACAGATACCGCAGTACTCGCACCACTCGATTCACCTCGAACCGCTCGCCGGGGCGCGCCTCGGATCGCCGGGACGGCCACGGCCTTCACCTCGAACCGACACAGTCAGGACGAGGTGGCCCGGGAACTCGTCGCGTTCGCCGACCCCGGGTTCGCCCGCTTCGTCCACACCAGCGGAGTCGAATACCGCAACCTCGCCCTGCCACTGCATCGCTATCCGACCCTGTCCGGGTTCACCGAGGCCAACACCGCATACGTCGAGGTGGCGACCGAGCTCGGTGCACGCGCCATCGGGTCGGCACTCGACGCGGCGGGCATCCGGCCGGATCAGGTCGACGCCATCGTCGTGGTGTCGAGCACCGGGGTGGCGGTGCCGACCATCGACGCCACCATCTGCCCGCGCCTCGGATTCCGCGTGGACGTCAAACGCATGCCGCTGTTCGGGCTCGGCTGCGTGGCCGGCGCCGCCGGGCTGGCCCGCGTCCACGACTACCTGAGGGGCTACCCGGATCACGTCGCCGTCCTGCTCTCGGTAGAACTCTGTTCGTTGACGCTGCAGCGTGACGACATGTCGATCCCCGCGCTGATCGGGGTGTCCCTGTTCGGGGACGGGGCCGCCGCGGTGGTGGCGACGGGATCCGAACGGGCAACGGCGAACGGCGAATCGGCGCCGCGGGTGCTCGCCACGCGCAGCAGGCTGTTCCCCGGCACCGCCGACGTGATGGGCTGGAACGTCAGCTCCAGCGGGTTCCGGCTGGTGATGTCACGCGACGTGCCGAAGATGGCCGAGGATCACCTGGCCGACGAGGTCGGCAGGTTCCTCGCCGACCACGGACTGACGTCGTCCGACATCTCGACATGGGTCTGCCATCCCGGCGGGCCGAAGGTGCTCGAGGCGGTCCAGGGCGCGGTCGGCATGCCGATGCACGCGCTGCGGCACAGCTGGGAGTCGATGCGCGAACGCGGCAACATCTCGTCCGCGTCGGTGCTCGACGTTCTAGACCGGACCATCGCGGAGCGACCGGCCGAGGGATCGCTGGGTCTCATGGTCGCGATGGGACCCGGGTTCAGCTTCGAGCTCCTGCTGCTGGGTTGGTGAGGGACGGGCCGTGTACTACCTGGTGATCCTCGCGGTCGGCGTCGAGCGGCTCATCGAACTCGTCGTCGCCCGCCGAAACGCGGCATGGTCGTTCGCCCACGGCGGCAGGGAGTTCGGGCGTGGGCACTATCCGGTGATGGTCGCGATGCACACGCTGCTGCTGGTGTCGTGCGTCGTCGAGGTGTGGGCCGCGCACCGGCCGTTCATCCCCTGGCTGGGCTGGACGATGGTGGCCGTCGTGGTGGCCGGCACCGCCGTCCGCTGGTGGTGTGTGTCCGTGCTCGGCAGACACTGGAACCCGCGGCTGATCGTCATCCCCGGCGCCCCGCTGGTGCGGCGCGGCCCCTACCGGTGGCTGCACCATCCGAACTACACCGCGGTCGTCGCCGAGGTGGCCGCACTGCCGCTGATCCACTCCGCGTGGGTGACCGCGACCGTGTTCAGCATCGCCAACGCGCTGGTGCTGACCGTCCGCATCCGCGCCGAGAACATCGCCCTGGGATATGTGGCAACCGCGACCGAACCTGCGGTAGGGCACCACGCGAAGCCGTGATGAGAGACGATGGCGCCGTGCCCCCGCGTGGCGCGCTGGCCCGTATCGCCGCCGTCTCCCTCGCCGCACCCCGGCGCATCATCGCCGTGACGCTGCTGGTCGCGGCGGCCGCCGCGATGTTCGGGATCCCGGTCACGGGGAAACTGTCGCCCGGTGGGTTCGAGGACCCCGCCGCCGAATCGTCGCGCGCCGCAGCGCTGCTGGCCGAGCGGTTCGACCGCGGCGACGTGCAGCTGCTCATCACCGTCACGACACCGCAGGGCGCGACGGGCGCGGCGGCCCGCGCGGTCGGTACGCAGATCGTCGACACGCTGCGCGCCTCACCGCACGTCGCGTTCGTGACCTCCGCCTGGACGGCGGCCGGACCCGCCGCGCGGGAACTGGTCAGCGACAACGGCAGGACGGGGCTGGTCGTCGCCGGCGTCACCGGCGGCCAGAAGCACTCCAATGACAACGCCAAGGCACTCGTCGACGCCATCGGAGGCGCGCGCAGCGATCGCGACGGTGTCACCGTGCGCGCCGGTGGGGTGGCGATGGTCAACGACCAGGTCACCACCCAGACCCAACACGATCTTCTGCTGATGGAGTCGATCGCGATCCCGCTGAGCTTCCTGGTGTTGATCTGGGTGTTCGGTGGACTGCTCGCCGCCGCGGTCCCGGTCGTGGTCGGGTTGATCGCGATCGTCGGATCGCTTGCGGTCCTGCACGCCATCACGTTCCTCACGGATGTCTCGATCTTCGCGCTCAACCTGTGCATGGCCATGGGTCTGGCGCTGGCGATCGACTACACGCTGCTGATGATCAGCCGGTACCGCGACGAGCTGCAGACCGGCGCCGGGCGGAATGCCGCGGTGGTCCGCATGATGGTGACCGCCGGGCGCACCGTCGTGTTCTCCGCGACGACGGTGGCGCTGCCGATGCTCACGATGGTGCTGTTCCCGATGTACTTCCTCGAGTCGTTCGCCTACGCCGGGGTGGCGACGGTGGTGTTCGCGGCGCTGGCGGCGCTGGTGCTGACCCCGGCCGCCATCGCTGTGCTCGGCGATCGGATCGACGCCCTCGACATGCGGCGGGCGGGCCGTCGGCTGCTGGGGCGCCCTGAACCGGTGCCCAAACCGGTCGAGCGCCAATTCTGGTACCGCTCAACCACGTTCGTGATGCGGCGGGCGGTGCCGGTCGGGCTCGCCGGCATCGCGGTGCTGGTGCTCCTCGGTCTGCCGTTTCTCGGGGTGCGCTGGGGCCTGCCCGACGACCGCGTGCTCCCCGACACGGCGTCCTCGCACGAGGTGGGTGACCAGCTGCGCACCGAGTTCGCCAGCGACCCGGCCACGGCGGTCACCGTCGTCGTGCCCGACGCCGGCGGGGTCAGCGCCGCCGAACTCGGGCGCTACGCCGCCGACCTCTCCCGGGTGCCGGACGTGACCTCGGTGTCGGCCCCGTCGGGCACCTATGCCGCCGGGGAGCGGATCGGCCCGCCGGCGGCCGCCACCGGGGTGCGCGAGGGCAGCGCATTCCTCACCGTCGCCACCGACGCGCCCCTGTTCTCCGACAGCTCGGCCGTGCAGCTGCGGCGGCTGCACGAGGTGGCCGGACCGGCGGGCCGGCCCGTCCAACTGGCCGGTGTGGCGCCGAGCAACGCCGACAGCGTCGAGGCCATCACCTCGCGTCTGCCCCTGGTGCTCGGGCTGATCGCGGTGTCGACGTTCTGCCTGCTGTTCCTGCTGACCGGCAGCGTCGTGTTGCCGCTGAAAGCACTGGCGCTCAACGTGCTCTCGCTGAGTGCGGCGTTCGGCGCCATGGTGTGGATCTTCCAGGAGGGGCACTTCGGCGGGCTGGGTACGACGTCGACCGGGACACTCGTCGCCAACGTCCCGGTGCTGCTGTTCTGCATCGCGTTCGGACTGTCGATGGACTACGAGGTGTTCCTGATGTCGCGGATCCGGGAATTCTGGCTGGCGTCCGGACGCACCCCCGCCGACGTGTCCGAGAGTGTGGCGCTCGGGGTCGCCCGCACCGGCCGGGTGGTCACCGCGGCCGCGCTGGTGATGTCGATCAGCTTCGCGGCGCTGATCGCCGCGAACGTGTCGTTCATGAGGATGTTCGGCCTCGGCCTGAGCCTGGCGGTGCTGGCCGACGCGACCCTGGTGCGCATGGTGCTCGTCCCGGCGTTCATGCGGGTGCTCGGCCGGTGGAACTGGTGGGCCCCGACACCGATGGCGCGGCTGCACGACAGGGTCGGGATCAGCGAGAGCCGGCTTCCAGATCCTGCTTGACCGCCAGGCGGCGCAGCTTGCCCGACGACGTCCGCGGCAGCGAGCCCGGTTTCACGAACACCACGTCGGAGGGCACCACACCGCACTGCGACGCCACCTGCTGGATCAACTCGGTCCGCGCCCCCGCCTCGTCGCGGCCCCGGAACTCCGCGGCGATCATCAAACCCGGCCGGATCGACCCTTCGCCCGTGCCCACCGCGACGACCGCGCCTTCGCGCACCCCCGCCACCTGGGCGGCGACGCGCTCCACCTCCGTGGGGAAGATGTTGCGTCCGGCCACCGTGATCAGTTCCTTGGCCCGCCCGCACACCACCAGACCACCGTCCACGAAGTACCCGAGATCGCCTGTGGCGAACCAGCTTCCGAGGTCGCGCGAAGGGTCACCGACGTATCCCGACATCATCGACGTGCCACGGATCTCGATCTCGCCGACATCGCGGCCGGACACCTCGAAGTCGGTGTCGCGCGGTGCGATCCGCACCTCCATACCGGGAATCGCGTGGCCGAGGACCGCCTGCCTGCGGACGGACGGGCCGGCGTCGGTGGTCACCGTCACCTCGTCGACACGCAACCCGTCGCCGGGCACCGGAACGGTGACCGCGCACGTCGACTCGGCCAGTCCGTAGGACGGTGCCAACGCCCCGGCGGAGAACCCGAACCGCGCCATCTCGGTGGCGAACAGCGCCGTCAGCTCGCAGTCGACCGGTTCGCCGCCGTTGAGTGCGAACCGGACGTGCGACAGGTCGACGTCGGTGACGCGCCGCGCGTACTTGCCGATCATGCCGAACGCCATGTTGGGTGCCGCGGCGAAACTCGCGCGGCTCTCGCTGAGCCAGTTCAGCCAGCGGAACGGCGAGGCCTGGAACGCCGACGTCGGTGCCTGCCAGACCTCGACGCCCCCGAGCGCCCCGGACAGCAGGAAGCTCAGCCCCATGTCGTGGTACAGCGGCAGCCACGAACACCCCACGTCGGCCCGGTGGACGCCGGTGCGGACGTTGAGTCCGGTGAGGTTGGCCAGGACCGCGTCCGGGGACAGCCGCACCGTCCGCGGAGTGCCGGTCGAGCCCGCGGTGCCCTGGAGGATCGCGACGTCACCGGCCGGCGCCGGCGCGTGGAACGGCCCCGACCGGTGCGCACGCGCCCAGTCGGTCACGTCCGCGACGGTGGTGGGCGCGCCGGCGGCGCGCAGTTGGTCGAGGTGGTCACCGTGGCTGAGGACATGGCTGACGCCCGCGCCGGCGAACCGGGCGAGTGTGGTGTGCGCCCACTGGTCGGCGGCGGCGCCCCGGACGGGTCCAGGCAGTACCGACACGCCCCGGCCGGCCAGGAACGCCCCGATGATCGCGGCGATGAACTCAACGGTCGGTTCCCCGACCACGCCGACGGCGGACGCCTCGGCGTCACCGATACGCTCTGCGACGTTCGTCGCTCGGGCATGCACCTCGGCCCACGGGTGACGCCGCCAGGATCCGCTCGCGCGGTCGAGCAGCACGAGATCGGTGTCGGTGGTGGTCAGCGCCTCGGTCAGCGCCGACGCCAGCGAGTTCACCGCGGCCCCGACTCGAGCCGACAGCTAACTTCGACACCTTCGCTCACAGTGAAGGTGTCGCGCTCGAACCGAGCGAACGGGACAGGCCTCGACGTCACGCAGGCACAGTACAACGTGGACGTAAGTAAGGCTACGCTCAGCCCGCGCGGGTGTTGCGGAGCTCATAGCGGACGGTTCCGTCAGCGCATACCGGCGGTGGGGACCGCACCCCGCGGAACGCGAAAACCCGGCCGACGGGTGTCGGCCGGGTTCTCGGGGTGTGGATCTCAGCGCGTCAAACCGGTGCGCCGGCCGCCGACCACGCCACCGCGGCGACGCCCCATCAGCGAGGCGACCAGCGCCACGCCGATCACGGCGACGACCACCTGGACGAGCAATTCGATCCAGTCGACGCCCCTGGTCGCGGTCGGGAGCCCGAGTGCACGGGCGATCGCCGTGCCGATCAGGGCCGATACGATGCCGACCAGGATGGTCACGATCATGCCGATGTTCTGCCTGCCCGGCAGCAACAGACGGGCGAGTGCACCGACGACGATGCCGATGAGGATTGCGCTGATAATGCCGGTGACTGTCATGGTTCCTCCAAGAGGTGTGGGTGCTGCGGAGGTACCCGGCTGCCGATTCGAATAAACGCTCGCGTCAACCGTCTGCAGGTCAGGCCATTTCGGGCACGCGCAGGCTGGCGATCGCCAGTTCGAACTCGCCGACGTCGAGTTGGTCGGCGCCGAGGTCGCGCAACCGCGCGGTGCGCAGCGAGCGGGCGCGGTCGCGGTTGCGGTTCATCGCGGCCATGGTGTCGAACGACACCGACGACACCGCCCGCCCCGACGAGCGGTCGAGCAGCAGGCTGGCGCTGCAGAAGCCGTCGAGCTCCTCGATCGAGGGCAGCACCTCGGCGCGGTAGAACTCGACGGCCTGGTCGAACTGCTGCGGGCGGGCCTTGAGCCAGGTCGCCCGCACCCCGGCCCCGGCGCCGGCCCGCTGTTCGCGGTGCAGCACCGCGATCTCCCACTCCTCGACCAGCGCGGCGCCGCCGAACACCTCGGCGGCCCGTTCGCGCACCGGTCGCACCCGCTCCGCGGCATCGTGCATCGCCTCGGCCGACTCCCAGGCGGTGGTCGCGATGCAGCGGTGCGATTCGCGATCGACCAGCAGGGACAACCCGACGCAGCCGTCGATGTCGCGCAGGACGGGCATCACCTCGTTGCGCGTGTGGGCGATCCCCGCGTCCACAGCGCCCGGGCGCGCTTCGATTGTGGTTGTGCGTGCGAACACAGCTCACCCCCTCGGGTGACGGGGCAGCGCCCCGGTGGCGCCACCGGTTCATCTCACTGTCCTCCGCCCGATCCGGCGGGGCAATGGCTTGGCGCGGGCGTGCGGACACCGGCTCCTACCCTGGTGTCATGGACACCGATCTGCTCGACGTCGACACCTCCCGGCGGCGCATCGTCGATCTGACCGACGCCGTCCGGTCGTTCTGCGCACCGCGCGGGGACGGTCTGTGCAGTGTGTTCGTCCCCCACGCCACGGCGGGGGTGGCGCTGATCGAGACCGGGTCGGGATCCGACGACGACCTGCTCGACACGCTCGAACGCCTGCTACCGCGCGACGACCGCTACCGGCACGCCCACGGGTCACCGGGACACGGCGCCGACCATGTGCTGCCCGCGCTCGTGTCGCCGTCGGTGACCGTGCCGGTGCAGGACGGCGCACCGCTGCTGGGCACCTGGCAGAGCGTGGTGCTCGTCGATCTCAACCGGGACAATCCGCGCCGTTCGGTGCGCCTGAGCTTCCTCGGCGCCTGAGCCCCGCTTGTCGACGTCACGGCGCGACGACGGCGGCGGGTACTGTAGATCGGTCGAATTAACCCGAACCCCAATAAGGATGCCTCAGACGTGCAGACACACGAGATCAGGAAGCGCTTCCTCGATCACTTCGTGAAAGCGGGCCACACCGAGGTGCCGAGCGCCTCGGTGATCCTCGACGACCCCAACCTGCTCTTCGTCAACGCCGGCATGGTGCAGTTCGTCCCGTTCTTCCTCGGCCAGCGGACCCCGCCGTACCAGCGCGCCACCAGCATCCAGAAGTGCATCCGCACGCCCGACATCGACGAGGTCGGCATCACCACGCGGCACAACACCTTCTTCCAGATGGCGGGCAACTTCTCGTTCGGCGACTACTTCAAGAAGGGCGCGATCGAGTTCGCGTGGACCCTGCTGACCAACCCGGTCGAACAGGGCGGCTACGGATTCGACCCCGAAAAGCTCTGGGCCACCGTCTATCTCGACGACGACGAGGCGATCCAGCTCTGGCAGGAGGTGGCCGGGCTGCCGCTGGAGCGCATCCAGCGCCGGGGGATGGCCGACAACTACTGGTCCATGGGCATCCCCGGGCCGTGCGGCCCGTCCTCGGAGATCTACGTCGACCGCGGCCCCGAATACGGCGTCGAGGGCGGCCCCGAGGCCAACGAGGACCGCTACATCGAGATCTGGAACCTCGTGTTCATGCAGAACGAGCGCGGCGAGGGCACCTCGAAGTCGGACTTCGAGATCCTCGGTCCGCTGCCGCGTAAGAACATCGACACCGGGATGGGCATCGAGCGGGTGGCCTGTCTGCTGCAGGGTGTGGACAACGTCTACGAGACCGATCTGCTGCGCCCGGTGATCGACGCCGTCGCCGCGCGCGCCCCGCGCGGGTACGGCCAGGGCAACCACACCGACGACGTCCGCTACCGCATCATCGCCGACCACAGTCGCACCGCGGCCATCCTGATCGGTGACGGGGTGAGCCCCGGCAACGACGGCCGCGGCTACGTGCTGCGCCGGTTGCTGCGCCGGGTGATCCGGTCGGCCAAACTGCTCGGCATCGACGACGCCGTCGTCGGCGACCTGATGGCCACCGTCCGCGACGCGATGGGGCCGTCCTACCCCGAACTGGTCAGCGACTTCGACCGCATCCAGCGCATCGCGGTGGCCGAGGAGACCGCGTTCAACCGCACCCTGGCATCGGGGTCGCGGCTGTTCGACGAGGCCGCGGGTGCCACCAAGGCATCGGGCACCACGGTGCTGTCCGGGCGTGATGCGTTCACCCTGCACGACACCTACGGCTTCCCGCTGGAACTGACCCTCGAGATGGCCGCCGAGGCCGGACTGTCGGTCGACGAAGAGGGCTTCCGCGGGTTGATGGCCGAGCAGCGGCAGCGCGCCAAGGCCGACGCCGCCGCCCGCAAACAGGCGCACACCGACCTCACCGCCTACCGCGACCTGGTCGACGCGCACCCGACCGAGTTCACCGGATTCGACGAGCTGACCACCGAGGCGCAGATCCTCGGCGTCTTCGTCGACGGCCGGCGGGTGCCCGTGGTCGGACACGACACCGCCACCGCCCAGCACCGCATCGAACTCGTCCTCGACCGCAGCCCGTTCTACGCCGAATCGGGTGGCCAGATCGCCGACGAGGGCACCATCACCGGTACCGGCGCGTCCGGGACGGCCAAGGCCGCCGTTTCCGACGTCCAGAAGATCGCCAAGACGCTGTGGGTGCACCGGGTCACCGTCGAGTCCGGCGAATTCGTCGAGGGCGACACCGTGGTCGCGGCCGTCGACCCGCGCTGGCGGCACGGCGCCACCCAGGGTCACTCCGGTACGCACATGGTGCACGCCGCGCTGCGGCAGGTCCTCGGCCCCAACGCCGTCCAGGCCGGGTCGCTCAACCGGCCGGGCTACCTGCGCTTCGACTTCAACTGGCAGGGGCCGCTGACCGACGACCAGCGCACGCAGATCGAAGAGGTGACCAACGAGGCCGTCGAGGCCGACTTCGAGGTTCACAGCTTCGTCACGAACCTGGAGAAGGCCAAGGCGATGGGCGCGATGGCGCTGTTCGGCGAGGCCTATCCCGACGAGGTCCGGGTCGTCGAGATCGGCGGCCCCTTCTCGCTCGAGTTGTGCGGCGGCACCCACGTGCGCAGTTCCGCCCAGATCGGACCGGTGACGATCCTCGGCGAATCGTCGGTCGGTTCCGGTGTGCGCCGCGTCGAGGCCTACGTCGGCCTCGACTCGTTCCGCCACCTCGCCAAGGAACGCGCGCTGATGGCCGGGCTGGCCTCGTCGCTTAAGGTGCCGTCCGAGGAGGTCCCGGCCAGAGTCGCCGGACTCGTCGAGCGGCTGCGGGCGGCGGAGAAGGAACTCGACCGGATGCGGCTGGCCAACGCCCGCGCGGCGGCCGTCAACGCTGTCGCGGGGGCGGAGGTTGTCGGTAAGGTCCGACTGGTGGCGCAGCGGATGGCCGGCGGCATGTCGGCGGGCGACCTGCGCACGCTCGTCGGTGACATCCGCGGCAAGCTCGGCGGTGATCCGGCCGTCGTCGCGCTGATCGCCGAAGGCGAGAACGACACCGTGCCCTTCGTGGTGGCCGTCAACCCGGCCGCCCAGGATCTGGGGCTGCGCGCCAACGAACTGGTCAAACAGTTCGCGGCGCCGGTGAACGGCCGTGGGGGCGGCAAGGCCGATCTGGCGCAGGGTTCCGGTAAGGGGGCAGCGGGCATCGACGCGGCATTGGCTGCGTTGCGTGCCGAGATCGACAGGAGCTGACGCCCGTGACCGACAGCGACCACCGCCTCCCGGACCGCCCCGGGGAGGGCGACCCGGGCCGCGGACGGCGAATCGGCATCGACGTCGGCAGCGTGCGGATCGGCGTGGCGAGCAGCGATCCCGACGGCGTGCTGGCCACCCCGGTCGAGACCGTGGAGCGGGACCGCCGCAAGAACTCCGACCGCCACGTCCGGCGGCTCGCGCAGCTGGTCGCCGAGCTGGAGGCGGTCGAGGTCGTGGTCGGGCTCCCACGTACGCTGGCCGACCGCACCGGGCCGGCCGCACAGGACGCCATCGGCGTCGCCGAGGCACTGGCCCTTCGGATCGCACCGGTGCCGGTGCGGATGGCCGACGAACGACTCACCACCGTGTCCGCGCAGCGTTCGCTGCGTGAAGCCGGGGTCCGCGCCAAGGGCCAGCGGGCGATGATCGACCAGGTCGCGGCGGTGGAGATCTTGCAGAGCTGGCTGGACCAGCGGCGCGCGGCACTGGCCGCGCCGAGAGAGGGCGGGCATGGCTGAGGACTGGCGTCACGACCGTGCGGAACCGGTGGCGGTGGGACCGCCACGCCGGGCGATGAGCCGTTCGGACCGGATGCGGCTGGAGCGCAGCCGCAGAAGGCGGCGGATCGCCGGCGGCGTGTCGCTCGCCATGCTCGTCGTCGTGGTCATCGGCGCGGTGTTCCTGGGTTCGAAGCTGTGGCACAGCATGTTCGGCGGCAACGGCAACGACTTCGCCGGTGAGGGCGTCACCGACGTCGTGATCCAGGTGCACGACGGCGACTCGACGACCGCGATCGGGCAGACGCTGCACGACAACAACGTCGTGGCGACGGTCAAGGCGTTCGTCGACGCCGCGGAAGGCAACTCCGGGATCACGGCGATCCAGCCGGGGTTCTACAAGGTCCGCACCGAGATCCCCGCCGCGAACGCGGTCGAGCGGCTCACCGATCCGCAGAGCCGGGTCGGCAAACTGGTGATCCCGGAAGGCCGTCAGCTCGACGACGTCTCCGACGTCAAGACCAACGCAGTCACCGAGGGCATCTTCACGCTGATCTCGCGGGCCACCTGCGTCGATCTCGACGGCGAGCAGCGCTGCGTCGCGGCCGACGAACTCAAGCGGGTCGCGGCAACCGCGGCGCCCGCGGCGCTTGCCGTCCCCGAATGGGCGTTGCAACCGGTCAGGGCGATGGGTGACGACCACCGCCGCCTCGAGGGGCTGATCGCCCCGGGTTCGTGGAACATCGACCCGTCGGCCACCCCGCAGGACATCCTCGCCACGCTGATCCGGTCGAGCGGAAACCAGTACGCCCAGGGCGGCCTGCTCGAGACGGCCAACGCGATGAACCTCTCGCCTTATCAGGTCCTCACCGTCGCCTCGCTGGTACAGCGCGAATCCAAACCCGAGGACTTCGCGAAGGTCGCCCGCGTCATCTACAACCGGCTGGCCGAGAACCGCACGCTCGAGTTCGATTCGACGGTCAACTATCCGCTCGACCGCATCGAGGTGGCCACCACCGACGGGGACCGCGGACAGCTCACCCCGTGGAACACCTACGTCCGTGCCGGGCTGCCCGCCACCCCGATCTGCTCGCCGAGCCAGCCGGCGCTGCTGGCGGCCGAGAAGCCCGCCGACGGCGACTGGCTGTACTTCGTCACGATCGACCTGCAGGGCACCACGCTGTTCACCAGGGACTACAACGAGCACCTGGCCAACATCGAACTGGCGCGGCACAACGGCGTCCTCGACAGTGCCCGATAGGCGGCCCGCCGCCGTGCCCGATAGGCGGCCCGCCGCCGTGCCCGATAGGCGGCCCGCCGCCGTGCCCGATAGGCGGCCCGCCGCCGTGCCCGATAGGCGGCCCGCCGCCGTGCCCGACAGCGGGCCCCGCAAGGCGGCCGTCCTCGGTTCGCCCATCGCCCATTCACGCTCACCGCAACTGCATCTCGCGGCGTACCGCGCGCTGGGACTGGGGGACTGGACCTACGACCGGATCGAGTGCACGGCCGAACAACTGCCCGCCCTGGTGGGTGGCTTCGGCCCGGAATGGGTCGGCGTCTCGGTGACGATGCCGGGCAAGTTCGCCGCGCTGCGGTTCGCCGACGAGCGCACCCCGCGCGCGGAGCTGGTCGGCTCGGCCAACACCCTGGTCCGCACACCGCTCGGATGGCGCGCCGACAACACCGACGTCGACGGTGTCAGAGGTGCGCTGGGCGCCGTGAACGGACCGGCGATCGTGGTCGGTTCGGGCGGGACCGCCCCGGCCGCCGTGGTCGCGCTGGCCGATCTCGGCGCCACCGGGCTCATCGTCGCCGCCCGCAACCGGGACAAGGCCGCGCCGCTGCTCGACCTCGCCGGGCGGCTGGGCGTCCCCGCCCGCTGGTGCGATCTCGACGATGAGGAACTGGCCGGTCTGGTGGCCGACGCGGCCGCCGTGGTCAGCACCATCCCCGCCGACGTGGCGCAGCGGTACGTCGCGACGCTCGCGCGCACACCGCTGCTGCTCGACGCGATCTACGATCCCTGGCCTACTCCGCTGGCCGCGGCGGTGCAGGCCGCGGGCGGCCGGGTGGTCAGCGGCCTGCAGATGCTGCTGCACCAGGCCTTCGCCCAGGTCGAACAGTTCACCGGCCGGCCGGCGCCGAAAGAAGCGATGAGGGCGGCGCTGCAGAGCGCTTAGCCTCGATCCGTGATGGCGGGCGCTGTGCTGGTGTGGATGTCGGCGCTGACCGTCTACGACCTCAGGTGGCGCCGCCTGCCGAACTGGCTGACGCTCCCCGGCGCCACGGTGATCCTGATCGGCGCCGCCGTGGCCGGCCGCGGGGCGCCCGCCGCGTTCGGCGCCGCCGCCCTGTTCGCGCTCTACGCCGTCACACATCTGCTCGCGCCCGCGGCGATGGGGGCCGGGGATGCCAAACTCGCGCTCGGGGTCGGCGGGTTGACCGGAGCCTTCGGCCCCGACATCTGGCTGCTGGCCGCCCTCGGTGCGCCCGTGCTCACCGCGGGGTGTGCGCTCGCCACACTGACCCGACGCGGTCGCACGGTGCCGCACGGCCCGTCCATGTGCGTGGCGAGCGCGGCGGCCGTCGCTCTGGTACTGGTCTAGACGGAACTGCCGCGGTCGGCGCCGAAGAAGCTGGCATGCCAGACCCGCGTGACGACCTGAGCCGCCTGGTCGACCGGGATGGGATCCTCCTGCAGCGAATCCTGGGCGTACCACACGTATGCCGACTGCTCGACCATGCAGGCGACCGCCTCGGCGACGCGGGTGACCGGCAGACCGTCGACCTCGTCCATCCCGAACTTCATCTTGAGCACTGTGGCGAACCGGGTGACGTGGCGCGACCGCATCTGCCACCAGATGTCGCGGAACCGGGCCTCGACACTCGCCGCTTCGACCAGCGTCCGCATGATGTCGCGATTGTCGTAGTAGTGCGTCAGATATCCGGTGTTGGCGTCGAGGAGCGCCTGGTACGGATCCTCCTCGAGCCGGTGGGCCGTGGTGCCGCTGGCACGGAACAGCTCGTCGTGGGTGTCGGCGACGAGGGCCGCGAACAGGTCTTCCTTGTCCGCGAAGTACCGGTACAGACCGCCGAGTGACATCCCGGCCTCGGTGGCCACCCCACTCATGGTGGTGCCGACGTAGCCGTCCCTGCCGAATACGGCGCGAGCCGAACTGAGCAGGTGGGCGCGGGTCTGCATCCCCTTAGTGGTGCTCGGTATCTGCGGCATGGCTACCGATCCTCCCTGATTCGTCCACGTCGTCAACGCTCTGTGCGCTCGCTTACACTGCGAGTATACAAAAAAGCGATGTCACTCTCTTGACTTTGGTGTGCGAGTGGCCGCAGTATTGCCACCAACGCCAGGCGCGTCACCGCCAGCCCTCTTCCGACTCGGACATCCTCTGCAAGGAGTTCTCATGAGTACGCATGCACAGATCGCCACCGCCGGGGCAGTCTGCGCAGCCGCGACCGTGCCGGCCCATGACCGCCCCGCCGGGTCCGCGCTGGCCGCGTTCGAGCGCGCCCACGCGATCGATCCCCACCGCACCGCGGTGCTCGACGACCGGGGCAACAGTCTGACCCGCGCCGAGCTCGCCGCGTTGTCGGCCGAGGTGGCGACCGAACTGCAGGGGCGCGGACTGGGCGCGGGTGACGTGGTCATCCTCTGCATGCCGAACTGGACGGAGTGGCTGGTCGTGTACCTCGCCGTTCTGCGGTTGCGGATGATCCCCGCCACGCTGCCCGTGACCACCGACGCGAAATCCATCGCCTATGTGGCGAATCTGGTCGGCGCGAAGGCGATCGCACTGCCGGTGACACACCGCGGCCGCGACTTCCGGAGCGAATCGTCAACGGTGGCAAGAGAATTCGGTCACACACTGCACGTTCTGCTGCTCGACGGCGACCACGCCCGCCGCAGCTGGCGGTCGTTCGACGGCCCGGCGGTCACCGCGCCGGCCTATCCCGCCGACATGGCGCACATCCTGTTCTCGTCGAGCACCACGGGCAAGTCGAAGGCCATCGCGCATTCGGAAGCGAGTCTGAGCGCCTACAACTTCGGGGTGATCGACCGCTACCAGGTCACCGATAGCCGGCCGATCTTCATGCCGTCCCCGCTCGGACACAGCACGGGCCTGTGGCACGGGGCGCGGATGTCCCTGCTGACCGGTGCGACCCTGGTGCTCCAGGACCGGTGGAAGCCCCGGCGGGCGCTGGAGTTGATCGACAGCCACGGCTGTGGCATCACCGTCGCCGCGACGCCGTTCCTCAAGGACCTCGTCGACTGCGAATGGGACGGCCCGGCGCCCAAGCTGAACACCATGCGCGCCTTCCTGTGCGGCGGCGCTCCCGTGCCGCCGGAGCTGATCGAGCGCGCCCGCAGGCAGATGCCGCACACCTTCATCAGCTCCATCTGGGCGATGAGCGAGGGTGGTGCGACATCGAGCGTGCCGGGAGACGCCGCCGAGCTGGTCTCGCACACCTGCGGCCGGGTGCTGCCCGGGGTGGTGCTGGAGACCATCGCACCCGACGGTTCGGTCAATCCGCGGGGAACCGAGGGCGAACTCGTGATGCGGACGCCGTCGCTGTTCATCGGCTATCTCGGCCAGGACGACCTCTACCGCGAATCCTTCACGGCCGACGGGTTTTTCCGCACCGGAGACCTCGGTGTGGTCGACGACGCCGGTTACCTGCGGCTGACGGGCCGGCTCAAGGACCTCATCATCCGCGGCGGCATCAACATCTCACCGGTGGAGATCGAATACGCGCTCTCCGATCACGACCAGGTCGCCAAGGTCGCCGTCGTCGGCAGGCCCGACAGCCGGCTCGGTGAGCGGATCTGCGCCGTGATCCAGCCGCGGGACACCCCGCCGACGTTCGAAGAGCTCGTCGCGTGGCTGGAGCGCAGGGGAGTGCCACGCCGCCTGTGGCCGGAGTCCGTCCACATCGTGGCCGAGATGCCGCAGACGCCCGCCGGAAAGATCCGCAAAGCCGAACTCAAACAAGAACTGTGGAGAGAGTGGTCATGACGACGAGGGACGACACGACGATGACGACCGAGACGGTCAGGCTCAACGGGATCGACGTCGCCTACACCAAGGCCGGCTCCGGCCCGCCGGTGGTGCTGATCCACGGGCTCGCCGAGGGCCGCCGGAGCTGGCGGGTGGTGCAGGAATCCCTCACCGGCGTCACGACCTACGCCTACGACCTGCGCGGGCACGGGGCCACTACCGTCGGCAGGCCCGACGGCACGCTGGCGCAGCTGCGCGACGACCTGTTGGCCTTCCTCGAGAACGTCACCGGCCCCGCGGTGTGCGTCGGCTTCTCCCTCGGCGGCACCATTGTTCTGTCGGCCGCCGCGCACCGGCCCGGCCTCGTGAAATCCGTGGTGGCGCTGGGCACCTCGAGTGTGGTGGGACGCGGTGCGCAGTCCTTCTACGGTGAGCGCATCGAGTTGTTCCGCGGGTCCGACGTCGAGGCTAAGAAGGCGGCGCTGCTCGCCGACACCGCTGCGGCACTGCACAATCCGGAATCGGACGTCGACGCGGTGACGGCGGCGCGGATGGCCGCGGTCGGTGACGCACACGGGTACGTCAACGCCTCCACCGCCATGGCACGGCTGCGCGACGAACCGCTGACCCCCGAGCTCTCCCGGATCGGCGCAGACGTCGACGTCCACATCATCGGCGCCGACCACGACAGCTTCTGCCCGAGGAAGGCCGCCCAGATCATCCTCGACGCGATCGGCCACGCGCGCTACGCCGAGATCTCCGGCGCCGGCCACCTGATGCTCGTCGACCAACCCGACCAGGTGGTCGCCGCCCTCCAGCAGGCGCTCGCCACCGCCTGACCCCGGCCCCACGCCGAGCAACGAACACCGAAAGGATCCCATGAAAGACCGCCAGGTCGCCCTCGTCACCGCCGCCGCAGGTGCGGGCATCGGCGCAGCCGTCGCCCGCCGGCTCGCCGCCGACGGCTTCGACGTCGTCGTCACCGATGTCCACGAACGCCGGTGTGGCGAGTTCGCGGCGACGTTGTCCGCCGACTTCGGACGCGAATTCGCCTCGTACCCACTTGATGTCACCGATGAGGCGAACGTCGAGCGCGTCGTGTCCGACGTCGCCCAGACCAAGGGCCGCCTCGACGTCCTGGTGAACAACGCCGGCTGGAGCAAGATCGAACCCGTCGCCGAGATGTCCTCGCAGACCTGGCTGAAGTGCCTCGACGTCGACCTCAACGGCACCTTCTACACGATGCGTCACGCGCTGCCGGTCATGCAGCGCAACTCCTCCGGGGCCATCGTCAACATCAGCTCCATCGCCGCGTACGAGACCAGCACCGAGCACGGCGCCGCCTACTCGGCGGCCAAGGCCGGCGTCCTGGCGCTCACCCGCGTCGCCGCCGCGGAGAACGGCCGATTCGGCATCCGGGTCAACGCCATCACCCCCGGCCTGATCTACAACGACTTCCTGCGCAAGATCTACCCCGACGACTTCTTCGACGGATATGCGGAGAACCGCTCGCTGGTCGGGCGGGTGGGACGCCCCGACGACGTCGCCGGCCTGGTGGCCTACCTGGTCGGCCCCGATGCCGGCTATGTGACCGGCGAGGTCTACGGAATCAGTGGCGGGGTCTACCCGCGTGCCTGAATCACCGCCCTACCACCGGTCGATCCGTGACCTCACCGACGCCTACGCCCGCGGCACACTCAGCCCGGTCGACGTGGCGGAGGCCGTCCTCGACCGCATCGAGCAGCTCGACGGCGAACTGCACGCGTACGTCACGGTGACCGCCGACCTCGCCCGCAGCCAGGCCCGTGCCGCGGCCGAACGCTATGGGCGCGGGGAAACCGCTCCGCTGCTGGGTGTCCCGCTGTCGGTCAAGGACGCCTTCCACCTCGCCGACACCGAGACGTCGTTGGGATCCCTGACCCAGCGCGGCCGGATCGCGCGCTCCGATTCCGGGGTCGTCGCCCGGCTGCGCGCGGCCGGGGCGGTCATGCCGGGCAAGACGAACGTTCCCGAGTTCTGCCAGTCGGCGACCACCGAGAACCGACTGGGCCCGGACACCGGCAATCCGTGGGACCCCGCGCGGACCTCCGGCGGGTCGAGCGGCGGAGCCGCGGCCTCGGTGGGCGCCGGCCTGGCGACGGCCGCGGTCGGGTCCGACGGCGGCGGTTCGATCCGCATTCCCGCGGCGTTCTGCGGGTTGGTGGGGTTCAAACCGACCACCGGGATCTGCGCCGACGAGCGGGGATTCCGCGCGATGACCGATTTCGCCACGGCGGGCCCGCTGACCTGGACGGTCGACGACGCACGCATCGTGGCCGAGGTCCTGTGCGGGCAACCGCTCGCCGCGGACACGGCGTCCCGGCTGCGGATCGGATACTGCCCCCGGCCGGGCGGCCATCCGGTCGAACGTCCGATCCTCGACATCCTCGGGCGGGTGGCCGGCGTGCTGTCCGATCTGGGTCACGAGGTGACCGACTGTGAGGTGCCCGTCGCGGGATGGCGCGACATCTTCGGCCCGTTGATCCTCGACGACGAACTGCGCGAACGCCAGCACCTGCTGGCGCAGCCGGACATCTTGACCGGTTACCAACGGGCCACGCTGCGCGCCGCCGAGAACCTCACCAGCGCCGAGGTCGGCAAGGCCCGCACCGAACTGGAGAAGTACCGCGCCCGGATGGACGCCTACCTCACCCGTTTCGACGTCGTGCTGACCCCGACGGTGGCGTGTGTGGCCTTCCCGCACCGCGACCGGCCCAGCTACATCGCCGGTGCCCCCGTCGACTGGCTGTGGGGTCCGTTCCCGTTCACCGCGCCGTTCAACGTGGCGGCCACACCGGCCATCACGCTGCCGGTCGGCCTGTCCGACGGCCTGCCCGTCGGCGCCCAGCTGATCGCGGCACGCGGACGCGACGCCGAGCTGCTCCGGATCGCCGAATCCCTCGAAGACGCGGTCGCTTTCGACCACGGGCCGGTGCGGGACCGGTGGGATCTCGAGCGGCGCGCTGCTCATTCGATCGCGGAGTCGGTGTCGTGACCACCGGCGGGATCGTGTCCGTGGGGCACGGCGACGTCGTCGAGATCCTCATCGACCGGCCACAGCGGCGCAACGCCCTGTCGCGGTCGGTGCTCGCCGACCTCCGCGCCGCCTTCACCGAGCTGCCCGCGGGCACGCGGGCCGTCGTGCTCGCCAGCACCGGTGAAGCCTTCAGCGCGGGCGCGGATTTCGCCGACCTGACCGGCACATCCGCCGATGTGGACTACGACCACGACCTGGCGGCGGCGAGTGCCGCCATCCGGGGCTGCGGTGTCCCGGTCGTCGCCGCGATCGGCGGTCCGTGTGTCGGTGCCGGGGTGGAGTTGGCCCTGGCGTGTGACGCGCGGATCGCCGGACCCAGCGCCTGGTTCCGGGTCCCGGCGGTCGAACTCGGCCTGCTCTACAACCCGCGGTCGATCCGGACCCTGCACGCCACCCTGCCCCGTGCCACCCTCACCCGCCTGCTCGTCTTCGCCGAGCGTTTCGACGCCGACGACGCCCACCGTGCCGGGCTGGTCACGCACGGCGTCTCCGGCGACCCGCGGGACGCCGCGCGAACGCTGGCCGGCGCACTGGCCGCATTGCCGGCCGAGGCGCTGGCCGCCACCCGCGCGCTGCTCACCGCGCTCGACGAGGGTGCGTACCGCGACGCCGACTGGCAGTCCACCCGAATGCGGTTGCTGGACAGCCCCGATCGATCCCGCGCAGTCAGCGACGCTGCGCACAGGCACGGCGTCACCGGCCGGTGACGCAGACATCAAGGGAAGGAACGTCTTTGACGACCACGATGCCCAAGCTCGACCCGCGCGACTTCCTCGCGCTCGATTCGCTGCTCGGCGACGACGAGAAGATGGTGGCCCGCACTCTGCGACAGCTGGTCACCGAGAAGATCAAACCCGACATCGGAACCTGGTTCGAGGAGGGCGTGTTCCCGCGGGAACTGGCACTCGAATTCGGCAAGCTCGGCCTGCTCGGCATGCACCTGTCGGGCTACGGCTGCGCGGGCATGAGCGCGGTCAGCTACGGCACCGCATGTCTGGAACTCGAAGCCGGCGACAGCGGGCTGCGCAGCTTCGTGTCCGTACAGGGCTCGCTGGCGATGTTCCCGATCTGGAAGTACGGCTCCGAGGAGCAGAAGCAGGAGTGGCTGCCGAGGATGGCCGCGGGGGAGGCCATCGGCTGCTTCGGGCTCACCGAACCCGACTCCGGCAGCGATCCGTCGACCATGCGCACGACCGCACGCCGCGACGGCGGGGACTGGGTGCTCAACGGCACGAAGATGTGGATCACCAACGGCGGCATCGCCGATGTGGCGGTGGTCTGGGCCAAGACCGATGAGGGCGTGCGCGGTTTCGTCGTGGACACGACGACCGAGGGCTTCCGCACCAGCAAAGTCGGACACAAGATGTCGCTGCGCGCCTCGGTCACCTCCGAGCTCGTCCTCGACAACGTCCGACTGCCGGCCGACGCGGTGCTGCCCGGTGTGGTGGGTATGCGCGGGCCGCTGTCCTGCCTGAACGAAGCGCGTTTCGGAATCCTGTTCGGCGCGGTCGGCGCGGCACGCGACTGCTACGAGACCGCTCTGGACTACACGATGAACCGGCGCCAGTTCGGCAAGCAGCTGGCCGGTTTCCAGATCACCCAGCAGAAGCTGGCCGACATGCTGATCCGCGTCAACCGTGCCCATCTGCTCGCATTGCACCTCGGCAAGCTCAAGGACGCCGGTGCGCTGGCTCCCGCCCAGATCAGCTTCGGCAAGAAGGACAACGTGCAGCAGGCGCTCACCGTCGCCCGCCAGGCTCGCGCGATGCTCGGGGCGAGTGGAATCACGTTGGAATACCCCGTGATCCGACACATGAACAACCTCGAGTCGGTGTACACCTACGAAGGCACCAACGAGGTGCACACTCTGGTCCTCGGTCAGGCGATCACCGGCCTGGGAGCCTTCCGGTGACCGGCCTCGACGATCTGGTCGGCCACGACCTCGGCCGTCGCGTCGTCACCTACAGCGAGAAGGACGCGATCCTCTACGCCCTGTGTGTCGGCGCCGACCCCGCGGATCTGCCGCTGGTCTACGAGCGTGATCTGCATGTGCTGCCCACTTTCGGGCTGGGTCTGGGGCTGTGGGCGGTCGAAGCGGCCGGCGCACTGGGCCGCTACGACCGGCTGCGGTCGTTGCACGCCAAGCAGTCCCTCGTCGTTCGCGGTCCGCTGCCGCCCGCCGGTGCCCTCGAGATGCACGGCCGGATCACCGCGGTGTGGGACAAGGGGACGGCCGCGATGATCGAGATCACCGTCGAGTCCGACCATCTGGAAGCGACGTACTCGATCTACGCACCGGGCGCGGGCGGCTGGGGAGGGGAGCGCGGACCCGCCACCCCGCGGGTGGAGCCGTCGCCGCCGACCTACGGGGACGAGGTCACGATCGCCCCGGATCTGCCCGCGCTGTACCGACTCACCGGTGACCTGCACCCCGTCCACATCGATCCGGAAGTGGCCCGGCAGTACGGTTTCGACCGGCCGATCCTGCACGGACTGTGCACCCTCGGCATCGCCGCCCGCATGGTGGCCGGCTGGGTCGAGGCCCGACCCTGGGAACTCACCGCGCTGCAGGCCCGCTTCGCCGCACCGGTCCAACCAGGCGACCAGATGACGGTCACCGCGCGGCCGGCCGACGGCGGCACCGAGTTCGAAGCCCACACCGATGGCACCACGGTGCTCTCGGGAGGCCTGGCCCGGTTCTAGGCCGAGCTCCATCCCCTCCTCCGAAAGACCTCCTCCCGAAAGGGCCAGCATGACGCACGCCAGCCATCCGCCGCGGTTCGGCAACACGCAACAGAAACGCGCCTTCCTGGCGAGTCTGGTCGGCACCACGGTCGAATGGTTCGACTTCTTCATCTACGCCACCGCGGCGTCGTTGGTGTTCTCGACCATCTTCTTCCCGTCGCTGGATTCCAACATCGGAGTCCTCGCGTCGTTCGCCACGCTCGGGGTGGCGTTCCTGGCCCGTCCGGTGGGGGCGTTCGTGTTCGGCAACCTCGGGGACCGCCTGGGCCGGCGCACCACACTGATCATCACGCTGACCCTGATGGGCGGCTCCACCGGCGTGATCGGCCTGCTGCCCACCTACGACCAGATCGGGATCTGGGCGCCGATCGCGCTGACCGCCCTGAGGTTCCTGCAGGGTGTCGCCGTCGGCGGGGAGTGGGGTGGCGCCGTGCTCATGAGCGTGGAGAACGCACCCAGATCGCGGGTCCGGTTCTACGGTTCGGCACCGCAGGTCGCCAGTCCGCTGGCCCTGGTGCTGGCGACGGTGGTGATGTACTTCGTGTCCCGTCTGCCCAACGAGGACCTGATGTCGTGGGGCTGGCGGATCCCGTTCCTCGCCGGATTCGTCCTGGTCCTTATCGGCATGGTGATCCGGCTGGGAGTGGCCGAGACGTCGGAGTTCACCGCGGTCAAACGGTCCGGGGCGGTCAAGGAACTGCCGATCCTGGAGGTCATCCGCCGGATGCCCGGAAAGGTGTTGGCGGGCATCGGTTTACAGGCCAGCGTGATCGTGCTGTTCTACTTGGTCACGACGTACATGCTCACCATGGCCACCAACGCCCACGGATTCGCCAAGAGCGACACGCTGCTCATCCTGCTGGTGGCCGCCTGTGTGGACCTGGTCGCGATGGTCGGCTTCGGCGTGCTGTCCGACACCTATTCGCCGTGGAAGGTCTTCGTCGGCGGTGCGGTGTTCACCGGGCTGTTCGCGTTCCCGCTGTTCGCGCTGTCGAACATGGGCAGCATGGGCTGGATGATCGTGGCCTTCACGCTGGCGCTGGTGCTGGGGCACGCGACCACGTACTCGGTGGTATCGAGTATGACGGCGGAGCTCTTCCCGACCGAGGTCCGCTACAGCGGGGTCGCGCTGTGCAGCGCATTCGCCGGTGTGCTGTGGGCGGCGCCGACTCCGCTGATCGCCGCGGCGCTGGTGCCCACCGACGGGTCACGGCACTGGTGGCCGCTGGCGACGATCCTGGCGGTGACCGCGGTCGTCTCGGTCGTCGCGGCCAGGTTCGCCTACCGCAGTACCGTCGGCGGGCAGCGACCGCCGTTCACCCGATACCTGGACTCCCACGCGGGAGCCGATTCCGTACCCGTGCGCTCGCACGTGCTCGAAAAAGAAGGACAGCCGTGAACACTCTGCTCACCGAAGAACAACAGGAATTCGCCGCCAGCATCCGCGACTTCTGCCGCCGGGAGGTCGGATCGCGCGAACAACGCGACCAACTGACCGAACACGGCCGTCACCTGCACAGCCTCGAGCTCAACCGGCGGATCGCCGAACTGGGGTGGGCGGCGATCGACGTGCCCGAGGAGTACGGCGGCGCCGGCGGCAACCACGTCGACCTGTGCGTGCTGCTGGAGGAACTCAACCGCGGCATGGCACCGCTGCCCGGCGTGGGCACCACGCTCATCACCGCCGCGATCTACCGCAGATTCGCCGAGCCGGCGTTGAAGAAGGCGGTGCTGGCGCGGGTCGCCGAGGGGGAGGCGCTGGCCATCTCGATGTCCGAACCCGGCGCCGGATCCGACGTCGCGGCGCTGACCTGCCGTGCCGAGCGCACCGACGACGGCTGGCTGATCAACGGGCAGAAGACGTGGTGCACGAATGCCCACTTCGCCGACAGCATCCTGCTCGTGGCCCGCACCAGCCGCGGCGACAAGAAGCACCAGGGCCTGACGATGTTCCACGTGCCGGCCGGCACCGCGGGGATGTCGGTCAAGGGCATCGAGATGATGAACGGCGCCGAGGTCAACGACCTGTACTTCACCGACTGCGTGCTGCCCGCCGACGCGGTGATCGGTGAGGTCGGTCAGGGGTGGCGGCAGCTGATGGCCGGCCTGGACACCGAGCGGCTGATCCTCGGCGCACAGATGCTCGGCACCGCGCAACGCGCTTTCGACGACTGCCTGGCGTTCGTCAGCGAGCGCACCCAGTTCGGTCAGCCGGTCGGCTCGTTCCAGGCGCTCAAGCACCGCATCGCCGACCTGGCCACCGAGATCGAGTGCGCCCGGCTGCTGGTCTACAGCGTCGCCCGCCAGGCCGACGACCCCGCTCAGGCCGCCACCCTGTCGCGAGCCTCGTCGATGGTCAAGCTGAAAGCCACCGAGGTCGCCAAAGCCGCTGCGCTGGAAGGGATGCAGATGATGGGCGGCTACGGCTACTCGATGGAGTTCGACATGGTGAGCCACCTGAAGATGGCGCTGGCCGCCACCATCTACGGGGGCACCAACGAGATCCAGCGCGACATCATCGGCAAGTCGTTCGGGCTGTAGTTCCCTGCGCCGACTGCACGGTTGTCGTACGCATCGGCCGGAAGGCCCCGGCGCCAACCGTGCAGTCGGCGACCGTCAGTCGCTCACCTGGACGAGCACCTTGCCGGTCACCCCGCTCTCGACCGCATCGTGGGCGGCCGCGGTGTCCTCCAACGAGAAGTAGTGCAGGGGCAATCCGTGGTCGTCGCCGACGCCCATCGCACCGTCTCGGACCGCCGCGGCAACGTCGTCGCGTCCGTTGGCCAGTGCGTCCTCGCCGACGGTGTAGAGAACCAGGAACTGGTAGCGGGCGTTGACCCACATGTTGGAGATGACGTCGAGTTCGACGCTGAGCCCACCGTCGTTGGCGTAGATCGAGATCGTCGCCCGGTTCGACACCACGGCCGCGTCCAGTTCGGCGTTCTGCGCGGGCGCCACCTCGACGACGATGTCGACGCCGTCGGGTGCGACCTCGCGGATCGCCGTCGCGGTGTCGCCCGCTCTGTAGTTCACGATGTGGTGGGCACCCGCCGCGGCCGCCAGCGCCTCCTTCTCCGGAGTGCTCACGGTCGTGATCACGCGGGCACCCGCCCACCGGGCCAGCTGGATGGCGGCATGTCCGACGGCACCCGCGCCCCCGGCGACGAGCACCGTCGCGCCCTGCAGCGCACCGGGGTACAGCCGCGACGGCCAGCCCTCCGCCACCGTCAGAGCCCGGTGGGCGGTGATCGCGGGCACCCCCAGACTCGCGCCAACGGCGAAACTGACGTCGTCGGGCAGCGGCACCACCGTGGCGACCGGCAGCACGACGTACTCCTGCGCCGTGCCGTTCGGGCGCTCGAGCTGCGCCATGAACACCCACACCCGGTCGCCGACGGACAGGCCGGACACACCGGCGCCGACGGCGTCGACCACCCCGGCGCCGTCGTGGTGGGGGACGACTTCGGGGAAGTCGAGTTCGTGGCCGGGCGCGTCGCCTTTGCGGTGCTTCCAGTCGGTGGGATTGACCCCGGAGACCACGATGCGCACCCGCACCTCACCGTCGCCGGGCTCGGGAACGTGACGGTCGTGCAACCGCAGTACCGAACTGTCGCCCGTTCGGGCGTAGGAGATCGCCTTCATGGGAGGCGTAACCGGGGCGGTGTGCGCGATGTTCCGAGCGGTCGGCGATTTAGTCGGCGACAGCGGGCCATGGGAAGATGGGACGCGTGTTGCGTTGGACCACTGCCGGTGAATCCCATGGCCGCGCCCTGGTGGCTGTGCTCGAGGGCATGGTCGCGGGTGTCTCGGTCACGACCGAGGACATCGGCGCACAGCTGAAGCGGCGGCGGCTCGGCTACGGTCGCGGCGCCCGGATGAAGTTCGAGCAGGATGAGATCACGATGCTCGGCGGGGTCCGCCACGGCGTGACGCTCGGCGGCCCCATCGCCATCCAGATCGGCAACACCGAGTGGCCGAAGTGGGAGACGGTGATGGCCGCCGACCCCGTCGACCCCGCCGAACTGGCCGAGATCGCCCGCAACGCGCCGCTGACCCGGCCCCGGCCCGGTCACGCCGACTACGCCGGAATGCTCAAGTACGGCTTCGACGACGCCCGGCCGGTGCTCGAGCGGGCCAGCGCCCGCGAGACCGCCGCCCGGGTCGCCGCGGGCACCGTCGCCCGGTGCTTTCTGCGACAGGCGCTCGGTGTGGAGGTCGTCTCGCACGTCATCTCCATCGGCGCGTCCACCCCGTACGACGGCCCGCCGCCCCAGCCTTCCGACCTCGCCGCGATCGACGACAGCCCGGTCCGCGCGTTCGGCAAGGCGGCCGAGGAGTCGATGATCGCCGAGATCGAGGCCGCCAAACGCGACGGTGACACCCTCGGCGGTGTGGTCGAGGTCGTGGTGTCCGGGCTGCCGGTCGGCCTCGGCTCGTTCACCAGCGGCGAGGACCGCCTCGACGGTCAGCTGGCCGCCGCGGTGATGGGCATCCAGGCCATCAAGGGTGTGGAGATCGGCGACGGTTTCGAAACCGCGCGCAGGCGCGGCAGCGTCGCGCACGACGAGATCCATCCGGGACCCGACGGCATCATGCGCTCGACCAACCGCGCCGGCGGACTCGAGGGCGGAATGACCAACGGTCAGCCGCTGCGGGTCCGCGCGGCGATGAAACCCATCTCCACGGTGCCGCGCGCGCTGGCGACCGTCGACATGGCCACCGGGGAGGAAGCCGTCGCGATCCACCAGCGTTCCGACGTGTGCGCGGTGCCCGCCGCCGGTGTGGTCGTCGAGACGATGGTGGCGCTCGTGGTGGCCCGGGCGGCACTGCGCAAGTTCGGCGGCGACTCCCTGACCGAGACCAGGACGAACGTCGAGTCCTACCTGCGCGCCGTTGCCGAACGGGAACCGGCCACGGCCCAGCGGGCGCAGGCGTCGGGCTGATGGCGCCCCGGGCGGTACTGGTCGGCCTGCCCGGCTCGGGCAAGTCGACCATCGGCCGACGCCTCGCCAAGGCGATGGGCGTGACGCTGGTCGACACCGACGCCGCCATCGAGGAGTCCACGGGCCGCACCATCCCCGACATCTTCGCGACCGACGGTGAGCAGGAGTTCCGGCGGATCGAAGAAGAGGTGATCCGCTCTGCACTGCAGACCCACGACGGGGTCCTGTCGCTGGGCGGCGGCGCTGTCACCAGCGCAGGCGTTCGGGAGGCGCTGGCCGGGCACACCGTGATCTACCTCGAGATCAGCGCCGCCGAAGGGGTGCGCCGCACCAGCGGCAGCACCAACCGTCCGCTGCTGGCCGGCGCCGACCGTGCCGAGAAGTACAAGGCGCTCATGGACGCCCGGGTGCCGCTGTACCGGCGGGTGGCGACCATGCGGGTCAACACCAACCGCCGCAACCCCGGTGCCGTGGTGCGCCACATCGTCAGCCGGCTGGAGTCCGCCACGCCGACACCTCCGGCGCAGCCGGCACCGACGGGCGGCCGGCCGCGGCGCCGCCGCCGGCCGCCGTGGCGCCGGGAACTGGCCAGGGAGCAGCAGCAGTCCGACGGTCCACCCACACCCGCGGCGGTCGCCGCCCGCGCAGCGGAGCGGGCGTCCGGTGCCGACAGCGAAACGACGTTGGAGAAGAACACGTGACAGAGCCGGTGACCGTCGACGTCCTGGTCGACCCGCCCTACCCGGTGATCATCGGCACCGGGCTGCTCGGTGACCTCGGCCGGCTGCTCGAAGGCAGGCACAAAGTGGCGATCCTGCACCAGCCGACGCTGACGCAGACCGCCGAAGCCGTGCGTGCTCACTTGGCGGACAAGGGAATCGACGCCCATCGCATCGAGATCCCCGACGCCGAAGCGGGTAAGGACCTGCCCGTGGTCGGCTTCATCTGGGAGGTGCTCGGCCGCATCGGCGTGGGGCGCAAGGACGCGATCGTCAGTCTGGGTGGCGGTGCGGCCACCGATGTCGCCGGCTTCGCGGCGGCGACGTGGCTGCGCGGCGTCGACATCGTCCACGTGCCGACCACGCTGCTCGGCATGGTCGACGCCGCGGTGGGCGGTAAGACCGGCATCAACACCGATGCGGGCAAGAACCTCGTCGGCGCGTTCCATCAGCCTGCCGCGGTGCTCGTCGACCTCGCGACTCTGGAGACCCTGCCGCGCAATGAGATCGTCGCCGGGATGGCCGAGATCGTCAAGGCCGGCTTCATAGCCGACCCGCAGATCCTCGACCTCATCGAAAACGATCCCGAGGCCGCGATCGACCCCACCGACGATGTTCTGCCCGAGCTGATCCGGCGATCCGTCGCGGTCAAGGCCGAGGTGGTGGCCGCCGACGAGAAGGAGTCGGCGCTACGCGAGATCCTCAACTACGGCCACACGCTGGCCCACGCCATCGAGCGCCGCGAGCGGTACCGGTGGCGCCACGGCGCGGCGGTGTCGGTGGGGCTGGTGTTCGCCGCCGAACTCGGCCGCCTCGCCGGACGCCTCGACGACCAGACCGCGGACCGGCACCGCTCGGTGCTCACCTCGCTGGGACTGCCGGTCGGCTACGACCCCGACGCGCTGCCGCAACTGCTGGAGTACATGGCCGGCGACAAGAAGAACCGCTCGGGGGTGCTGCGGTTCGTGGTCCTCGACGGTCTGGCCAAACCGGGCCGGCTCGAGGGCCCCGACCCGTCGCTGCTCGCCGCGGCCTACTCGGTGATCGGAGGCGACCAGTGAGCACCGCGACGACGGTCCAGGTGATCAACGGAC
This sequence comes from Mycolicibacterium litorale, assembly GCF_014218295.1. The sequence continues at coordinate 2,367,556 of NZ_AP023287.1, forward strand.
CCAACCTCGGACGGCTGGGCCGTCGCGAACCCGACGTCTACGGCAGCACCACCCACGACGACCTGGTGGCCATGGTCGAACGCGAGGCCGCCGACCTCGGGCTCAAGGCCTCGGTGCGACAGAGCGACAGTGAAGCCGAACTGATCGGCTGGATCCACGCGGCGGCGGATGCGGGGGAGCCGGTCATCCTGAACGCCGGTGCGTTCACCCACACGTCGATCGCGTTGCGGGACGCCTGCGCGGAGCTGCGGGCGCCGCTGATCGAGGTGCACATCTCGAACGTGCACCGCCGCGAGGAGTTCCGGCACCACTCGTATCTGAGCGGGGTCGCGACCGGCGTGATCGTCGGGCTCGGCGTGCAGGGCTACCTGCTGGCGCTGCGCTACCTCGCCACGCGTTAGGCGCGCTGCTCGGGCGGCGCCTCGGTCGCCACCGGCGACGTCTGCTGGTGCGCGGAGTCGTCGGCTCCGCCGGGCCGCACCGCGGCGAACACGTCGGTGTCGGCGCGGTCGTCGTCCTCACCTTCGCGGCGGCGCGGCAGATCCGGCGCCTTGCGGTCGACCAGCCAGCGGCCCAGCGCCACCCCGGTGATCGCCAGCAGGAACGTGAGCAGGGCGGTGAACGCCGCGAACGTGGTGATCTCGTTGAGCAGCGCCTCGACGTAGAGGTTCTTGTAGAAGATTCCGATGAACCAGGCGACCAGCCCGCTGACGATGCCGGCGAACAGACCGGCCAGCAGCCACGTCATCGCCAGATCCGAGCGGCGGTCCGGGTCGGGGTTGCGCCGGGCGTCGCGGCGGCCGTCGACGAACCCCCACGCGAACGCCACGATCGCGTAGATCGTGACGAGGACGATGCTGATCGTCGTCGCCCTGGTCTCCCACGCGTTGATCATCGCTCCCTGCAGCAACCGGACGATCACCATCAGGGCCGCGAACACCAGTCCGCGCAGTAGCCACTTGCTCATGGCGCAACAGCGTAGCGAGTAGCGTCAGCGGCTGTGACTCTTTCCCAGCGTAGAGACCGGCTGCGCGGTCGGCTGGCCGCCGCCGAACTGGATGCGATGCTGGTCACAGACCTGATCAACGTCCGGTACCTGTCCGGTTTCACCGGATCCAATGCCGCGCTGCTGGTCCGCGTGTCCGACACCACCCCGGTGCTGGCCACCGACGGCCGCTACCGCACACAGGCCGCGCGGCAGTCACCCGACGCCGAGATCGTCATCGAACGCGCCTGCGGGCCCGCGCTGGCCGCCCGCGCCGCGGGCGACGGTCTGCGCCGCCTGGGCTTCGAAAGTCAGGTCGTGACCGTCGACGGCCACCGCCGCCTGGTGCAGGCCGCGGACCACACCGAACTCGTCCGGGCGGCCGGCATGGTGGAGGCGCTGCGGGAGGTCAAGGACGCCGGTGAGGTGGCGCTGTTGCGGTTGGCGTGTGAGGCCGCCGACGCGGCGCTGGCCGACCTGCTGGCGGGCGGCGGTCTACGGCCCGGCCGCACCGAGAAGGAGGTGCGCCGGGATCTGGAGGCCCTGATGCTCGACCACGGCGCGGACGGTCCGTCGTTCGAGACGATCGTCGCGGCCGGACCCAACTCCGCGATCCCGCATCACCGGCCCACCGATGCCGTGCTGACGACCGGCGACTTCGTCAAGATCGACTTCGGCGCCCTGGTGAGCGGCTACCACTCCGACATGACCCGCACGTTCGTGCTCGGCCGGGCCGAGGACTGGCAGCGTGAGATCTACGACCTGGTCGCCACCGCGCAGCGCGCCGGCACCGACGCCCTGGCGGCCGGGGTGACCCTGTCCGAGGTCGACGCCGCATCACGGCAGGTCATCGCCGACGCCGGCTACGGCGAGTGCTTCGGTCACGGCCTCGGCCACGGGGTCGGGCTGCAGATCCACGAAGCGCCGGGAATCAACGCCGCGGCCGCCGGTACACTGCTTGCTGGCTCCGTGGTGACGGTGGAGCCCGGTGTCTATCTGCCCGACCGGGGCGGCGTCCGCATCGAGGACACGCTGGTGGTCGGCTCCCAGGCGAACACGGAAACCGACACCCCCGACTTGCTCACCCGGTTCCCCAAGGAACTGGCCATCATCGATTAGGAGATCAACCGAACGTGGCATCGACCGCCGACTTCAAGAATGGGCTCGTCCTGCAGATCGACGGCCAGCTGTGGCAGATCGTCGAGTTCCAGCACGTCAAACCCGGTAAGGGCCCGGCGTTCGTGCGCACAAAGCTCAAAAACGTGGTGTCGGGCAAGGTCGTCGACAAGACCTACAACGCCGGGGTGAAGGTGGAGACCGCCACCGTCGACCGGCGCGACGCGACCTACCTGTACCGCGACGGCTCGGACTTCGTGTTCATGGACTCCGAGGACTACGAACAGCATCCGCTGCCGGAGTCGCTCGTCGGCCGGCTCGCCGGCTTCCTGCTGGAGAGCATGCCGGTGCAGATCGCGTTCCACGACGGCACCCCGCTGTACCTGGAGCTGCCGGTCACCGTCGAACTCGAGGTCACCCACACCGAACCCGGTCTGCAGGGCGACCGTTCCAGCGCGGGCACCAAGCCGGCCACGCTGGAGACCGGCGCCGAGATCCAGGTGCCGCTGTTCATCAACACCGGCGACAAGCTCAAGGTCGACTCCCGCGACGGCAGCTACCTGGGTCGCGTCAACGCCTAGTCATGTCTGACAAACCGGACCGCGGCCGCCACCAGGCCCGCAAACGCGCCGTCGACCTCCTCTTCGAGGCGGAGGCGCGCGGACTGACCCCCGCCGAGGTCGCCACCTCGCGCAACAAGCTGGCGGGGACCCAGCCCGACGTCACGGCACTCAACCCGTACACCGTCACCGTCGCGCGCGGTGTCACCGACCATCGCGCCCACATCGACGACCTGATCTCGGCGCACCTGCACGGGTGGACGCTGGATCGGCTGCCCGCAGTGGACCGCGCGATCCTGCGGGTCGCGGTGTGGGAGTTGCTGCACGCCGAGGACGTTCCCGAGCCGGTCGCGGTCGACGAAGCGGTGGAGCTGGCCAAACAGCTGTCCACCGACGACTCCCCGGGCTTCGTCAACGGCGTACTGGGTCAGGTGATGCTCGTGACGCCGCAGATCCGGGCCGCCGACGCGGCCGTGCGGGGTGCCGTCGGTGGCGGCGCGCAGGGCGGCACGGACGGCTGACCCGGCGCCCGATGCCAACTCCTCAGGACTGGGCGCCGTACTCGAGCATCGAGGATGCGGCGCGGGTGTACCTGCGCGATCCCGAGCTGGCGCTCGAACAGCTGCGGGCGGTCGTCGACCTGCCCGGGGTGCGGTCGTTCATCATGTCGCGCGGATCCACCGACGAGCAGTGGGGTGAGGCGCTGTGGCAGGAGATCGTGCTGACCGACGGTGAGCGGCTGATCATGTGGCGCGCCGACGACGGGATGAGCGCGGCGGGGGACCGGGACCGCCGCATGCTCGACGTCTCGGTGCGCACGATCGTGTTGTCGACGATCAGCGACCACGTGCTCACCGCCGAGTACGAGGTGCTCGACGACGGCACCCGCCGGCTCTCCGAGGTCCGGCTCCGGCTGTACACGCAGCTGCTCACCCGGACCCGGCAGAAGTCGGCCACCGAGAGCGACATCTACTGCGAGTCGTTCCGGTTCCACAAGTCGGTGGACAACGGTGGTCTGGCACAGATGCAGCGGCTGCTGCAGTTCGGCCGGGTGCTGTCGCGCTGCCTCGGCTGACCCGTCAGGCCCGCGCCGCGGTCGGGTAGTCCGGCAGCGTGATCGCGTCGGCGGTGCGGAACCACAGACGCGAGGCGATGGGGCGCAGCGGCCAGCGTTGCATCCACTTCATCGCGGTGGCGTTGTCGGAGATCTCCTTCTCCGTCAGCGGCGCGTACCGGTCCAAGGTGTTGTTCAGCTTCTGGCAGCGGTCGACGTAGGGTCGCATCGCCGTGTCGTAGCGGGCGAACACCGTCCGCAGCCGCTCGTCGGTGAGATCGCTTCCCGCCGTACCCAACTCACCGGCCAGCAGGTAGGCGCCGACGAGGGCGAGGCTGGTCCCCATACCCGAGAGCGGCGACGCGCAGTAACCGGCATCGCCGACGAGGGTGACGCGCGACGACGACCACGACGCCATCTTCACCTGCGCGAACGAGTCGAAGTAGAAGTCCTCGGCCTGTTCGGCGGCCGCGACCAACGCATCGCACTGCCACCCCGCCCCGGCGAAGCGTTCGCGCAGCATGCGCCGCTGCGCGCCGAGATCGTGGCGGTCGTAGTCGAGCGGTTCGGAGCGGAACGACAGACTTGCCTTGACGGTCGACGGATCGTGGGACGGGCGCATCGACGCGTTGAGCCCGCCGGGGGCCTGGAACATCAGATACCAGCCGTCGAGGCCGACCGTGTCGGGCGCGGAGAACCAGGCGTTGTAGCCGCCCAGCGGCGTGACGAACCGTTCTTCCGGCCCGAACACCAGGCGGCGCACCGCCGAATGCGGCCCGTCGGCGCCCACCACCATGTCCGCCTGCATCGCGGTGCCGTCGGAAAAGGTCACGTCGACACCGGTGTCGTGTTCGGTCAGCGCGGCGATCCGGGTGCCGAACCGGTACTCGCACGTGTCCTTCGTCGCCTGGTAGAGCACGTCGACGAGATCGCCGCGCAGGATCTCCAGTTTCGACACGGGCCCGTTGCCGTCGAACGCCGTCACCGGCATCTCGGCGCGCCGGCTGCCGTCGGCGCGCAGCCACGCGATACCGCGCTGGAACAGCGCCCGGCTCTGCATCCGGTCGAGCAGCCCCATCCGCTCGACCACGTGGGCGCCCGCCCCGCGCAGGTCGACGGTCTGGCCGCCGGGCCGGATCCCCGCGGCGCTCTCCACCACCACGACGCGAAAGCCGTTGCTCGTCAACCACAGCGCGAGTGCCGGGCCGGCGATCCCGGCACCACTGATCAGAACCGTCGGCGTGGCCATCACAGCCCCAGCGCGGCGTAGGTGCGCCGCACGAACTTCGGTTGCACCGACTGCAGTTTCATCAGCGACGTGTTGCCCGCGACCGCCGCGGCGGCGTCGGCGCCGAGGTTCGGCAGGTTCTGGATGAGGTAGACGACGATCAGGTCGGCGCTCGGATCGGCCTGCCACCAGGTGCCGTAGGCCCCGGGCCAGCTGAACGTGCCCAGCCCGCCCGGCCCGAACAGCTGCCGGGACTTGCCGGGATCGGTCACCACCGACAGGTTGAGCCCGAAACCCCGGCCCAGCCAGAACGGCATCCCCAGGAACGGATGCTTCTTCTGGTCGGCGGTCAGCCGGTCGGTGCGCATCAACCGCACGGAGTCCTCGGACAGCACCCGCACGCCGTCCACCTCGCCGCCGGCGAGCAGCATGCGCGCGAACCGCAAATAGTCGTCGGCGGTCGAGAACAGGTTCGCCCCGCCCATGCAGAACGGCGGCGGCGTCGTGGGCGGGGGGCCCATCGCGTCGTGGCTGAGCGTGTCGTCGCTGGTGAGTTTGTACATGGTGGCGACCCGGCCGCGGTTCTGCGGCGCCACGTAGAAGGCCGTATCGGCCATGCCCAGCGGGCCGAGGATGCGTTCGGTGAGCACGTCCTGCAGCGATTTGCCCTCGAGGCGCTCCAGCAGGATGCCGAGCACGTCGGTGGAGTTGCTGTAGGTCATCCGGTCACCGGGCTGGTGCTGCAGCGGAAGCGCGCCGATCTCGGCGAGCCAGGAGTCGGGGTCCTGCCGCGCCGAGATCCTGCCGTAGGCACGGGCCAGCGGGCCGACGACGGAGAAGAAATACGCCAGCCCGCTGCGGTGCGTCATCAGATCGTCGACGGTGATGGGCCTGCGCGCCGGGTGGGTCCGGTCCAGCGGACCGCCCGGGGTGTCGAGCACCCGCATGTCGGCTAGTTCGGGCAGCCAGGTGGTGACCGGATCGTCGAGCGCGATCCGGCCCTCACCGACCAGGCTCATGGCCGCCGCGACGGTGACGGGTTTGGTCATCGACGCGATGCGGAAGATCGTGTCGCGCTGCATGGGCAGCTGTGCGTCGACGTCGCGGTGGCCCAGTTCGTTGACCTGGAGCACTCGCCCCGCCTGCCACACCATGGTGACGGCGCCGGACAGGAGCCCGGCGTCGATCGCTTCGCGGATGGACGCCTGGTTACCGTCGAGGTTCACGCGGTCAAGGCTAGCCAGCGCAGGCCCGTCGCCGCTGCGGTGGTAGGCTCCCGGCAGTTTGGCATCCTTTAACGATCCGTCCGGCGAGGCGGAGAAGGAGGTCTGGATCGCGCGTGGGCAGTCCTGACACACCCGACCGGGAATTGATGACCGCGGCCGACGTGGGCCGCACCATATCCCGCATCGCGCACCAGATCATCGAGAAGACCGCCTTGGACGGCCCCGACGCGCCGCGGGTGGTGCTGCTGGGCATCCCGACGCGCGGTGTCACCCTGGCCGCGCGGCTGGCCGAGAGGATCAAGACCTTCTCCGGCGTCACCGTGGCGCACGGCGCGCTCGACATCACGCTGTACCGCGACGATCTGGACACCAAACCGCCCCGGCCGCTGGAGGACACCTCCATCCCCGCGGGCGGTATCGACCACGCACTGGTCATTCTCGTCGACGACGTGCTCTACACCGGGCGCTCGGTCCGTGCGGCCCTCGACGCGCTGCGCGACATCGGCCGCCCGAACGTCGTGCAGCTCGCGGTGCTGGTCGACCGCGGGCACCGGGAACTGCCGCTGCGCGCCGACTACGTCGGCAAGAACGTGCCCACTTCGCGCAGCGAGAACGTCAAGGTGCGCCTGGAAGGAACCGACGACGTCGAGGGCATCTGGATCGCACCACACGGAGGGCCGGCCCGGTGATGAGCGCTTGCGCGAAGAACAGATCAGCCCCGATGAGCGCTTGCGCGAAGAACAGATCAGCCCCGATGAGCGCTTGTGCGAAGAACAGAGGGCACCGATGAGCGCTTGCGCGAAGAACAGATCAGCCCCGATGAGCGCTTGCGCGAAGAACAGAGGGCACCGATGACTCGCCATCTGCTGAGCGCGGCCGACCTGACGCGCGACGAGGCGATCGCGCTCCTCGACGACGCCGACCGGTTCAGCCAGGCGCTGCTGGGCCGTGAGGTCAAGAAACTCCCGACGCTGCGCGGGCGCACCGTGATCACGATGTTCTACGAGAACTCGACGCGCACCCGGGTGTCGTTCGAGGTGGCGGGCAAGTGGATGAGCGCCGACGTGATCAACGTCAGCGCGTCGGGTTCGTCTGTGTCCAAAGGGGAGTCGCTGCGTGACACCGCACTGACCCTGCGCGCCGCCGGGGCCGACGCGCTGATCATCCGGCATCCGGCGTCCGGTGCGGCCCAGCAGCTCGCGCAGTGGACGACGGCCGAGGACGGCGGTCCCAGCGTGATCAATGCCGGGGACGGCGCCCACGAGCACCCGACGCAGGCGTTGCTCGACGCGTTGACCCTGCGCCAGCGGCTCAGCGCGATCGAGGGACGGCGGGTGGTGATCGTCGGCGACGTGCTGCACAGCCGCGTCGCCCGCTCCAACGTCCAACTGCTGCACACCCTCGGTGCGGAGGTGGTGCTGGTGGCGCCGCCGACGCTGCTCCCGGTGGGTGTGCACGAGTGGCCGGTGACCGTCTCGCACGAACTGGACGCCGAGCTGCCCGCCGCCGACGCGGTGCTGATGCTGCGGGTGCAGGCCGAGCGGATGAACGGCGGGTTCTTCCCGTCGGCGCGGGAGTACTCGGTGCGCTACGGCCTCTCGGAGAAGCGGCAGGCGCTGCTGTCCGGTTCGGCGGTGGTGCTGCACCCGGGCCCGATGGTGCGGGGCATGGAGATCGCGTCGTCGGTCGCGGACTCCTCACAATCCGCAGTGCTGCAACAGGTTTCCAACGGCGTACACGTCCGCATGGCCGTGCTCTTCCATCTGCTCGTCGGTGCCGAACAGGAGGCGATCAGCGCATGAGCGTGGTCATCAAGGGGGTGCGCCCGTACGGGGAGGGCGATCCCGTCGACGTGCTCGTCGAGGACGGTCAGATCGCCGCCATCGCCGCGACGCTCGACATCCCCGCGGATGCCGACGTGGTGGAGGCCGCCGGCCAGATCCTGCTGCCCGGATTCGTCGACCTGCACACCCACCTTCGCGAGCCCGGCCGCGAATACGCCGAGGACATCGAAACCGGTTCGGCCGCAGCCGCTCTCGGCGGCTACACCGCGGTCTTCGCGATGGCCAACACCACCCCGGTGGCCGACAGCCCGGTCGTCACCGATCACGTGTGGCACCGCGGGCAGCAGGTCGGCCTGGTCGATGTGCACCCGGTCGGCGCCGTCACCATGGGACTCGAGGGCAAGCAGCTCACCGAGATGGGCATGATGGCCGCCGGTGCGGCTCAGGTGCGGATGTTCTCCGACGACGGTGTGTGCGTTGACGATCCGCTGGTCATGCGGCGCGCGCTCGAGTACGCCTCGGGTCTGGGTGTGCTGATCGCCCAGCATGCGGAGGAGCCCCGCCTCACCGTCGGCGCCGTCGCCCACGAGGGCCCGCACGCGGCGCGGCTCGGCCTGGCCGGCTGGCCGCGGGCCGCCGAGGAGTCGATCGTCATCCGCGACGCCCTCCTGGCCCGCGACGCCGGGGCCCGGGTGCACATCTGCCATGCCTCCACCGCGGGCACGGTCGAGCTGCTGAAGTGGGCCAAGGAGCACGGCATCGCGATCACGGCCGAGGTCACCCCGCACCACCTGCTGCTCGACGACAGCCGGCTGGCCGACTACGACGGCCGCAACCGGGTCAACCCCCCGCTGCGCGAAGCCGCCGACGCGGAAGCGCTGCGGCAGGCGCTGGCCGACGGGGTGATCGACTGCGTCGCGACGGATCACGCCCCGCACGCCGAGCACGAGAAGATGTGCGAGTTCGCCTCCGCCCGGCCGGGCATGCTCGGCCTGCAGACCGCGCTGTCGGTGGTGGTGCGGACGATGGTCGAGCCCGGCCTGCTGACCTGGCGCGACGTGGCCCGAGTGATGAGCGAGGCGCCCGCCCGCATCGTCGGGCTGCCGGATCAGGGCCGGCCGATCGAGGTGGGGGAGCCGGCCAACCTGACCGTCGTCGACCCCGATGCCACCTGGACCGTGTCCGGTGCGGCGCTGGCGAGCCGCTCGGACAACACCCCCTACGAGTCGATGACCCTGCCGGCGTCGGTCACGCTGACGATGCTGCGCGGCACGGTGACGGCGCGCGACGGCAAGAGCGGTTCGGCGGGCATGAGCGGAGCGACCGGGGGATCGGCACTGTGAACACCGGTACGCTGGTCACGTCACTCATCATGGCGGCGCTGCTGGTCGTGGTGATCGGTCTGCTCATCCGGGCCATGATGCGCGGATGGCGCAGGCGCGCCGAGCGGCAGGTCGAGCTGATCGGCACGCTGCCGCCGCTGCCGGACACCGTCGGGCCACCCCTTATCCCCGGGATGAAGGGCGTCTACGTCGGCAGCACGCTGGCGCCGAACTGGCACGACCGCGTCGTGGTGGGTGATCTGGGTTACCGCACCAAGGCGGTACTGACCCGCTATCCGGAAGGGATCATGCTGCAGCGCAGCGGCGCAGGCCCCATCTGGATCCCCGAGGAATCGGTGACCGCCATCCGCACCGAACGCGGCATGGTCGGGAAGGCCCTCACCCACGAGGGAATCCTGGCCATCAGATGGCGGCTGCCGTCGGGCACCGAGATCGACACCGGATTCCGCGGTGACGACCGCACGAAGTACGACCGCTGGCTGGAGGAAGTAGCGTGACAAGCGAGAAGCGAAGCGGATCGCGCATCGATGGGGCCACCGTGGCCCTGCTCGTCCTGGAGGACGGACGGGTCTTCACCGGGGTGCCCTACGGCGCCGTCGGGCAGACGCTCGGTGAGGCGGTGTTCTCGACGGGGATGTCGGGATACCAGGAGACCCTCACCGATCCGAGTTACTACGGCCAGATCGTGGTCGCGACCGCACCGCAGATCGGCAATACCGGCTGGAACCACGAGGACGCCGAGAGCCGCGGCGACAAGATCTGGGTCGCCGGCTACGCGGTGCGGGACCCCTCGCCGCGGGCGTCGAACTGGCGCGCCACCGGCACGCTCGACGACGAGCTGGTCCGCCAGGGGATCGTCGGCATCGCGGGTATCGACACCCGCGCGGTGGTGCGGCACCTGCGCACCCGCGGCGCGATGAAGGCGGGCATCTTCAGCGGGGATGCGTTGGCCGGCGCCGACGAACTGCTCGAGCGGGTCCGCAGCCAGCCGGCCATGCTCGGTGCCAGCCTGGCCGAGCGGGTCAGCACCGACGCGGTGTACGTCGTCGAACCCGAGGGCGATCACCGGTTCACGGTCGCCGCGATCGACCTCGGCATCAAGACCAACACCCCGCGCAACTTCGCGCGGCGCGGTATCCGCAGCCACGTGCTGCCGGCCACCGCCTCCTTCGAGCAGATCGCCGAACTCCGCCCCGACGGCGTCTTCCTGTCGAACGGGCCGGGCGACCCGGCCGCCGCCGACCATGTGGTCGAGGTCACCCGCGAGGTGCTCGGCGCCGGGATCCCGCTGTTCGGCATCTGTTTCGGCAACCAGATCCTGGGCCGGGCGCTGGGCCGGGGCACCTACAAGATGGTGTTCGGCCACCGCGGCATCAACGTGCCCGTGATGGACCACTCGACGGGCCGTGTCGCGATCACCGCGCAGAACCACGGATTCGCCCTCGAGGGCGAGGCGGGGGAGCGATTCGACACCCCGTTCGGCCCGGCGGTCGTCAGCCACACCTGCGCCAACGACGGGGTCGTCGAAGGTGTGAAACTCGTTGACGGACGGGCATTCTCGGTGCAGTACCATCCGGAGGCCGCAGCCGGACCGCACGACGCGAACTACCTGTTCGACCAGTTCGTCGACCAGATGGCAGGGGAGAAGAAGTAATGCCGCGTCGGACTGACCTCAACCACGTCCTGGTGATCGGCTCCGGCCCCATCCTGATCGGGCAGGCCGCCGAATTCGACTACTCGGGCACCCAGGCCTGCCGCGTGCTGCGCGACGAAGGCCTCACGGTCACGCTGATCAATTCCAACCCGGCGACGATCATGACCGACCCCGAGTACGCCGACTTCACCTACGTCGAACCGATCACCCCGGCCTTCGTCGAGCGGGTGATCGCCCAGCAGGCCGAGCGGGGCAACAAGATCGACGCGCTGCTGGCCACCCTCGGCGGGCAGACCGCGCTCAACACCGCGGTCGCGCTGTCGGAGAACGGGGTGCTGGAGCGCTACGACCTCGAGCTGATCGGCGCGGACTTCGAGGCGATCCAGCGCGGCGAGGACCGGCAGCGGTTCAAGGACATCGTCACCAAGGTCGGCGGCGAATCCGCCCGCAGCCGCGTGTGTTTCACGATGGACGAGGTCCGCGAGACCGTCGAGGAGCTCGGCCTGCCCGTCGTCGTGCGACCCTCGTTCACGATGGGCGGCCTCGGCTCGGGGATGGCGCACTCGGCCGAGGACGTCGAGCGGATGGCCGGCCACGGCCTCGCCGCATCCCCGTCGGCCAACGTGTTGATCGAGGAGTCGATCTACGGCTGGAAGGAATACGAGCTCGAGCTGATGCGCGACGGCCACGACAACGTGGTCGTGGTGTGCTCGATCGAGAACTTCGACCCGATGGGCGTGCACACCGGCGACTCGGTGACCGTCGCCCCGGCCATGACACTCACCGACCGTGAGTACCAGACGATGCGCAACCTCGGCATCGCGATCCTGCGTGAGGTCGGCGTCGCCACCGGCGGCTGCAACATCCAGTTCGCGGTCAACCCGAAAGACGGCCGGCTCATCGTCATCGAGATGAATCCCCGGGTGTCGCGGTCGAGCGCGCTGGCGTCGAAGGCCACCGGCTTCCCGATCGCCAAGATCGCCGCCAAACTCGCGATCGGCTACACCCTCGACGAGATTCTCAACGACATCACCAAGGAGACCCCGGCCTGCTTCGAGCCGACGCTGGACTACGTCGTCGTCAAGGCGCCGCGGTTCGCGTTCGAGAAGTTCCCCGGTGCCGACCCCACGCTCACCACGACGATGAAGTCGGTGGGCGAGGCGATGGCGCTGGGCCGCAACTTCATCGAGGCGCTGGGCAAGGTGATGCGCTCGCTGGAGACCGGCCGCGCCGGGTTCTGGACCGCGCCCGATCCGGTCGCCACGCTCGACGAGGTGCTCGAGGGGCTGCGCACCGCCACCGACGGCCGGCTCTACGACATCGAGTACGCACTGCGACTGGGTGGAACGGTGGAGCAGGTCGCCGAGGCGTCCGGTGTCGACCCGTGGTTCGTCGACCAGATCAACGGGCTGGTGGCGCTGCGCACCGAACTGCTCGAGGCCCCGGTGCTCGACGGCGCCCTGCTGCGCCGCGCCAAGTACAACGGGCTGTCCGACCGCCAGATCGCCGCGCTGCGACCCGAACTCGCCGGTGAAGTGGGGGTGCGGGCCCTGCGCCAGCGTCTCGGCATCCATCCGGTGTTCAAGACCGTCGACACCTGCGCGGCGGAGTTCGAGGCCAAGACGCCGTACCACTACAGCAGCTACGAACTCGACCCCGCCGCCGAATCGGAGGTGGCGCCGCAAACCGAGAAACCCAAGGTGCTGATCCTGGGCTCCGGGCCGAACCGGATCGGGCAGGGCATCGAGTTCGACTACAGCTGTGTGCATGCCGCGACCACGCTGAGCGACGCCGGCTTCGAGACGGTGATGATCAACTGCAACCCCGAGACGGTGTCGACCGACTACGACACCGCCGACCGGTTGTACTTCGAGCCGCTGACGTTCGAGGACGTGCTGGAGATCTACTACGCCGAATCCGCCTCGGGCGCAGGCGGGCCCGGCGTTGCCGGGGCCATCGTGCAACTCGGCGGGCAGACGCCGCTGGGGCTCGCCGAACGCCTCGAGGAGGCCGGGGTCCCGATCGTGGGCACCAGCCCCAAGGCCATCGACCTGGCCGAGGACCGCGGCGAGTTCGGCGAGGTCCTGCGCCGGGCCGGGCTGCCCGCGCCGCGGTTCGGGATGGCGACCAGCTTCGACCAGGCCCGCCTGATCGCCGCCGACATCGGCTATCCGGTGCTGGTGCGGCCGTCCTACGTGCTGGGTGGACGCGGGATGGAGATCGTCTACGACGAGCAGACCCTGGAGGGCTACATCACCCGGGCCACCCAGCTGTCGCCGGAGCATCCGGTGCTGGTGGACCGCTTCCTCGAGGACGCCATCGAGATCGACGTCGACGCGCTGTGCGACGGCACCGAGGTCTACATCGGCGGGATCATGGAGCACATCGAGGAGGCCGGCATCCACTCCGGCGACTCGGCGTGCGCGCTGCCGCCGGTGACACTGGGCCGCAGCGACATCGAATCGGTGCGGCGCGCCACCGAGGCGATCGCCCACGGCGTCGGGGTGGTCGGGCTGCTCAACGTGCAGTACGCGCTCAAAGACGACGTGCTCTACGTGCTGGAGGCCAACCCGCGGGCCAGCCGCACCGTGCCGTTCGTGTCGAAAGCCACGTCGGTGCCGCTCGCCAAAGCCTGCGCGCGGGTCATGCTCGGCGCCACCATCGCGCAATTGCGCGAGGAGGGGCTGCTGGCCGCGACCGGTGACGGTGCGACCACCGCCCGCAACGCGCCGGTGGCCGTCAAGGAGGCCGTCCTGCCGTTCCACCGGTTCCGCAAGGCCGACGGCTCGCAGATCGATTCGTTGCTCGGCCCGGAGATGAAGTCGACGGGCGAGGTCATGGGCATCGACCACGATTTCGGCAGCGCGTTCGCCAAGAGCCAGACCGCCGCCTACGGTTCGCTGCCGTCGGAGGGCACCGTGTTCGTGTCGGTGGCCAACCGCGACAAGCGGTCGCTGGTGTTCCCGGTCAAGCGGCTGGCCGATCTCGGGTTCACGGTGCTGGCCACCGAGGGTACCGCGGAGATGTTGCGCCGCAACGGGATCCCGTGCGACGAGGTGCGCAAGCACTTCGAGGAACCCGGCGAGGGCAGGCCGGCGAGATCGGCGGTCGAGGCGATCCGCGACGGCGAGGTCGCGATGGTGATCAACACGCCGTACGGCAACTCCGGTCCCCGCATCGACGGCTACGAGATCCGCTCGGCCGCGGTGTCGATGAACATCCCGTGCATCACCACCGTCCAAGGTGCCTCCGCCGCCGTGCAGGGCATCGAGTCGAGCCTCCGCGGCGACATCGGCGTGATGAGCCTGCAGGAGTTGCACAGCGAGCTGGAGCACTAGGTGCCGGGGTTCGGGCAGCGGCTGGCCGAGGCGGTGGCGAGCCGCGGGCCCCTGTGCCCGGGCATCGACCCGCATCCCGAGCTGCTGACGGCGTGGGGGCTGTCCGTCGACGCAGACGGGCTGAGCCGGTTCTGCGACGCCTGTGTGGAGGCGTTCGCGGGCTTCGCGATCGTCAAACCACAGGTCGCGTTCTTCGAGGCGTACGGCGCCGCGGGGTACGCGGTCCTCGAGCGCACGATCGCCGCGCTGCGCGCCGACGGGGTGCTGGTGCTGGCCGACGCCAAACGCGGCGACATCGGCTCCACCATGGCCGCCTACGCGCAGGCGTGGGCGGGTGACTCACCGCTGGCCGCCGACGCGGTGACCGCATCGCCCTACCTCGGCTTCGGGTCGTTGCAGCCGCTGCTCGACACGGCCGCCGCCCACGACCGCGGGGTGTTCGTCCTCGCCGCCACCTCCAATCCGGAGGGCGCGGGCGTGCAGCGGGCAGAGGTCGAGGGCCGCACCGTCGCGCAGTCGATCGTCGACGCGGCCGCTCAGGTGAACCGCGGCGCCGAGGGTCCGGGGTCGATCGGTGTGGTCGTCGGCGCCACGATCGCCGATCCGCCCGACGTGAGCGCGCTGGGTGGCCCGGTGCTGGTGCCTGGTGTGGGCGCCCAGGGCGGGCGCCCGGAGGCGCTCGCCGGGCTGGGTGGGGCCCAGCCCGGCCAGCTGCTGCCCACGGTGTCGCGTGAGGTGCTGCGGGCCGGGCCGGACGTCGCCGCGCTGCGGGGCGCCGCCGAACGACTGCGCGACGACGTGGCGTATCTGGCGTGACGGCGCGTACCTCCTAGAGCCGGATCCACTGGCCGAGGAACCAGAAACCCCAGCCGTCGCCGTTGCCCGCTCGCATCGGGGTGACCTGGTGGCCCTGCCAGTTGAACGGCCGGTGATCCTGGCGTGCCTGATCGGGTCCGCGGCGCTGCCAGTCCCCGGGCGCCCGGTCGGTCGGCGCGCAGGCCGGCGTACCGGACCGGCCGCACGCCGGTCCGGGTTCGGCTGCCGCGGCGCCTGCGCCGACGCCCAGCAGGCCGGCCATGGCGATCCCGGCCGCCAGCGCCGACGTTCCCACGGCTTTCGTGACCTTCATCTCCGCACTCCGATCTGTCGTCGAATGCGAGGCGGGTCCGCCTCACCCGGGTGACGCTATGGACCGGAGGTGGGCCGGCCGTGTGGTGAGCATGTGCGGCCGCTGTGGAGTCCGGTCACGCCCCGGCCCGCGCCCTCCGACACGCCCGACACGCCGTGACCAGCGAAAATTTAAGTTCCGGACGGCTCGCGCCGAACCCTCGACCTGCACTCAAGACCCCGGTGCGCCGCCGCTCGGGTCGTCCGGCCCGCAAAACCGCTGTTGTGCAGGCAGATCGGCGTCGGCGGCCCGCTTCGCCCGTGCGCGACGCGCCGAGCCGCCTCACCGGCTGGCAGCACTACACGCTGGGCTTTTGATCGAGAAACGCGGGGGTGGGGTTAGCTTTCGTCAGGATGCGTGGGTACGGTCGTCGTCGCTGGCTGGTTCTACCAGCCGAGACAGAAAAAAGATGGCCGAGAGATATCGCCAGAGACGGAGGAACCCCGTGGCCCTTCCCCAGTTGACCGACGAACAGCGCGCGGCAGCGTTGGAGAAGGCTGCCGCCGCACGTCGAGCCCGTGCCGAGCTCAAGGATCGGCTGAAGCGTGGCGGCACCAACCTCAAGCAGGTGCTCAAGGATGCCGAGACCGACGAGGTCTTGGGCAAGATGAAGGTCTCCGCGCTGCTGGAGGCGTTGCCGAAGGTGGGCAAGGTCAAGGCGCAGGAGATCATGACCGAACTCGAGATCGCCCCGACCCGCCGGCTGCGCGGTCTCGGCGACCGCCAGCGCAAGGCCCTGCTCGAGAAGTTCGACCAGTCCTAGGGCGCACGCGTTGAACACCGGCCGAGGGGCCGGACGGGTCGTAGTCCTGTCCGGCCCCTCCGCCGTCGGGAAGTCGACCGTCGTGCGGTGCCTGCGCGAGCGGATTCCCGACCTGTACTTCAGCGTCTCCGCCACCACCAGGGCCCCGCGGCCCGGCGAGGTGGACGGAGTCGATTACTCCTTCGTCACCCCCGAGGCCTTCCAGCAGCTCATCGACGACGGCGCGCTACTGGAGTGGGCCGAGATCCACGGCGGTCTGCACCGCTCGGGCACTCCGGCGCGGCCGGTCCGGGACGCCACCGCGGCCGGGCGGCCGGTGCTCATCGAGGTGGACCTGGCCGGCGCCCGCGCGGTGAAGGCCGCGATGCCGGAAGCCCTTTCGGTGTTCCTCGCCCCACCCAGCTGGGACGTGCTGGAACGCCGGTTGGTCGGGCGGGGCACCGAAACGCCGGAGGTGATCAGCCGGCGGCTGGCCACGGCGCGCACCGAGTTGGCCGCCCAGAGCGACTTCGATGTGGTCGTCGTGAACAGCCAGTTGGAATCTGCCTGCTCAGAATTGGTATCCTTGCTGGTGGGCCACACGTCGGCCGGCACGAATCCGGCCTGATTCGCCCCCGAAGCCAAGGTGAACCTCTCACCTTCAGCACATCGCCAGGAGATTTCTTACGTGAGTACCCCGCACGCCGACGCGCAGCTGGCCGCTGTGGACGACCTGACCATCGACGCGGCCGCCGCCGGCGCCTACGACACGCCGCTGGGCATCACCAATCCGCCCATCGACGAGTTGCTGGACCGTGCGTCGAGCAAGTACGCGCTGGTGATCTACGCGGCCAAGCGCGCGCGGCAGATCAACGACTACTACAACCAGCTCGGTGACGGCATCCTCGAGTACGTCGGCCCGCTGGTCGAGCCCGGACTGCAGGAGAAGCCGCTGTCGATCGCGCTGCGCGAGATCCACGAGGACCTGCTCGAGCACACCGAGGGCGAGTAGCTCAGGCCTTCCGTGGACCGTAAGCGGATCATCGTCGGCGTCGCCGGAGGCATCGCCGCGTACAAGGCGTGCACGCTGGTCCGCCAGCTCGCCGAGGCCGGCCACGACGTCCGGGTATTGCCCACCGAGTCGGCGTTGCGGTTCGTCGGCGCGGCCACGTTCGAGGCTCTTTCCGGCCACCCGGTCCACACCGGCGTCTGGGACGACGTCCACGAGGTGCCGCATGTGCGGATCGGTCAGGAGGCCGACCTGGTGGTCGTCGCCCCCGCGACCGCCGACCTGCTCGCCAGGGCGGTGGCGGGCCGGGCCGACGACCTGCTGACCGCAACCCTGCTGACCGCCCGGTGCCCGGTGATGTTCGCCCCGGCGATGCACACCGAGATGTGGTTTCACCCCGCGACCGTGGACAACGTCGCCACCCTGCGCCGGCGCGGTGCGGTGGTGCTGGAACCGGCCTCCGGGCGGCTCACCGGCGCCGACAGCGGCGCTGGCCGGCTCCCCGAGGCGGAGGAGATCTCCACCCTGGCCCAGCTGCTGCTGGTGCGCGGTGACGCCCTGCCCTACGACCTGGCCGGGGTGAAAGCGCTGGTGACCGCGGGCGGCACCCGCGAGCCGATCGATCCCGTGCGCTTCATCGGCAACCGCAGCTCCGGCAAGCAGGGCTACGCCATGGCGCGGGTGATGGCCCAGCGTGGCGCGGACGTCACGCTGATCGCGGGCAACACCGCGGGCCTCGTCGACCCGGCCGGCGTCGAGGTCGTCCACATCGGATCGGCCGCCCAGCTGCGCGACGCGGTGTCCAAACACGCCCCCGAGGCCCATGTGCTGGTGATGGCGGCCGCGGTCGCCGACTTCCGCCCGGTGAACGCCGCGACCAGCAAGATCAAGAAGTCCAGCGATCCCAACGAGGACGCACCGACCATCGACCTCACCCGCACCGACGACATCCTCGCCGGGGCGGTGCGGGCGCGAAACGACGGTCAGTTGCCGAATATGCGGACCATCGTCGGATTCGCCGCCGAGACCGGCGACGCCAACGGCGACGTGCTGTTCCACGCCCGCGCCAAATTCCGGCGCAAAGGATGCGAGCTGCTCGTCGTCAACGCGGTCGGCGAGAACCGGGCGTTCGAGGTCGACAACAACGACGGGTGGCTGCTGGCCGCCGACGGAACCGAGACCGCCCTCGAGCACGGTTCGAAAACTCTGATGGCCAGCCGTATCGTGGACGCGATCGTCGCCTTACTGCAGAACAACGGCAACGGGTGACCGGCGGGGGATTCGGCTGCATCAAAGGGTTGCGCACAGTCCGGGTACGCGCTTGGGTGCTAACGGGCACCGATACGATTTGACGGGCTAACTGAACATGCGGAAGTTCAACAAGTGAGGATCACACGTGAGTAAAGGTCGGCTGTTCACCAGCGAGTCGGTCACCGAGGGACACCCCGACAAGATCTGTGACGCCATCAGCGATTCGGTTCTCGACTCGCTGCTCGCGCAGGATCCGCGGTCGCGTGTGGCCGTCGAGACGCTCGTCACCACCGGCCAGGTGCACGTCGTCGGTGAGGTGACCACCTCGGCCAAGGAGGCGTTCGCCGACATCACCAACACCGTCCGCCACCGCATCCTCGAGGTCGGCTACGACTCCTCGGACAAGGGCTTCGACGGCACCACCTGCGGGGTGAACATCGGCATCGGCGCGCAGTCGCCCGACATCGCCCAGGGCGTCGACACCGCGCACGAGACCCGCGTCGAAGGCGCCGGTGACCCGCTCGACCTGCAGGGCGCCGGCGACCAGGGTCTGATGTTCGGCTACGCCATCAAGGACACGCCCGAACTCATGCCGCTGCCGATCGCGCTGGCCCACCGGCTGGCCCGCCGGCTGACCGAGGTCCGCAAGAACGGTGTGCTGGACTACCTGCGGCCCGACGGCAAGACCCAGGTGACCGTGCAGTACGACGGCGTGACGCCGGTGCGGCTGGACACCGTCGTGCTCTCCACGCAGCACGCCGAGGGCATCGACCTCGAAGGCACCCTCACCCCCGACATCCGGGAGAAGGTCGTCAACACGGTGCTGTCGGACCTCAACCACGACACCATGGACACCTCCGACTTCCGGCTGCTGGTCAACCCCACCGGCAAGTTCGTGCTCGGCGGCCCCATGGGTGACGCCGGCCTGACCGGCCGCAAGATCATCGTCGACACCTACGGCGGCTGGGCCCGCCACGGCGGCGGCGCCTTCTCCGGCAAGGATCCGTCCAAGGTGGACCGTTCGGCCGCGTACGCGATGCGCTGGGTGGCCAAGAACGTCGTCGCCGCCGGGCTGGCCGACCGCGTCGAGGTCCAGGTGGCGTACGCGATCGGCAAGGCCGCCCCGGTCGGGCTGTTCGTCGAGACCTTCGGCACCGAGACCGTCGACCCGGCGAAGATCGAGAAGGCCATCACCACCGTCTTCGACCTGCGCCCCGGCGCGATCGTGCGCGACCTGGATCTGCTGCGCCCGATCTACGCGCCGACCGCCGCGTACGGCCACTTCGGCCGCACCGACGTCGACCTGCCGTGGGAGCGCACCGACAAGGCCGAGGCGCTCAAGACGGCCGTCTAGGTTCGCAGAAATTGCGCTGAGGGTCGTGATTCCATCGGGATCACGACCCTCAGTGCATTCTCGGCGAAGTCGCTAGGTCGAGTACTCGTAGTCGTCGAGGGGGAACCGCCGGCTGCGCCAGTACGCCTCGAGCGTGCTGGCCGGCCGCAGCGGGACATCCCCGTTGCGGTCGAAGTAGTAGCTGCGCGCATCGCGGCAACTGTCCTGCCAGAAGATCTGCCGGTGCCGCTTGCGCATCATCTCGGCGAAGTAGCGGTCGTTGGCCTCCCGGCTGACCTCCACCCGGTCGGCCGACCGGTGCCGCGCCTCGCGCAGGCACCGCACGATGTGGCGGGTCTGCGTCTCGATCAGCGCGAAGTACGACGACCCGACGTACCCGTACGGCCCGCTCACCGAGAACAGATTCGGGAACCCCGGCACACTGACCCCCTCGTAGGCCTGCAGCCGGTGGGTCTCCCAGAACTGCGCCAGTGACTGCCCGCCGGTGCCGTGGATCGCGAAGGTCTGGGCGTCGGTGTCGGCGACCTTGAAACCCGTGGCGAGGATCAGCACGTCGACGTCGTGGTTCTCGCCGTCGGTGGTGGCCACCCCCGCTCCGGTGATCTTGTCGATCGGCTCGGTGATCAGCCGGACGTTGTCGCGGTTGAACGTCGCAAGGTAGGTGTTGTGGAAGCCGGGCCGTTTGCAGCCCACCGCGTAGCGCGGTGTGAGCTTGTCGCGTGTCTCGGGGTCGTCGACCTGCTTGCGCAGATAGGACCGGCCGAGCGCGTCCATCCGCTTGGCCAGCGGGTTGATCGTGAAGTACTGCGCGGCCAGCGGAAACGTGAACTCGACGTAGGCCTGGCTCAGCAGCCGCTGCACCGCCTTTCCACCCGGCATGCGCATCGCGGCCCGCAGCGGTGCGGGCAGCGGCACGTCGAACTTCGGGAAGCACCAGATCGGTGTGCGCTGGAAGACGTCGAGCCGCTCGACCAGCGGGGTGATCTCGGGGATCACCTGGACGGCCGACGCGCCCGTGCCGATCACCGCGACCCGCTTGCCGCGCAGCTCCACCCCCGGGTCCCATCGGGCGGTGTGCATCGTGGCGCCGGCGAAGGAGTCCACACCGGCGATGTCGGGCATGTTGGGGACCGTCAGCACACCCGTCGCGTTGACCAGGAACCGTGAGGTGAGCTCCTCGCCGGAGTCCAGCCGCAGCCGCCAGACGTTGTCGCGGTCGTCGAAACCCGCGGCCAGCACCTCGGTGCCGAACCGGATCCGCTCGCGCAGACCGTATTTGTCGACGCAGTGCTCGGCGTACGCGCGCAACTCGTGGCCGGGTGCGTAGGTGCGCGACCAGTCCGGGCTCTGTTCGAACGAGAACTGGTAGGAGAACGACGGGATGTCGACGGCGATACCCGGATAGGTGTTCCAGTACCAGGTGCCGCCCGGGCCCTGGCCCGCCTCGACGATGCGGTAGTCGCCGAGACCGGCCCTGTCGAGGGCGATCGCCGCGCCGATTCCGGCGAATCCGGCGCCGACGACGAGGGTGTGGTGGTCGGGCATTGCGCCGCCTTCCGTAGCCGGGCCTCGTCTGCCGTTCTAGCCCATGCGGGGTGAGGGGGTCAACGGCCGACAGCTCGCGCCGGTAAGTGCATCAACATCGCGTAAAGGTTCGCCGGCGTCGTGTCAGAAGTGCGTATGGAGGCGTCCGGACGGCGTCGCGGAGCCGTACATCTGGAGGCATGACACGTGCTCTCGATGCCCTGGACTGCGCCGCGCACCTGCAGACCTCGGTTCATCTCATGCGGGATTTCATCCCCGGCGCCGGGTGCGGCGTCCCCGCCGCCGCGCTCGCCGACCGCGCGCTCGCGGCATGGGTGCGCGACCACGGCGTCACCGTCACCGCCCACGACGACGACGAGCTCGATCTGGTGCGCTATCACGGGCTGCGGCCGGTGCAGGTCGTCATGCGGTGCGGTGCGGCGACCGGTGCGATCGGCCGCGCGGCCGGGTTCGGGGTGTCGCGCTTCATCGTCGGCACACCGCAGCAGATGGCGCGGTTGGCGGAGAGCACGCCTCACACCAAGTACCTCTATCTCGACGAGCACTCACCGCTGGTGCTGGGGGACCGGCGGCTGCGGGTGGTGGGTCTGCACGCCGACGTCGACGACTCTGGGGGTGCTGTCGAGTGGGCCGGTGCCGCCGAGCGGCTGCTGTGCCGGGCGGTGGTGCTCAAGACCTGTGGCTCGCCGATCAGACGCATCAGCCTCAGCGGCGGCTCGTCCGACATCTGGATGGCCGGTCGCACGCCGCACCTGGCATCGGTGGTCGCGGCCGTCGACGGCGCGCTGCGCGACGGGTGTCAGCGCTGGCGGCTGGACCGGCCCTCGGTGACGCTGTCGCCCTTGACCACGGCGCGGCGCAACGCCGCGAGCCCCCGGTCGGCCGCTTCGGTCGCCGCCGGAACCACACCCGCGTAGCCGAGGTAGCCGTGCACCAGCGTCTCCGCGTTGTGCAGCTCCACGGAAACCCCTGCGGCCGAGAGCAATTGGGCATAGCGGCTCCCGTCGTCGCGCAGCGGGTCGTGACCTGCGACGGCGATGTAGGCCGGCGGCAACCCGGTCAGGTCGGGTGCGCGCCCAGGTGCGAGCTCCGGCACCGGATCGGTCAGCTCGCCGGCATACCAGCGGGAGAGGTCGGCGATCGCGGCGGCATCGAGGATCGGCGCGTCGGCGTTCTGCGTGACCGACGGCAGCGACATGTCCCACATCGTGACCGGATACCACAGCAGCTGGAAGGTGATCGCCGGTCCGCCGCGGTCGCGGGCGCGCTGGGCCGTCACCGCGGCCAGGTTGCCGCCCGCGGAGTCCCCGGCCACCGCCAGCCGGCCGGTGTCCGCGCCGAGGTCGCCGCCGTGGCCGGCCACCCACGTCAACGCCGCCCACGCATCCTCGACCGCGGCCGGATAGGGGTGTTCGGGCGCCAGCCGGTAGTCCACCGCCACCACCACCGCCCCGGCCGCCGCGGCGTGCCGCCGGCACTCCCCGTCATGGGTGTCGAGATCCCCGAGCGCGAATCCGCCGCCGTGGAAGTAGACGACCACCGGCGGTGCGGGTTCGGCGGTGGACGGCCGGTACACCCGGATCGGGATGTCGCCGCCGGGCCCGGGGATCCGCCGGTCCTGCGCGCTCACCTCCGGGTGGACCTCGCGGCGCGGCAGGTCCCGCAACCGCCGGCGGGCCGCCTCCACACCGTCGTCGACCGAGAGCTGGAACGGCACGGCGTCCAGTACCTTTCTCAGAATGGCGTCGATCGGCGGTAACTGGTCAGCGGCAGACACGACCACACCGTACGCACACCGCAGAACCGTGCGGCTGTGGGCCGCCGCCGCGGTCGTCGCCGCCGCCTACGGGGTGTTCCTGATCGTCACCGCGCTTCGCCTCCCGGCGGGCGCCGAGCTCACCGGACAGTTCGCCGCCCAGCCCGCCGTGAAGGCGCTGGCCGCGGTGCTGCTGGCGGTCGCGGCGGCCGGGCACCCGATCGCGCGGGAGCGCCGCTGGCTGGCGCCCACGTTGGTGTTCTCGGCGGGTGGCGACTTCCTGCTGGCGATGCCGTGGTGGGAACCGTCGTTCGTGCTGGGCCTGGCGTCGTTCCTCGTCGCCCACCTGTGCTTCCTCGGCGCTCTGGTCCCGCTCGCCACCCGGTCGGGGCCGCGGCTGGGCGCGGTCGCGCTCACCGTGGTGGCGTGCGCGGCGCTGCTGGTCTGGTTCTGGCCCCGGCTGGTCGCGGACGGGATGGCCGTCCCGGTGACCGCGTACATCGCCGTGCTGGGGGCGATGGTGTGCGCGGCGCTGCTGGCCGACCTGCCCACGCCGTGGACGGCGCTCGGTGCGGTGTGCTTCGCGGTGTCGGACGCGATGATCGGGATCGGCAAGTTCGTGCTTGCGCCCGAAGACGCAGAGGCCCTCGCGGTGCCGATCTGGTGGGTGTACGCGGCGTCACTGCTGCTCATCACCGCGGGGTTCTTCTTCCAGCGGGCTAAACCGCGGGGAAACCTGAGCTAACACCCCGGAAACCCGGCGTGGCTAACGTCGCGCCATGAGCGGAAGACACGGGTTCGGGCGCAGGGCTTTCCTTCAGACGGCGGCGGTGGGCGCCGGGGCGACAGCGGTCGTGGCGGCGTGCGGTAAGACGACCTCGGCGGCCGAGACCGCCGAGCTGCCCTTCTCGTCGATTCCGGTGCTGCAGCCCGGGCAGGGCGACCGCAGCGGTGACCACTACCTGTCCTCGCTACCGGACCAGGTGCTGTGGGGGTACGTCCCCACCGTGCACGCCACGCCGGTGCTGCGGATGCGGTCCGGCCAGACGGTCACGATCGACGCGCTCTCCCACGAGGGCATCCTCGAAGACCAGGGCCGCAATCCCGTGGAGTACTTCGGCGGTCTCGGAGTCGCCGAGTCCGATGTGCTCGAGGACGCGAAAGCCGTTGCCGCCGAATATAATCGGACTCCTCGGGACTTCGCCAAGGACGGACCGCACGTGGTGACGGGACCGATCTTCGTCGAGGGCGCCGAACCCGGTGACGTGCTGAAGATCGAGACGCTCGAGGCCATCCCGCGGGTGCCGTACGGCGTGGTGTCGAGCCGGCACGGGAAAGGGGCGCTCGCCCTGACCCCCGCGAAGGTCGCCCCCGCCGGCATCTCGCTCGCCGAGGTGATGCCACCGACGGCGACCGACGGGCGCTCCGACCCGGACCCGACGAAGTGGGGTGACGTGTCGGTGTTCACCCCGGTGGAACAGGGCCGCGGCGTCATGCCCGTCGGCACAAGCGGTTCCGTGCGCTTCCCGCTCAACCCGTTCATGGGCATGATGGGTGTCGCGTTCGCGCAGGACGACGGGCTCAACGCGCCGAACGCCAACTCGATCCCGCCGACGATCGGCGGCGGGAACATCGACATCAAACTGCTCGGCACCGGCTCGACGTTCTATCTGCCGGTGTTCGCCCCCGGCGCACTGTTCTACGTCGGCGACCCGCACATGGCCATGGGCGACGGGGAGGTGGCGCTGACGGCGATGGAGGGCTCGCTGCGCGGCACGTTCCGGCTCACGGTGTGCAAACCGGGATCCGGCGACGCGCCAAGCGTGGCCTTCCGGTACCCGTTCGCCGAGACCGAGCAGGCCTGGATCCCGATCGGGCTGTCCGATCCCGACGGCGCCGTCGGCGGGCAGGGCAGCGACCTCGACGTGGCGATGCGCCGCGCCGTGGTCAACGCGCTCGACTACCTCGAACACGACCGTGGGATGGACCGCGCCACCGCCTACGCCTACCTGTCCGCCGCGGGCGACTTCACCATCTCGCAGGTGGTCGACCGCACGGTCGGCGTGCACGGCCAGATCTACAAGGGCCACTTCGCACAGTAGGTGGTTTCGCGGCCTGTCCGGCCCGTCTGCTAGAGGTGTCGGGTGACGAAAACCCGGCAGCCGGCCGAACACGAGCCGATCGCCCGTGTCCTGCCGATGCTGTCGGTGCCGCATCTGGACCGCGAATTCGACTACCTGGTGCCGGCCGAGTGCTCCGACGACGCGCAGCCCGGGGTGCGGGTCCGGGTCCGCTTCCACGGCCGGCTGGTCGACGCGTTCCTGCTCGAACGACGGTCCGAGACCGACCACGCCGGGCAGCTGGGCTGGTTGGACCGGGTGGTCTCGCCGCAGCAGGTGCTGACTCCCGAGGTGCGCCGGCTGGTCGACGCGGTGGCCGCCCGCTACGCCGGCACCCGCCCCGACGTACTGCGGCTGGCGATCCCTCCGCGCCACGCCAACGTCGAGAAGAAGCCCACCGACGAACTGCCGCCGGTCGTCGTGCCGCCGGTCGACCTCACCGCGTGGCGCGCCTATCCGCGGGCCGAGCAGTTCCTCGGCGCGGTCACCGAGGGCCGCGCCGCCCGGGCGGTGTGGCAGGCGCTGCCGGGCGAACGCTGGGCGGTCCGGCTCGCCGAGGCCGCGGCGGTCACGGTGGGCAGCGGCCGCGGCGTCCTGGCGATCGTCCCGGACCAGCGCGACGTCGACGAGCTGCACGCGGCGGCCGTCGGTGTGCTCGCCGACGAACGGGTGGTGGCGCTGTCGGCGGGCCTCGGCCCCGCGCAGCGGTATCGGCGCTGGCTGTCGGTGCTGCGCGGTGGTGCACGGTTCGTGATCGGCACCCGCAGTGCGGTATTCGCCCCGGTGTGTGACCTCGGGTTGGTGATCGTGTGGGACGACGGCGACGACAGCCTGGCCGAACCCCGCGCACCATATCCGCATGCCCGTGAGGTGGCCATGCTGCGGGCACACCAGCTGCGCTGCGCGGCGCTGATCGGCGGCTACGCGCGCACCGCGGAGGCGCAGGCCCTGGTGCGGAGCCGGTGGGCCCACGACCTGGTCGCGCCGCGTCCCGCGGTGCGGGCAGCCGCGCCCCGCGTGGTCGCCCTGGAGGACAGCGGTTTCGAACAGGAGCGCGATCCGGCCGCGCACACCGCACGCCTGCCGTCGATGGCGCTGCGCGCCGCCCGCACCGCACTGCACGCGGGCCGGCCCGTCCTGGTGCAGGTGCCCCGGCGCGGCTACGTGCCCGCGCTCTCGTGCGCGCGCTGCCGGACCATCGCCCGCTGCAGACACTGCACCGGTCCGCTGTCGCTGTTGGAGAGCGGCGGCGCGGTCGTGTGCCGGTGGTGCGGCCGCGAGGACCGCGGACTGCGGTGCGGCCGTTGCGGTTCCGACGCCGTGCGGGCCGTCGCGGTGGGTGCGCGCCGGACCGCCGAGGAACTGGGTCGGGCGTTCGCGGGGACACCCGTCGTCACCTCGAGCGGCGAGGCGATGGTTGCCGCCGTCGCCGACGAGCCCGCCCTGGTCGTCGCCACGCCCGGCGCCGAACCCCACCCGGCCGCCGGGTACGGCGCCGCAC
This sequence comes from Mycolicibacterium litorale, assembly GCF_014218295.1. The sequence continues at coordinate 2,394,290 of NZ_AP023287.1, forward strand.
TGCTGCTCGACGCCTGGGCACTGCTGGGACGCCAGGATCTGCGGGCCGCGGAGGACACGCTGCGCCGGTGGATGGCGGCCGCGGCGCTGGTGCGGCCGCGCGCCGACGGCGGTGTGGTCGCGGTGGTCGCGGAGTCGGCGATCCCCACGGTGCAGGCGCTGGTCCGCTGGGATCCGGTGGGGCACGCCGAATCCGAACTCGACTCGCGCTCGGAGGTGGGGCTGCCGCCCGCGGTGCACATCGCCGCCGTCGACGGCGCCTCTCCGGCGGTGGCGGCCATGCTCGAGACGGCCGGCCTCCCCGAGGACGCCGAACCGCTGGGGCCGGTCGATCTGCCCGTCGGTGCGCGGCGGCCGCCCGGCACACCGGCGGACACCCCGGTGAGCCGGATGCTGGTGCGGGTGCCCCGCGATCGCGGGCTGGCGTTGGCGGCCGCGCTGCGGCGGGGGACCGGCGTGCTGAGCGCACGCCACGACTCCGAGCCGGTGCGTGTGCAGATCGACCCGTTGCACATAGGGTGAGGCCAACCGACCCGACAGGAGGGGCGCATGCGACGGCTGCTCGCCTGGGCGATCACCTTGTCGGTCATCGCGTTCGGGCTGCTGTGGCCGTTGGTGTTCGACGGCGGTTCCGGTGGCGGCGCGGTCGACGACCCGGTGGTGATCAGTGACTACCGCGCCGACTTCATCGTCGGCGACGACGGCGGTCTGACCGCCGTCGAGACGATCACCGGCGACTTCCCGTCCGACAGACACGGCATCTTCCGGTACTGGGATGTGGCCAACCCCAACAGTCCCCACGTGCGGCAGCGACCCGAGGTCGACTCGGTGCGACTCGACGGGGGAGCGGTGCCGTACGACATGCTGTGGGAGAGCCACCGGTTCCGGGTCGCCAAGATCGGCGATCCCGACCGCACCCTGGCCGCAGGCAGCCACGTCTACGAGATCCGCTACCGCATCCCGGGTGTGCTCGACCCGGGCGACACCGGTGCCGACCGCCGCTTCGCCACCGCCACCGGCGAACCGGACGCGCCGTCGACGTTCTTCTGGAACGTCATCGCCCCGTCGTGGAACAACCGGATCGAGCGCGCCGACATCACCGTCACGCTGCCGGCCGACGTCACCGGCGCCGAGTGCAGCGTCGGATCCGGGGTGGGACGGGCATGCGACGACCTGACCGCAACCGGCCGGACGGTGCGGTTGCAGGCGCACGACCTGCCGCCGCGCACTCCGGTCACCGTCCGTGCCGGCGTCGACATGCAACCGCCGCCGCGCGAGGAACTGCCGTGGTCCTACCGGTGGGACCGCATCGTCGGGGATTCGGTCGAGGGGCTGGCCTGGATGCTCGGCCTCACCGTGCTCGCGGCGGCCGGTGGTCACCTGTGGACCAGGAGGGTGGTCGAACGCCCGCCGGTGTTCCCGCTGCAGTACGCCCCGCCGCCCGGAATCGGTCCGGTGCAGGCCGAGTACCTCCGGACCGAGAAGGTGCCCGCTCACGGGTTGACCGCCACACTGTTCCATCTCGCCGAACACGACCTCGTCACCCTGCGCCAGGTCAACGACAAGCAGTGGGAGGTGCGCGGTACCGCGGGCGCGAGCCGGTGGGCCGACGTCGACCCGGTCAGCGTGGCGGTGGGCTCGGCCCTGAAGGTGATCGGCACCGGCACCGAATTCGAGGCGAAGCACACCGTCCGGTCCGGAGAGAAACTCAGCAAGGCCCGCACCGACATGGCCGCCGCCGTCAAGCAGTGGGCACTCGACGAGGGGTTGATGGTCAAGCGCGGACGCGAGGGCTGGCTGCAGGTCGCCAACCTGTTGTCCGCCATCGCCGCGGTGTGCGCGTTCTTCGGCTGGGGATTCGCCACCACCATGGCCGCGCTGCCGTTCGCCGCGTTCTTCGTCGTCACGGTCGCCTCGTGGTTCGGCGGCCTCGGCACCCGCCGCACCTCCGCCGGCCGGGAGCTGTGGTCGCAGGTCGGCGGTTTCCACCGGATGCTGTGCACCGACTCCGCCGAGGCCCGGTTCGACTTCGCCGCGCGCAGGGACCTCTACACCGCGTATCTGCCGTTCGCGGTCGCCGCCGGGGTGGCCGCCCTGTGGGCCAAGAAATACGAGATGGTGATGGGTGTTCCTGCGCCGCAACCGGTTTGGTATCAGAGCTCATCACCGTCGGGATCCGGCTTCACCGGCGGTTCCGACGGCGGCGGGTTCGACAGTTTCGAGTCGGCGCTGTCGTCCTCGATCAGCGCCTACACGGCGTCGCAGGCCGCGTCGTCGTCCGGCGGCAGCAGCGGCGGGGGCAGCAGCTTCTCCGGTGGCGGTGGCGGTGGCGGCGGCGGAGGAGGGGGCGGCTCATGGTGAGCTTCGTGCTGGTGCTCGTGCTGGTCCTGGCGGTGGCCGCCCTGATCGCCTTCGTGATGGGCTACAACAGGCTTCGCGCCGCCGACGTGCGGGTCGCCGAGGCGCTGGCCGGGATCGACGTCGAGCTGACGCGGCGGGCGTCGCTCATCCCGAGCCTCGTGCACACCGTGCAGACCTTCGCCGCGCACGAGAAGGCGATCCTCGACCACGTCACCACCGCGCGGGCGGCCGTGACCTCGGCGACGGCGGGCCGGTCGGTGGCGCGGCGCAGCGCCGCGGAGAAGGAACTCGACACCGCGGTCGGCCAGGTGCTCGCCCTCGGCCAGGCCTACCCGCAACTCAGCTCGTCGGCCAACTTCCTGGACCTGCAGCGCACCCTCGGCGAGACCGAGGACAAGCTCGCCTTCGCCCGGCAGTACTACAACGACGCGGTCGCCACCCTGAACCGGCTCGCCACCTCGATCCCGTGGATGTTCGTCGCCGGACCCGCGGGGGTGTCGCAGCGTGAGTACTACCAGACGCCGCGTTGAGCGCTCCCTAGACTGTCTCGGTGCGTCTCGTCTTCGCCGGCACCCCCGAGCCCGCCCTACCCTCGCTGCAGCGGCTGATCGCCTCACCCCGCCACGAGGTGGCCGCCGTGCTCACCCGCCCCGACGCCGCGGCAGGACGGCGCGGCAAGCCGGCGCCGTCGCCGGTGGCGCAACTGGCACTCGACCACGGCATCCCGGTGCTGCGACCGCCCAAACCCAACTCCGAGGAGTTCGTCGCCGAACTGCGCGAGATCGCCCCCGACTGCTGCGCCGTCGTGGCATACGGCGCCCTGCTGTCGGAGCGGCTGCTCGCGGTCCCGGCGCACGGCTGGATCAACCTTCACTTCTCCCTGCTGCCGGCCTGGCGTGGCGCGGCTCCGGTGCAGGCCGCGATCGCCGCGGGCGACACGGTCACCGGCGCCACCACCTTCCGAATCGAGCCGGCGCTGGATTCCGGCCCGGTGTACGGGGTGGTCACCGAGACGATCCGCCCGACCGACACCGCGGGTGAGCTCCTCGCCCGGCTCGCCGACTCCGGTGCGCAGCTGCTCGAGAGCACCCTGGACGGAATCGCCGACGGCCGCCTGCAGGCGGTCCCGCAACCCGCCGACGGTGTCACCGTCGCCCCGAAGATCACCGTCGAGGAGGCCCGGGTGCGCTGGGACCTGCCCGCCCACGTGGTGGACCGCCGGATCCGCGCCGTCACCCCGAACCCGGGCGCCTGGACCGTCATCGGCGACGTCCGGGTCAAACTCGGTCCGGTCACCACCGGGTCGTCGGCAACCACCGACGCCGCCGAACCCCTCGCCCCCGGTGCGCTGCGGGTCCTCAAGAACGCGGTGCTGGTCGGCACCGCGACCGAGCCGGTGCGTCTCGGCACGGTCCAGCCGCCGGGGAAGAAGCCGATGAACGCCGCGGACTGGGCGCGCGGCGCGCGGCTCGACGGCTCGGTGTCGGCGCAGTGACCCGGCCGCCGCAGCGCCCGCAGCGCAACCGCCCCCAGCGCCGCAAACCGCTCGACCCCGCCCGCCGCGTCGCATTCGACGTGCTGCGGGCGGTGTCCGAACGCGACGCTTACGCCAACCTCGCGCTGCCCGCGATGCTCGCCGAACGCGGCCTCGACGGGCGCGACGCCGCGTTCGCCACCGAACTGACCTACGGCGCCTGCCGCAGCCGCGGCCTGCTCGATGCGGTCATCGCCGGCGCCGCCGGGCGTCCGGTGGACCGGATCGACCCGGTGCTGCTCGACCTGCTGCGGCTCGGGGCGTACCAGTTGCTGCGCACCCGTGTCGAACCGCACGCCGCGGTGTCGACCACCGTCGAACAGGCGGGCATCGAATTCGATTCGGCCCGAGCAGGTTTCGTCAACGGTGTGCTGCGCAGGATCGCCGTCCGCGACGAGGCGTCGTGGGTGGCCGAGCTGGCCCCGCCGGCCGACACCGATCCGGTTGGGCACATCGCCTTCACCCACGCCCATCCCCGCTGGGTGGCGCAGGCCTTCACCGATGCGCTCGGCGCCCGCGCCGGCGAACTCGACGCACTGCTCGCCAGCGACGACGCCCGCCCGGTCGTCCACCTCGCCGCCCGGCCGGGGGTGCTGAGCGCCGAGGAACTGGCCGACGAGGTCGGTGGCACCGTGGGCCGCTACTCGCCGTATGCGGTGTACCTGTCCGGTGGTGACCCTGGCCGGTTGGCCCCGGTCCGCGACGGCCGCGCCCTGGTGCAGGACGAGGGCAGCCAATTGGTGGCGCGCGCGCTGACGCTGGCGCCCGTCGACGGCGACGGCGGCCGCTGGCTCGACCTGTGCGCCGGGCCCGGGGGTAAGACCGCGATGCTGGCGGCGCTCGCCCCTGGCCCGATCACCGCGGTGGAACCGGCGCCGCGGCGGGCCGATCTGGTCGAGGAGAACACCCGCGGCCTCGACGTGACGGTGCTGCGCGTCGACGGCCGCGACCCCGGGGTGGAGCCGGGGTTCGACCGCGTGCTCGTCGACGCACCCTGCACGGGTCTGGGTGCGCTGCGGCGTCGGCCCGAGGCGCGGTGGCGCAGGCAGCCCGGCGACGTGCCCGGCCTGGCCCGGCTGCAGCGTGAACTGCTGGCGTCGGCGATCCGGCTCACCCGCCCCGGCGGCGTCGTGCTGTACGCCACCTGCTCACCGCATCTGGCCGAGACCGTCGGCGTGGTCGCCGACGCGGTGCGCCGCCACCCGGTGACCGCGCTGGACACCCGGCCACTGTTCGATCCGGTCGACGATCTCGGCGACGGGCCCCACGTCCAGCTGTGGCCGCATCGCCACGGTACGGACGCGATGTTCGCCGCGGCGCTGCAAGTAATCTGATCGCCATGGCGCATCCGCTCATCGCACCGTCGATCCTGTCCGCCGATTTCGCCCGGCTCGCGGACGAGACCGCCGCGGTCGCCGGAGCCGACTGGCTGCACGTCGACGTCATGGACAACCACTTCGTGCCGAACCTGACCCTCGGCTTGCCCGTCGTGGAATCCCTGCTGAAGGTGACCGATATCCCGATGGATTGCCACCTGATGATCGAGAACCCCGAGCGGTGGGCGCCGCCGTACGCCGAGGCCGGGGCGCACAACGTCACCTTCCACGCCGAGGCCACCGACAACCCGGTCGCCGTGGCCCGCGACATCCGCGCGGCCGGCGCCAAGGCCGGGCTCTCGGTGAAGCCCGGGACCCCGATCGATCCCTATCTGGAGATCCTCCGCGAGTTCGACACGCTGCTGATCATGTCGGTCGAACCGGGCTTCGGCGGGCAGAAGTTCATCCCCGAGGTGCTGCCGAAGGTGGGCATCGTGCGGCGGCTGGTCGACTCGGGTGAGTTGACGGTGCTCGTCGAGATCGACGGCGGCATCAACGAAGACACCATCGCCGCCGCCGCGGAGGCCGGCGTCGACTGTTTCGTCGCGGGATCGGCCGTCTACAGCGCCGAGGATCCGGCCGCGGCGGTGCGGTCGCTGCGCGGCCGGGCGGCGGCCGCGTCCAAGCACCTGTCTTGATGACACCCGAGGCCGCGATGCGGCTGGCCATCGAGCAGGCCGACCGCGTCAAGGGCGGCACCTATCCGAACCCGCCTGTGGGCGCGGTGATCCTGGACGCCGACGGCCAGGTCGCCGGTGTCGGGGCGACCCAGCCGCCGGGCGGCCCGCATGCGGAGGTGATGGCCTTGCGCCGCGCCGGCAGCAGGGCGGCGGGCGGCACCGCGGTGGTCACGCTGGAACCCTGCAACCACCACGGCCGGACGCCGCCGTGCGTGGATGCGCTTCTAACGGCGCAGGTCTCGGCCGTCGTGTACGCGGTCGCCGACCCGAATCCGGTGGCGGCCGGGGGAGCGGCCCGGCTCGCCGAAGCCGGTGTGACCGTGACGGCGGGGGTGCTGGGCGACGCGGTGGCCGGTGGCGTGCTGCGCGAGTGGCTGCACAAGCAGCGAACCGGAAAGCCGCACGTCACATGGAAATTCGCGACGAGCGTGGACGGGCGCAGCGCCGCCGCCGACGGCAGCAGCCAGTGGATCACCAGCGAAGCCGCCCGGGCCGACGTGCACCGCCGCAGGGCGGTCGCCGATGCGATCGTGGTGGGCACCGGCACGGTGTTCGTCGACGACCCGGTGCTGACCGCGCGGCGGCCCGACGGCAGCCTGGCCGAACGCCAGCCGCTGCGCGTGGTGGTCGGCGAACGCGAGATCTCCCCGGATTCCCGTGTGCTCAACGATGATTCGCGCACCATGGTGATCCGCACCCGTGACCCGCACGAGGTGCTGCGGGCGTTGTCCGACCGCACCGACGTCTTCCTCGAGGGCGGTCCCACACTGGCCGGCGCGTTCCTGCGGGCCGGCGTGATCGACCGGATCGTCGCCTACGTGGCGCCGATCCTGCTCGGCGGGCCGATCACCGCGGTCGACGACGTCGGCGTGCTGAGCATCGCGCACGCGCAGCGGTGGCGCTTCGACGGCATCACCCCGATCGGGCCCGACGTGCTGCTGTCGCTCGTTCCGGGCTGACGCTCGAACGTTCGGCGAACACACAGCTTCGGGGAGTCGATTCGACGGTTCCCGTCGTTACACTCGGTACGAAGCGCTTTCACCGACGATGTGCGCGCGATGAGCACGAGCAAAGGACGTTGAGCGTGACCGCACTGCAGGATTGGCTGAGCATCCCGACGGCGGCCCCACGGGCGGTGGGTTCGTTCGTGTGGCGCCCGCTGCGCAGCGTGCTCCCCGGCCGTTCCGAGGAGCAGGAGGATCGCCGCCTGCTCCGTCCCGGCCTGGAGCGCTGCTGACTCAGCCGTCGTGCCGGTGCCTGCCCGGCGTCTCGCGCGGCACGTTGATGAACTCGGTGGGCGCGTCGTCCGCGGCGCCGACAGCGGCGCCACCGCCGCCGGCGCCCTCGACCTCCGGTTCGTCCGCGTGCTCGTGGCGGCCGCTGATCAGCAGGCCGAGCAGCGCGCCGACGATGCACACCACGACGGTGACCATGAAGATGTCGCCGTACTGCAGCACGTACGCGGCGCGGTAGCGGTCCGCCTCCGCAGCCAGGCGTTCGGCCAGTGTGTCGGCCCCCGGCGGGAACGGCAGTGTCTGCAGATGCTGGTTGAGCCGGTAGAGCCCCCACGCGGACAGCGCCGCGATCCCGATCAGCATGCCGATCATCCGGGCCACCACGACCGCGGCCGAGGCGATGCCGTGCTGTGCGGCGGGCACCACCCGCAGCGTCGCCGACGTCAGCGGGCCGATCACCAGCCCCAGGCCGATCCCGGCGATCACCAGGTCGGTGTCGAGCACGGGCAGGCTGACGAAGCCCAGGTCGTGGCGGGCCGAGAGCAGGTCGACCGGCCACTTCGAGATCAGGAAGTACCCGCCCGCGGCGATCAGCAGGCCGGCGAACGCCACCAGCCGGTCACCGATGCGGCTCGCCAGCCAGCCACCGAGCAGCGCGCCGATCGGCAGCGCCACCAGGAAGCGCAACAGCAGGAAGGCCGCCTCGTTCTGACTCTGGCCGAGGATGCCCTGGCCGAACAGTTCGACGTTGACCAGCGTCACCATCAATGCGGCGCCGGCGCACAGCGACGCCCCCAGCGCCGCCAGGAAGGGCCGGAAGTGCACGCCGGCCGGTTCGATCAGCCGGGTGCGTGCGAAGCGTTCCCACACGAAGAACGCGATGGCCGCGACCGCCGCGCCGATCAGTACCGGCGGGCCGTACGGCGGCAGGATCTGCTTGCCGTCGGGCGCCGGGTTGTAGAGGCCGATCACGGCCATCCCGAGCGCGACCGCCAGGAGCAGGCCGCCGACGACGTCGACCCGTTCCGGCTGGTCGGGTTTCTGCCGGGCGGGCAGGCTGAAGTGGATCATCACCATCGCGATCGCCGCGAGCGGCACGTTGATCCAGAACACGTCACGCCAGGTGTTCAGCGCGGCCACCACGGCGATGCCGTAGAGCGGGCCCAGCACGCTGCCCAGCTCCTGGGCGGCGCCGATACCGCCGAGCACGGAGGCTCGGTTGCGGGCGGACCAGAGGTCGGCGGCCAGCGCCAGCGTGACCGGCAGCAGCGCCCCGCTGGCGGTGCCCTGGATGGTGCGGCCGATGACCATCGGGACCAGGTCGTTGGACAGTGCGGTGATGACCGAACCGAGCGCGAAGCCGGCCAGGCTGACCTGCAGGATGAACTTGCGGCCGAACCGGTCCGACGCCCGGCCCAGCAGCGGCATCGCCGCGATGTAGCCCAGCAGGTACCAGGTGATGATCGGCGTGACCCGCTGGATCTGATTGATCGCGATGCCGATGTCGAACATGATGTCGCGGATGATCGTCACCACGACGTAGGTGTCGAGCGCGCCGAGCAGGACCGCCAGGCTGCCCGCGCTGATCGCGATTCGGCGGCTGCGGCTGCTGGCCACCGGCGCGGTGGCGTGGGCGTCGGTCGGCATCACACCGCCGGCTTTGTGACGGTGACCTGCTTACCCCACTCCGACAGGGTCATCGTGACGCTGTTGCCCGGGCTGGGCTCGAGCTTGGCCTGCGCGAGGTTGTGGCTGCCCTCTTCCTCGATCCACGCGGTCGCGGGAACCGGACCGGTGGCGCCGATCTGCGGGGCGATCGCGTTGACGGCCTCGGCGCTGACGGTGCCGGTGACGCGCACGGTGTCGACGCCGCTGACGTTCTCGCGGCCCTCGGCCTTGGGATCGCTGAAGTTGGCCAGCACGTTGGCCAGACCCTTGTCGGGGCTGAGGATCGCCGCGACGTCGTAGATGTCGGCGGCGGGGCCGAAGTCCTGGAAGCTGCCCGCGCTGATGGCGCCGTACAGGTTGCCGTCGGCGACCACGAACTCCACGCCGTCGAGGCGCTGGCCGAGGAACACGATGTTGGCCTTGCCGGCGGCGGCGACGGCCGGGGTGTTGGTCAGATCGCCTTCCAGCGATTCGATCGGCAACTGTTCGATCGTGCCCTGCACGGTCAGCTTCAGGTGCACGCTCTGCAGGTCGCGGGTGGTCTGGGTGGATTCCTGCAGCAACGTCGCGGCGTCGGGCAGCGGCTTGTCGGAGTCCTCCGAGGACGAGGAGCAGCCTGCGACGAACATCGCGGCGGCGAGGAGGACGGCGATGATGGCCTGGGCGGCATGGCGAGGGCTCGTCGGCATGACTTGCATCGTAGAGGGTGGGCGGCCGGGAACCCGGTTCCGCTGTCGGCGCGGACCCGGCCGTGACGGGGACTAGCCTGGTCGCGTGTTCACGGGAATCGTCGAAGAAGTGGGCGAGGTCGTCGGCAAAGAAGACCTCACGGACGCGGCACGGTTGGTGATCCGCGGCCCGGTGGTGACCGCCGACGCCGGCCACGGTGACTCGATCGCGGTCAACGGTGTCTGCCTGACCGTCGTCGAGATCCAGCCCGGCGGCGTGTTCAGCGCGGACGTGATGGGGGAGACGCTGAACCGCTCCAGCCTCGGCGGCGTCGGGGTGGGCAGCCACGTCAACCTCGAGCGGGCCGCCGCGGTGAACAGCAGGCTCGGCGGACACATCGTGCAGGGCCACGTCGACGGCACCGGTCATGTGATTGCGCGCACACCGTCGGAGCACTGGGAGGTCGTACGCATCGCGCTGCCGACGGCGCTCGCGCGCTACGTCGTCGAGAAGGGTTCGATCACCGTCGACGGGGTGTCACTGACCGTCTCCGGCCTCGGAAACGACTGGTTCGAGGTGTCGTTGATCCCCACCACCCGGGAACTCACCACGCTCGGCACCGCCCCCGTCGGCACCCAGGTGAACCTGGAGGTCGACGTCATCGCGAAATACGTCGAGCGGCTGATGAGCGCTCCCGCTGAGTGACACCGGGTGACACTGGCAATATTCGGCACGCTCCTGTGGTTCATACTGAAGCGAGGACGTTGATATTTCCTGGTTCCGCGCGTGAGGGGACCGGTAAGGGTGGCAGAGGATGACCAGGCTCGATTCGGTCGAACGGGCGATCGCGGACATCGCGGCCGGTAAGGCCGTGGTCGTGATCGACGACGAGGACCGCGAGAACGAAGGCGATCTGATCTTCGCCGCGGAGAAGGCCACCCCGGAGCTGGTCGCGTTCATGGTCCGCTACACGTCGGGCTATCTGTGCGTGCCGCTCGACGGCGCGATCTGCGACCGGCTCGGCCTGCTGCCGATGTACGCGGTCAACCAGGACAAGCACGGCACCGCCTACACCGTCACGGTGGACGCGAGAAACGGTGTGGGAACCGGCATCTCGGCGTCGGACCGGGCGACCACCATGCGTCTGCTCGCCGATCCGACTAGTACCGCCGAAGAGTTCACCAAACCCGGCCACGTGGTGCCGCTGCGCGCGAAAGACGGTGGTGTGCTGCGCCGTCCGGGCCACACCGAGGCCGCCGTGGACCTGGCGCGCCTGGCCGGTCTGCAGCCGGCGGGCACCATCTGCGAGATCGTCAGCCAGAAGGACGAGGGCGCGATGGCCCAGACCGACGAGCTGAGGATCTTCGCCGACGAACACGATCTGGCACTGATCTCGATCGCCGACCTGATCGAATGGCGCCGCAAGCACGAGCGCCACATCGAGCGGATCGCCGAGGCCCGCATCCCCACCCGCCACGGCGAGTTCCGCGCCGTCGGCTACACGAGCATCTACGACGACGTCGAGCACGTGGCCCTGGTCCGCGGCGACGTCGCCGGCCCGCACGGCGACGGACACGACGTGCTGGTGCGGGTGCACTCGGAATGCCTCACCGGTGACGTGTTCGGCTCGCGCCGCTGCGACTGCGGTCCCCAACTCGACGCCGCGATGGCCATGGTGGCCCGCGAGGGCCGCGGCATCGTGCTCTACATGCGCGGCCACGAGGGCCGCGGGATCGGCCTGATGCACAAACTGCAGGCCTACCAACTGCAGGACGCCGGCGACGACACCGTCGACGCCAATCTCAAACTGGGGCTGCCCGCCGACGCCCGCGACTACGGCATCGGCGCGCAGATCCTCGTCGACCTCGGTGTGCGGTCGATGCGGCTGCTGACCAACAACCCGGCCAAACGGGTCGGCCTCGACGGCTACGGCCTGCACATCATCGAGCGCGTGCCGCTGCCGGTGCGGGTCAACGCCGAGAACATCCGCTACCTGATGACCAAGCGGGACCGGATGGGCCACGACCTGGCCGGACTCGACGAATACGACGAGGCCACCAGCATGGACGACTACGACGAGGGCGTGTACCTGCTCGGTGACCGCCGTCCCACCGATCTGGGCGGTGCCCGTTGAGCGGTGGCGCGGGAGTTCCGGACCTGCCCCAGCTCGACGGTTCGGGGCTGAGGTTGGGCATCGTGGCGAGCACGTGGCACGAGAAGATCTGTGACGCACTGCTCGACGGTGCGCTCAGGGTCGCCGCCGACGCCAAGGTGGCCGACCCGACCGTGGTGCGGGTGCTCGGGGCCATCGAGATCCCCGTCGTCGCACAGGCGCTGGCCGCCGACCACGATGCGGTGGTGGCGCTGGGCGTGGTGATCCGCGGACAGACACCGCATTTCGACTACGTCTGTGACGCCGTCACCCAGGGCCTGACGCGGGTGTCACTGGACGCCTCGACGCCCGTCGCCAACGGCGTGCTGACCACGAACACCGAGGAGCAGGCGCTGGACCGGGCGGGGCTGCCCGGGTCGGCCGAGGACAAGGGCGCCCAGGCCGCGGCCGCGGCGCTGTCCACGGCGCTGACCCTGCAGGGGTTGCGCGGCGGCTCATGAGTGACCGGCGCGGCGGGGATGAGTGGGATGTGGTGATCCGGCCACACCTGACGCCGTACTTCGCCTATGCCGCGGCCGCGGTGATCGTGGCGGCGCACGTCACCGTCGGGTTTCTGCTCAAGATCGGGTCGAGCGGCGTCATCTTCCAGACCGCCGACCAGGTGGCGATCGCACTGCTGGGCGTGATCATCGGCGGGGTGGTGACCCTGTTCGCGCGGCCCCGGGTCCGGGTGGGTGCCCGCGGCATCTCGGTGCGCAACCTGCTGACCGACCGTGTCCTGGAATGGCCCGACATCGTCGGTGTGTCGTTCCCCCGCGGCGCCCGGTGGGCCCGGGTCGACCTGCCCGACGACGAGTACATCCCGCTGATGGCGATCCAGGCCGTCGACAAGGAACGTGCCGTGGAGGCGATGGAGCAGCTGCGCGACGCGATCGCGCGCCACCGGTCACACACTCAGTGACATCGCCAGTTCCTGGCGCGGCCCGACCAGCGCGGCCGCGACGCGGAACCCCATGCTCTCGTACACCCCGCGTGCCACCGCGTTGTCGGCGGCGACCCGCAGTGTCACCGTGCGCACCCCCTGGCTGCGCGCCCAGTCGACGGCCGCCTCGACCAGCGGACGTGCCAGCCCGTGGCCGCGCGCACCCGGGTCCAGCCACAGCGAGTACAGGTACACCGAATCCGGGTTCTCGCGTTGCGCGCTGATCAGACCGACCGGGCGGCCCTCGATGAGCACCGTGAACTGGGCGTGTTCGCGCAGCCGCCGCCGCCACTGCGCCGCGGTGAACGTCGACTCGTGCCGGTACTGCGGATCGTCGACGCCCAGCGAATCGGTGAGCGCCCGCAACCGCACCACGGCGAACTCGCGCCAGTTCGCTTCGGTCAGCCGGGCCACCCGCGGTGCGGTCACTCGGTCTGACTCCCCAAGCCGCTACTCTCCCGCCCGCTGGCCGTCGCCCATGACCATTCCCTCGCGGCGCGGGTCGGCGCCGCCGATCCACCCCCGTTCGTTGCGGACCAGCGCCGACAGCCCGCTGGACTGGTCGGCGAGGTCGACGCGGTGCCCGAGCCTGCGCAGCCCGGTCACGAGCGGATCGTGGTCGCCGTTGTCGGTGACGTCGACGTTGGGGTGTTCGCCGCCGACGTTGGTCTCGGGTGAGTTGTCGGCGCCGAAGTCGACCATTCCGACCGCCTGCTGCGGATCCAGACCCCAATCCAGCATGCCGACAACGATTTTCACCACGAACTGGATGATCACCGCGCCACCGGGGGAACCGAGCACCGCGTAGAGCGGACCCCTGGTGCCCGGCGGGCCGGGCGGCGGTCTGTCGAACATCAACGTCGGGGCCATGGTGCTACGCGGCCGCTTACCCGGCTCGAGCCGGTTGGCCACCGGTACGCCGTCGGGGCCGACGGGTTCGGCGGAGAAGTCGGTCAGCTGGTTGTTGAGCAGGAACCCGTCGACCATGTGGAACGACCCGAACGCCGACTCGACCGTGGTGGTCAGCGACGCCGCGTTGCCGTACGAGTCCACGATGCTGACCTGGCTGGTGCCGTGCTCCGGGGGCTGCGGTGTGGGAGCGGCGGGCGGGCCGAACTCGCCGGGTTTGGCGGTGCCCATGGTGCGCTGCTCGGAGATCAGCGCCGAGCGGCCCGCCAGGTAGGCGGTGTTGAGCAGCGTGTCGGGGGTGCCGCCGGGCAGTGGGACGAACGCGGTGTCGGCGATGTAGCGGTCCCGGTCGGCGTAGGCCAGCCGCTCGGCTTCGGAGATCAGGTGCACCCCCATGGCGTCGGGCCGTCCGCCGTTGCGGTCGATGTCGTCGGGGCGGTACCTGCTCATCGGGAACCGCTCCAGCATGCCCAGGGTGGCGAGCACTGCGATCCCGCCCGACGAGGGCGGCGGCATCCCGCAGATCTCCTTGCCGCGGTACGGGCGGCACACCGGTTCGCCGACGCCGACGGTGTAGCGGGCGAGATCCTCCAGCGTCATCACACCGGGTGTGCGTCCCCCCGACGTGTCCGCCGTCGCCTCGACGACGGCCTCGGCGATCGCGCCCGTGTAGAACGCGTCGGCGCCCTGGGAGGCGATGGCGCCCAGGGTCTTGGCGTAGGCGGGGTTGGTCAGCCGGCTGCCCGGGGTCTTCGGGCTGCCGTCGGCGTTCAGGAAGTAGGCGCCGGAGGCGGGGTCGAGGCGCAGTTCGGCGCGGCTGTCGGCGATGGCCGCCGCCAGCCGCGGGCTGACGTCGAAGCCGTCGTCGGCCAGCGCGACCGCGGGTTGGAACAGGTCGCGCCACGCGGTCTTGCCGTGGGCGTCGTGGACCGTCTCCAGCATGCGCACGATGCCGGGGACACCGATCGAGCGCCCGGACGCGCGGGCGTCGGGCCGGGGTGCGGTGCGGTCGGTGTCGCTGACCCAGCGCAGGTAGTTCTCGGTCGCCGCGGCGGGGGCGACTTCGCGGCCGTCGTAGGCCCGCACCGATCCGGACGCGGCGTCGTAGTACAGCAGGAAGCCGCCGCCGCCGATGCCCGAGGACTGCGGTTCGACGAGCCCGAGCATCGCCTGGGCGGTCACCAGCGCATCGGCGGCCGTACCGCCGTCGCGCAGGACCCGGCACGCCGCCTGGGTGGCCAGCGGATTGGCCGTCGCCACCGAGTAGCGGCCGGTCTGCACGGGCGTCATGTCCTTGCGGTAACCGGTGCCGACCTCGGGTTCGTCGGCCAGGTCCCGGGGCCCACCGGCCGAGGGTGAGGCGGCGGGTGTCTTGGGGGTCGGAGTGCCGTTCGACACCATCTCGCAGGGGACGGGCGCCGGGGTGGGTGGGGGTGGTTGGGCATCGGAGCACCCGGCCACGATCAACGCAACCCCTCCGAGCAGGGCGGTGACCTTCCGCACCGACGCCAGCTTCCGCACCCTTCGACGGTAGCGGAGTCACGTGCGCCCTGTCCGGGGGTCGCGCCGGTCATGGCCGTCCGACCGCGGCAGTAATCTGGGAAGGTGCCCGATCCAGCGACGTACCGGCCGGCGCCCGGATCGATCCCCGTGCAGCCCGGTGTCTACCGGTTCCGCGATCCGCACGGCAGGGTGATCTACGTCGGCAAGGCCAAGAGCCTGCGCAGCCGGCTCACGTCGTACTTCGCGGACATCTCCAGCCTGGCCCCCCGCACCCGGCAGATGGTCACCACCGCGGGCAGCGTCGAGTGGACGGTCGTCAACACCGAAGTCGAGGCGCTGCAGCTCGAGTACAACTGGATCAAGGAGTTCGATCCGCGGTTCAACATCCGCTACCGCGACGACAAGTCGTATCCGGTCCTGGCCGTCACGCTCAACGAGGAGTACCCCCGGCTGATGGTGTACCGGGGGCCGCGCCGCAAGGGGGTGCGCTACTTCGGGCCGTACTCCCACGCCTGGGCGATCCGCGAGACGCTGGACCTGCTCACCCGGGTGTTCCCGGCCCGCACCTGCTCGGCCGGAGTGTTCAAGCGGCACAGGCAGATCGACCGGCCGTGTCTGCTCGGCTACATCGACAAGTGTTCGGCGCCGTGCGTCGGACGTGTCAGCGCCGACGAGCACCGCCGCATCGTGCTCGACTTCTGCGACTTCCTCGCCGGTAAGACCGACCGCCTCGCCCGCGACATGGAAGCGCAGATGAACGAGGCGGCCGAGCAGCTCGACTTCGAACGCGCGGCGCGGTTGCGCGACAACATCGGTGCGCTCAAACGCGCACTGGAGAAGCAGGCGGTGGTGTTCGGAGACGGCACCGACGCCGATGTGGTGGCCTTCGCCGACGACGATCTCGAAGCGGCCGTCCAGGTGTTCCACGTGCGCGGCGGCCGGGTCCGCGGTCAGCGCGGGTGGATCGTCGAGAAGTCCGGGGAGCCCGGGGAATCCAGCCAGGAGCAGCTGGTCGAACAGTTCCTCACCCAGTTCTACGGCGATCAGGCCGAACTGGGTGTGGCCGGTGACAACGGGCTCGACGAGGCGACCAACCCCGTGCCGCGGCAGGTTCTGGTGCCGTGTCTGCCGGACAACGCCGACGAACTGGCCGCCTGGCTGACCGGTCTGCGCGGTTCGCGGGTCACGCTGCGGGTGGCCCAGCGCGGTGACAAGAAAGCGCTGGCCGATACGGTCAAACGCAACGCGCAGGACGCCCTGGCCCAGCACAAACTCAAGCGGGCCGGTGACTTCACCGCGAGAACCGCTGCGCTGCAGAGCATCCAGGAGAACCTCGGACTGGCCGACGCGCCGTTGCGCATCGAATGCGTCGACATCAGCCACGTCCAGGGCACCGACGTGGTGGCGTCGCTGGTGGTGTTCGAAGACGGGCTGCCCCGCAAATCGGACTACCGGCACTACGCGATCCGCGAAGCGGCGGGCGACGGTCGCAGCGACGACGTCGCATCGATCGCCGAGGTGACGCGGCGCCGCTTCTACCGGCATCTGCACGACACCCAGCATCCGACGGAACTGTCGCCCGAGGGGAAGTCGCGCAAGTTCGCCTACCCGCCGAACCTGTTCGTCGTCGACGGCGGCGCCCCGCAGGTCAACGCGGCCCAAGCGGTGCTCGACGATCTGGGCATCAGCGACGTGGCGGTGATCGGGCTGGCCAAACGCCTCGAGGAGGTGTGGGTGCCCGCGGAGCCCGATCCGGTGATCATGCCCCGCAACAGCGAAGGGCTCTACCTGCTTCAGCGCGTGCGCGACGAGGCGCACCGGTTCGCGATCGCCTACCACCGCAGCAAGCGGTCCAAGCGGATGACCGCCTCCGCGCTGGACTCGGTGCGCGGACTCGGCGAGCACCGGCGCAAGGCGCTGGTCACCCACTTCGGTTCGGTGGCGCGGTTGAAGGAGGCGTCGGTCGAGGAGATCACCGCGGTGCCGGGCATCGGCGTGGCGACCGCGCGGGCCGTGCTGGAGGCGCTGGGTGTGCCGCAGGACCCGCCGGGCGATTCGGGCGCGGCGGCGGCGGTCATCGACGATGATCAACGCAGGGTATCGGGATGACAGAGTCGGACATGAGCGAACAGCTGCACGGCAGCGGTGTCGGCGGGGGTGTGGAGGGGGACGTCGATCACCCGGAATCGGGCATCGACGTCGTCCTGGTGACGGGGCTGTCCGGCGCCGGCCGCGGGACGGCGGCCAAGGTGCTCGAGGACCTCGGCTGGTACGTCGCCGACAACCTCCCGCCGGAACTGATCGCACGCATGGTCGAGCTCGGGCTGGCCGCCGGTTCACGGATCACGCAGCTGGCCGTCGTGATGGATGTGCGGTCGCGCGGGTTCACCGGTGACCTCGATTGGGTGCGGGGAGATCTGGCCACCCGCAACATCACGCCGCGTGTGCTGTTCCTCGAGGCCAGCGACGACATCCTGGTGCGTCGCTACGAGCAGAACCGGCGCAGCCATCCGCTGCAGGGCGGGGAGACCCTCGCCGAGGGCATCGCGCGGGAGCGGGCGCTGCTCGCCTCCGTGCGGGCGTCGGCCGACCTGGTGATCGACACCTCCACGCTTTCGGTGCACGCGCTGCGGGAGAGCATCGAACGCGCCTTCGGCGAGGAGGTGGTGGCCGAGACCAGCGTCACGGTCGAGTCCTTCGGCTACAAGTACGGGCTGCCGATGGACGCCGACACCGTCATGGACGTGCGGTTCCTGCCCAATCCGCACTGGGTGGACGCTCTGCGCCCGCACACCGGACAGCACCCCGACGTCCGGGATTACGTGCTGGGCCAGCCGGGCGCGGAGGAGTTCCTCGACACCTACCATCGACTGCTGAACGTCGTGATCGACGGATACCGGCGGGAGGGGAAGCGTTACATGACCGTCGCGATCGGCTGCACCGGCGGCAAACACCGCAGTGTGGCGATGGCCGAGGCGCTGGCGGGGCGGTTGCAAGGCGGTGACGAGCTCACGGTGCGGGTGTTGCACCGGGATCTGGGGCGCGAATGACCTTCCCCGTACGCGAGGAGGACAGATGAGCCCTCGCATCGTCGCCCTCGGGGGCGGGCACGGGCTGTACGCGACCCTGTCCGCGGCGCGTCGGCTCAGCCCCCACGTCACCGCCGTGGTGACCGTCGCCGACGACGGCGGCTCCTCGGGCCGGCTGCGCAGCGAACTCGACATCGTCCCCCCGGGTGATCTGCGAATGGCATTGGCCGCGTTGGCCTCTGACAGTCCGCACGGGAGGCTGTGGGCCACGATCATCCAGCACCGGTTCGGCGGCAGCGGAGCGCTGGCCGGCCATCCCATCGGCAACCTGATGCTCGCCGGGCTCTCCGAGGTGCTGGCCGACCCGGTCGCCGCGCTCGACGAACTGGGGCGCATCCTCGGGGTCAAGGGGCGGGTGCTGCCGATGTGCCCGATCGCCCTGCAGATCGAGGCCGACGTCGCCGGACTGGAGTCCGATCCGCGGATGAGCCGCGTGATCCGCGGTCAGGTGGCGATCGCCACGACGGTCGGAAAGGTGCGCCGGGTGCGGCTGCTGCCGGGAAACCCGCCCGCCACCCGGCAGGCCGTCGACGCGATCATGGCGGCCGACCTGGTGGTGCTCGGGCCGGGATCGTGGTTCACCAGCGTCATCCCCCACCTGCTGGTACCCGAGCTGGCCGCCGCCCTCCGGGCCACCGCGGCGCGCCGCGCGTTGGTGCTCAACCTGGCGGCCGAGCCGGGGGAGACGGCAGGCTTCTCCGTCGAGCGGCACATCCACGTGTTGTCGCAGCACGCGCCGAACTTCACGGTGCACGACATCATCGTCGACGCCAGCCGGGTGCCCAGCGACCGCGAACGCGAACAGCTGAGCCGCACGGCGACGATCCTGGACGCCCGAGTGGAGTTCGCCGACGTGCGCCGACCTGGTACACCTTTACATGATCCGGCAAGACTGGCCGCGGCCCTGGAAGGCGTCCGGCTTCGCGGAACGGTGGGGGACCGCGACCAGGTGCCGACTGCCTCCACCCCGACGAACCGACCGAGAGGTGACGACTCGTGGCGATGACAGCCGAGGTCAAAGACGAGCTGAGCCGACTCGTGGTGAACTCGGTGAGCGCTCGCCGCGCCGAGGTCGCATCGTTGTTGCGCTTCGCCGGTGGACTGCACATCGTGTCCGGCCGAGTGGTGGTGGAAGCCGAAGTCGACCTCGGCATCATCGCGCGCCGGTTGCGCAAGGACATCTACGACCTGTACGGCTACAACGCCGTCGTACACATGTTGTCCGCCAGCGGGATTCGCAAGGGCACCCGGTATGTGGTGCGGGTCGCCAAGGACGGCGAGGCGTTGGCGCGCCAGACCGGGTTGCTGGATCTGCGCGGCCGTCCGGTGCGGGGTCTGCCCGCCCAGGTGGTGGGCGGCAGCGTCGCCGACGCCGAGGCCGCCTGGCGCGGGGCGTTCCTCGCCCACGGATCGCTCACCGAGCCCGGCCGCTCCTCGGCGCTCGAGGTGAGCTGCCCGGGGCCCGAGGCGGCGCTGGCGCTGGTCGGTGCGGCCCGCAGGCTCGGAGTGAGCGCCAAGGCGCGGGAGGTGCGCGGCAGCGACCGGGTGGTGGTGCGCGACGGTGAGGCGATCGGTGCGCTGCTCACGCGGATGGGCGCCCAGGACACCCGATTGACGTGGGAAGAGCGCCGGATGCGGCGCGAAGTGCGGGCGACGGCCAACCGGTTGGCGAACTTCGACGACGCGAACCTGCGGCGCTCGGCCCGCGCGGCCGTCGCGGCAGCCGCGCGGGTGGAGCGGGCACTGCAGATCCTCGGCGACACGGTCCCCGATCACCTGGCCACCGCGGGCAAGCTGCGCGTCGAACACCGGCAGGCCTCGCTGGAGGAACTCGGTCGGCTGGCCGATCCGCCGATGACCAAAGACGCCGTCGCCGGGCGCATCCGCAGGCTGTTGTCGATGGCCGACCGCAAGGCCAAGCAGGACGGCATCCCGGACACGGAGTCGGCCGTGACGCCCGACCTGCTCGAGGACGCTTAACCCGCGCTCACCGCGGCGTCTTGTGCTGCACCGGTTTTCGGTGTCGCCAGACCGAGGTGGTCGCGCAGCGTGGTGCCCTCGTAGTCGGTCCGGAACACCCCGCGTTCCTGCAGTAGCGGCACCACGTCGTCGACGAACGGGTCGAGCCCCGCCGGGGTGACGTGCGGCACCAGGATGAACCCGTCGCTGGCGTCGGCCTGGACCAGCGTGGTGATGTTCTCGGCGACGGTGGCCGGTGACCCGATGAAGTTCTGCCGCCCGGTGACCTCGACGATCAGCTCGCGGGTGGTGAGGTTCTCCGCTTCGGCCTTGGCGCGCCACTGGTTGGCGACCGCGATCGGGTCCCGGTACATCCGGACGCTGGCACGGCCGCGGGCGATGGTGTTCTCCCCGACGACGGGATCGACCGAGGGCAACGGGCCGTCCGGATCGTGGTCGGACAGGTCCCGGTTCCACAGCTGTTCGAGGAATCGGATCGCGGTCTGCGGTGACACCTGGGCAAGCCGCACCTCGTGGGCGATGTCGGCCGCCTCGGCGTCGGTGTCCCCGAGCACGAACGTGGCGGCGGGCAGGATCAACAGCTCGTCGGGGCGGCGGCCGTACCGCGCCAACCGGCCCTTGACGTCGGCGTAGAACGCCCGACCCTCCTCGAGGGTGCCGTACCGGGAGAAGATCGCGTCCGCCGCCGCGGCGGCGAACTCGCGGCCGCGGTCGGAGTCGCCGGCTTGGAAGATCACGGGCCTGCCCTGCGGGCTGCGCGGCACGTTGAACCGACCGTGGATGTCGAAATGCGCGTCGCGGTAGGCGAATCCGCCCGCCGCCGGGTCGGAGAGGAAGACGCCGGCGTCCTTGTCGGCGACGATCTCGTCTCCGCGCCACGAGTCGAACAACGTGTGGGCCGCGGCCAGGAAGCTCTCGGCCCGCTCGTAGCGCTGGTCCTCCGGCAGGAAGCCGCCCCGGCGGAAGTTCTCTCCGGTGAACGCATCCCAGGAGGTGACCACGTTCCACGCGGCGCGCCCGGCCGACAGGTGGTCCAGCGACGCGAACTGGCGCGCGACCTCGTAGGGCTCGTTGAACGTCGAGTTGATGGTTCCGGTCAGCCCGAGCCGGTCGGTGACCGCGGCCAGCGCGGCCAGCACCGTGAAGGTGTCGGGGCGTCCCACCACGTCCAGGTCGTAGATCAGGCCGCCCTGTTCGCGCAGCCGCAGACCCTCGGCGAGGAACATGAAGTCGAACTTGCCGCGTTCGGCGGTCCGGGCGAACCGCACGAACGAGTCGAACTCGATGTGGCTCCCGGATTGCGGGTCGCTCCACACGGTGGTGTTGTTCACCCCCGGGAAGTGCGCGGCCAGGTGAATCTGCTTGCGTGGCTTGCTCATCGATGTCCCGTGGGTCAGGCGGTCGCGTAACGGTTGGCGGGGCGGCCGAGCCCGAGGAGCCCGCGCAGTGTGGTGGCGCCGTACTTCCGGCGGAACGCACCCCGGCGGTGCAGTTCCGGCACCAGCCCGCCGGTGATCTCGATCAGGTCGTGGGGCAGTGCGGCGGGCCGCAGCCGGAATCCGGTCAGGCCGGCCGCCGTGCGGTGCTGCAGGAAGTCGGCCAGCTGTTGCGGCGTCCCGGTGAACACCTCGGCGTCGCTGCGGTATTCGGCACCCGCCGCGTCGTCGAGGCGCCGGCGCCTGGCGTCGGCGGAGGCGGCGTCGCGGTCGAGGAAGACCACCAGGTCGGCGAAGAGGCGAACCGGGTCCGCGGTCGGGTCTCGCCGGCCGGCGATCGCCGCGACCGTGGCGGCGGTGTCGTCGTCCCCGTGCGGCGTGACGAACCCGACGTCGGCGCCGGCGGCGATGAGCCGGTGTGCGGGCGCGGCGTGTCCGAGCGCGGCGACGATCGGCTGCCCCTGCGGCGGGCGCGGCGTGATCGACGGTCCCTTGACCGAGAAGTGCTCGCCATGGAAGTCGATGTAGTGCAGTTTGGTGCGGTCGATGAAACGTCCGGTGGCGACGTCGCGGATCTCGGCGTCGTCCTCCCAGCTGTCCCAGAGCCGGCGCAGCACCTCGATGTAGTCGGCGGCCTCGCCGAGCAGGTCGACACCGGAGACGTCTCGTCTGCCGACGTGTGCGGCCGACTCCGCGTCCGCCGCCACCGCGACCCGGATCCCGGCCCGGCCGGAGCTGACGTAGTCGAGGGTGGCGATCGCCTTGGACAGGTGGAACGGCTCGGTGTGCGTGGCGACGGCCGTGGGCACCAGGCCGACGTAGCGAGTCGTCGGCGCCACTCGCGAGGCGATCAGCACCGCGTCCAGCCGGCCGCGGACCCGGTCGGTGCGGTCGGGCTGTGACGGGCTGTCCGACTGCAGCGCCAGGCTGTCCTCGATGGTGACGAAGTCGAGCAGCCCCCGTTCGGCCTCGGCGACCAGGTCGGTCCAGTAGCGGGCGGTGAACAGTTCGTCGGGCCGCGCGTCGGGTTCGCGCCACGACGCCGGGTGCCATCCCGTCCCGTCCAGTGCCACGGCCAGGTGCAGAGATCCGGTATCGACCACGACAGCGCCCTGCCTTCCGCTCACCTGTCGGTCGCAACGTCGGTGACGTCGAGCCCATTCCTGGTCCGAGTGTGGAGCGCGCAGTGCTCGCCGCACAGGGATGCGCGCACGGTGATGCCAAACCGGACCGGACTACCCTGGCCGGTATGGGCACTCTCAGAGTCGGCGTCGTGGTCCCCGTCCCGCCCTTCACCGACGACGACGGTGGCGACCCGACCGGCCTGGACGTCGACCTGATGAGAGCCGTCGCGATGTCGATGGGAGACCAGGTGCAGTTCCTGGCCTACGAGGACCACGACGGGGTCTTCCGGGCGCTGACGTCCGGCGACGTCGATTCCGCGGCAGGCGGCCTCGCCGTCTCCGACGAACGGGCGGCCTTCGCGCCGCCCTACGTCATCACGGGTCAGGCGCTCGCCGTCGACGCCCGCAGGCATCCGCATGTGCACTCCGTCGACGAGCTCGAGGGTCTGACGGTCGCCGTGCGGCGGGGGAGCACCGCCGAGCAGTACGTCACTCAGCTGCGGGGTGCTGCGGTCCGGGTGTGCGACCGACTCGACACCGAGGGGTGTGACGGCATGGTCGCGCTCGCGCCGGTGCTCACCGCGGTCTCCGCGCACCTCCCGGGCGTCGAGGTCGTGCAGAAGGGACTGACCGTCGAACACATCGCGATCGCGGTGGCCCGGCACGACCAACAGATGCTGAGCCGGATCACGGTCGCGCAGGCCGAGTTGGAGGAGGCGGGCACGCTGCAGACGCTTCGCCGCAAATGGCTGGGCAATCCGTACGCCGACCAATCGCTGGCCGTGCACTGACCAGCCCGCGCGACCCGAAACCGGCCCAACTAGGCTGGCAGGCGAGCAATACACCAGAGGCAGACAGGGGAACCACGTGACCATCCGCGTAGGCGTCAACGGCTTCGGCCGCATCGGCCGCAACTTCTTCCGGGCCCTGGCGGCCCAGAAGCTCGAGGGCAAGAACACCGATGTCGAAATCGTGGCGGTCAACGACCTCACCGACAACGAGACTCTCGCACACCTGCTGAAGTTCGACTCGATCCTCGGCCGGCTCCCGTTCGACGTCAGCGTCGAGGGCGAGAACATCGTGGTGGGCGGTGACACGCTCAAGGGTCTGTCGATCAAGGAGGGCCCCGCCGCGCTGCCGTGGGGTGACCTGGGTGTCGACGTCGTCGTCGAGTCGACCGGCATCTTCACCAAGCGCGACAAGGCGCAGGGCCACCTCGACGCGGGCGCCAAGAAGGTCATCATCTCCGCGCCGGCCAGCGACGAGGACATCACCATCGTGCTGGGCGTCAACGACGACAAGTACGACGGCAGCCAGAACATCATCTCCAACGCCTCGTGCACCACGAACTGCCTCGGCCCGCTGGCCAAGGTCCTCAACGACGAGTTCGGCATCGTCAAGGGCCTGATGACGACGATCCACGCCTACACCCAGGACCAGAACCTGCAGGACGGGCCGCACAAGGACCTGCGCCGTGCCCGCGCCGCCGCCATCAACATCGTGCCCACCTCGACCGGTGCCGCCAAGGCCATCGGCCTGGTGCTGCCGGAGCTCAAGGGCAAGCTCGACGGCTACGCGCTGCGCGTGCCGATCCCCACGGGTTCGGTCACCGACCTCACCGCGGAGCTGAGCAAGTCGGCCACCGTCGACGAGATCAACGCCGCGATGAAGGCCGCCGCCGAGGGTCCGCTCAAGGGCATCCTCAAGTACTACGACGCGCCGATCGTCTCCAGCGACATCGTCACCGACCCGCACAGCTCGCTCTACGACGCCGGACTGACCAAGGTCATCGACAACCAGGCCAAGGTCGTCTCCTGGTACGACAACGAGTGGGGTTACTCCAACCGCCTCGTCGACCTTGTCTCGCTCGTCGGCAAGTCCCTCTAAATGGCCGTCAGAACACTCGACGACCTGCTGAAGGACGGCGTCGAGGGTCGGGGTGTGCTGGTGCGCTCCGACCTCAACGTCCCGCTCGACGGTGAGACCATCACCGACCCGGGGCGCATCGTCGCCTCGGTGCCGACGCTCAAGGCGTTGAGCGACGCCGGCGCGAAGGTCGTGGTGACCGCGCACCTCGGTCGCCCCAAGGGTGAGCCGGATCCGAAGTTCTCGCTGGCCCCGGTCGCCAAGGCGCTGGGGGAGAGGCTCGGCCGGCATGTGCAACTCGCCGGTGACGTGGTCGGCACCGACGCCCTGGCGCGCGCCGAAGGCCTCACCGACGGCGACGTGCTGCTGCTGGAGAACGTCCGCTTCGACTCTCGCGAGACCAGCAAGGACGACGCCGAGCGGCTGAAGCTGGCCAAGGCCCTGGTCGAACTCGTGGGTGACGACGGGGCCTTCGTCTCCGACGGCTTCGGTGTGGTGCACCGCAAGCAGGCGTCGGTGTACGACGTCGCCACGCTGCTGCCGCACTACGCGGGCACGCTGGTGGCGGACGAGGTGAAGGTGCTCGAACAGCTCACCAGCTCCACCGAACGCCCGTACGCGGTCGTACTCGGCGGTTCCAAGGTGTCCGACAAGCTCGCGGTGATCGAATCGCTGGCGCAGAAGGCCGACAGCCTGGTCATCGGTGGCGGGATGTGCTTCACCTTCCTTGCCTCCCAAGGGGTCTCGGTCGGCAAGTCGCTGGTGCAGCCGGAGATGGTCGACACCTGCCGGCAGCTGCTCGACACCTACGGTGACGTGATCCACCTGCCCGTCGACATCGTGGTGGCGCCGGAGTTCTCCGCCGACGCCGAACCGGAAACCGTTGCCTCCGACCGCATCCCGGACGACAAGATGGGTCTGGACATCGGTCCGGAGTCGGTCAAGCGGTTCTCGGCCCTGCTGTCGAACGCGAAGACGGTGTTCTGGAACGGGCCCATGGGTGTCTTCGAGTTCCCGGCGTTCGCCGCGGGCACCAGGGGGGTGGCCGAGGCGATCATCGGTGCCACCGGCAAGGGCGCCTTCAGCGTCGTCGGCGGCGGTGACAGTGCCGCGGCCGTCCGCCAACTCGGCCTCGACGAGGATGGGTTCTCCCACATCTCGACCGGTGGCGGCGCATCGCTGGAATACCTCGAAGGCAAAGAACTTCCCGGCATCCGAGTACTGGAGTCCTGACCCATGGCCCGTAAGCCGCTCATCGCCGGCAACTGGAAGATGAACCTCAACCACTTCGAGGCCATCGCGCTGGTGCAGAAGATCGCGTTCTCCCTGCCGGACAAGTACTTCGACAAGGTCGACGTCACGGTGATCCCGCCGTTCACAGATCTGCGCAGTGTGCAGACGCTGGTGGACGGCGACAAGCTGCGCCTCACCTACGGCGCCCAGGACGTCAGCCCGCACGACTCCGGCGCCTACACCGGGGAGATCAGCGGGGCGTTCCTGGCCAAGCTGGGCTGCACGTTCGCCGTGGTCGGACATTCGGAGCGCCGTACCTACCACCACGAGGACGACGCCCTGGTGGCCGCAAAGGCCGCCGCGGCGTTCCGCCACGGCATCACCCCCATCGTGTGCATCGGCGAACACCTCGAGGTGCGCGAGGCCGGAAACCACGTCGAACACTGCGTCGAGCAGCTGCGCGGATCACTGGCCGGGCTGACCGCCGAGCAGATCGGCCAGGCCGTGATCGCCTACGAGCCGGTGTGGGCGATCGGCACCGGCCGGGTGGCCGGCGCGGCCGATGCCCAGGAGGTCTGCAAGGCCATCCGCGACGAGCTCGGCTCGCTGGCGTCCCCGCAGCTCGCCGCGGGCATCCGCGTGCTCTACGGCGGCTCGGTGAACGCCAAGAACGTCGGCGAGATCGTCGCGCAGGACGACGTGGACGGTGCGCTGGTGGGCGGGGCCTCGCTGGACGGTGAGCAGTTCGCCACCCTGTCGGCGATCGCCGCAGGTGGGCCCCTGCCCTGACCGGTCCGGACGGACGGTAGGCTGTCGCCCATGGTTTTAGCGCTGCAGATCACGTTGATCGTCACCAGCCTGCTGGTGGTGCTCCTGGTGCTGCTGCATCGTGCCAAGGGCGGCGGTCTGTCCACCCTGTTCGGTGGCGGCGTCCAGTCGAGCCTGTCGGGTTCCACGGTGGTGGAGAAGAACCTCGACCGGCTGACGCTGTTCGTGGTCGGTATCTGGGTGGTCTCGATCGTCGGCGTGGCGTTGCAGATCAAGTACAGCTGACCTGCTCACATGCGGGTTGCTCCGGCCCCGCGGTGGGTATCGAACTGATATGGCTGGAAACAACGACCCCGATATCAGTGACGTCATCGTGCCGACCGAAGAGGTCCACCCCGACCGCCGTGAGCACGCCAAGGAACCGCGTCCCATCGACGACGACGAAATGGCCCGCCGCGCGCAGCACGAGCGTGACGTCACCGGTGCGGACAAGCCCGACAACGGCGTCTGACGAGACACTGAGCACCCTGTCCTGTGGACCCGCCCGCCATGCGGTGGGTCCACAGGACACCGATACTGGAACGCATGGCTGACCTCCCTGAAGCGCTCGAACCCATCGGATCGGTCACCCGCACCGAAGTGGGTCGCGAGGCCACCGAGCCGATGCGGGAAGACATCCGCCTGCTGGGCGCGATCCTCGGTGACACGATGCGCGAGCAGAACGGTGACGAGGTGTTCGACCTCGTCGAACGCGCCAGGGTGGAATCCTTCCGGGTGCGCCGCTCGGAGATCGACCGCGCCGAACTCGCCGGCATGTTCGACGGGATCGGGGCGCGGGCCGCGATCCCCGTCATCCGCGCGTTCACGCATTTCGCACTGCTGGCCAACGTGGCCGAGGACATCCACCGCGAGCGCCGTCGTGCCGTCCACGTCGCCGCCGGTGAACCGCCGCAGAACAGCAGCCTCGCCGCGACCTACGCCAAACTCGACTCGGCGCAACTGAATTCGGATCAGGTGGCGGAGGCGCTCGCCGGGGCGCTGGTGTCGCCCGTCATCACCGCCCATCCGACCGAGACGCGACGGCGCACCGTCTTCGACACCCAGCACCGCATCACCGAACTCATGCGGTTGCGGGCCCACGGCCACGACACCACCGACGACGGCCGCGACATCGAACGCGAACTGCGCAGGCACATCCTCACGCTGTGGCAGACGGCGCTGATCCGGTTGTCGCGACTGAAGATCCAGGACGAGATCGAGACCGGCCTGCGGTACTACCAGGCCGCGTTCTTCGACGTCATCCCGCGCGTCAACGCCGAGGTCCGGTCCGCCCTGCAGACCCGGTGGCCGGGTGCGGAGTTGCTGTCGGAACCGATTCTGCGGCCGGGTTCGTGGATCGGCGGCGACCGCGACGGCAACCCCAATGTCACCGCCGAGGTGGTGCGGCTGGCCACGTCCCGCGCCGCCTACACCGCACTCGAGCACTACTTCGTCGAGTTGACCGCCCTGCAGCAGGAACTGTCGATGTCGGCGCGGCTGGTCCAGGTCACCGACGAGCTGGCCGCGCTCGCCGACGCCTGCCACGAAACCGCCCGTGCCGACGAACCGTACCGCCGCGCGCTGCGGGTGGTCCACGGCAGGCTGACCGCCACCGCCCGCGACATCCTCGACAGCCAACCCGAACACGAACTCGACCTCGGCCTGGACCGGTACGCCGACCCGGCCGAGCTGTTGGCCGACCTCGACGTCGTCGACGCCTCTCTGCGCGCCCACGGCAGCGGCGTGCTGGCCGACGACCGGTTGTTCCGGCTACGGGAAGCGGTGCGGGTGTTCGGGTTTCACCTGTCGGGTCTGGACATGCGGCAGAACTCCGACGTCCACGAGGACGTCGTCGCCGAACTGCTCGCCTGGGCCGGTGTGCACGACGACTACGCGTCCCTGTCGGAACCCGAGCGTGTCGAGGTGCTGGCCGCCGAGCTCGCCACCCGCCGCCCACTGACCTCGGAACGTGCCGAGCTGTCGGAGCTGGCGCACAAGGAGCTGGGCATCGTGCGGGCGGCGGCACGCGCGGTCCGGGTGTTCGGGCCCCAGGCGGTGCCCAACTACATCATCTCGATGTGTGAGTCGGTGTCCGACATGCTCGAGGCGGCGATCCTGCTCAAAGAGGCGGGGCTGCTGGACGTCTCGGGTGACGAACCGTACGCGCCGGTGGGCATCGTCCCGTTGTTCGAGACGATCGACGACCTGCAGCGCGGCTCGTCGATCCTGGAGGCGGTGCTCGATCTGCCGCTGTACCGGGAGATGGTCACCGCGCGGGGGCACAGCCAGGAGGTCATGCTCGGCTACTCCGACTCCAACAAGGACGGCGGCTACCTCGCCGCGAACTGGGCGCTCTACCGCGCCGAACTCGACCTCGTCGAATCGGCCCGCAAGACCGGTATCCGATTGCGGCTCTTCCACGGTCGCGGTGGCACCGTCGGCCGCGGCGGCGGACCGAGCTACGACGCGATCCTGGCGCAGCCGCCCGGTGCGGTGAACGGCTCGCTGCGGATCACCGAACAGGGTGAGGTGATCGCCGCCAAGTACGCCGAGCCGCGGATCGCCCACCGCAACCTCGAGACCCTGGTCGCCGCGACACTGGAGTCGACGCTGCTCGATGTCGAAGGGCTCGGTGACGAAGCCGGCCCAGCCTATGAGGTGCTCGACGACCTCGCGGCGCGGGCGCAGCGCGCATACGCCGAATTGGTCCACGAGACACCGGGATTCGTCGACTACTTCAAGGCGTCCACCCCGGTCAGCGAGATCGGCGCGCTCAACATCGGCAGCCGGCCGGCCTCCCGCAAGCCGACGACGTCGATCTCCGATCTGCGCGCCATCCCATGGGTGCTGGCCTGGAGTCAGTCACGTGTCATGCTGCCCGGTTGGTACGGCACCGGAAGCGCGTTCGAGCAGTACATCGCCGAGGGTGAACCCGAGGGGGAGGACCGTCTGCAGGTCCTGCAGGACCTCTACCGGCGGTGGCCGTTCTTCCGCACGGTGCTGTCGAACATGGCGCAGGTGCTGGCGAAGTCGGATCTCGGTCTGGCCGCGCGGTATTCGGAGCTGGTCGAGGACGAGGCGCTGAGGCACCGCGTTTTCGACAAGATCGCCGAGGAGCACGAGCGCACCATCCGGATGCACCGGCTCATCACCGGGCAGGACGATCTGCTCGCCGACAACCCGGCGCTGGCCCGGTCGGTGTTCAACCGGTTCCCCTACCTGGAACCCCTCAACCACCTGCAGGTCGAACTGCTCCGCCGGTACCGGTCGGGCGAGGACGACGAGCTGGTGCGGCGCGGCATCCTGCTCACGATGAGCGGACTGGCCACCGCACTGCGCAACAGCGGTTAGAGCCCGGTGGTGCGGCGGAGTGCGTTCACCGCACCGCGCACCGCGTTCTCGGTCGCGGCCACGGGGCCGAGCACGGCCTCGCCCATGCCGACGAGGCGCTCGACGCGGCCGACGATGCCCTCCATCCGGTCCACCAGCCCGATCAGGCGCGGGGCCAGATCGTTGATCTGGTTGATGGTCTCGTTGAAGCGTTCGAGCGTGTCGTCCAGGGTGGCCGTGGAGCGGTTCAGATCGTCGAGGGTGTCACTGAGACCGTCGAGGATGGTGTCGACCTGTTCGACCGTCACGTCGGCGTTGAGCGCCGCCTGCGCGAGCTTGCGGATGCGTTCGGTCCCCGTACGCGGGCTGCGACCGCTTCTGTCCACCATGATCAGAGCTTAGAAGCCGCGCCCTCGTCGAGGAACCACACCGTGGCCTCGCGCCCGACCGCGCCCGCGGCGGGCCAGTCGTCCGGGTCGGCGCCGCCGACCGCGGCCGCCACCGCCTCGGCCTTGCCCTCACCGGACACCACCAGCCACACTTCGCGAGACCGCTGAACGGCGGGCAGCGTCAACGTGATCCGCTGCGGCGGCGGTTTGGGGGAGTCGGACACGCCGACCACCATGCGGCTGGTCTCCCGCACCGCGATGGTGTGCGGGAACAGCGAGTTCACGTGACCCTCCGGCCCCATGCCAAGCAGGTGGACGTCGAAGACCGGTGTCGGCTCACCCGCCTCGCCCTGTCCGGCGAGCACCTGCTCGTAGGCAAGGGCCGCCGCGTCGAGGTCGTCGCCGAACTCACCGTCGGCGGCGGGCATCGCGTGGACGTTCGCCGCCGGGATGTCGATGTGGTCCAGCAGGGCTTCGCGGGCCTGTTTGTCGTTGCGCTCGTCATCGCCCTCGGGCACGTAGCGCTCGTCGCCGAAGAACAGGTGCACCTTCGACCAGTCGATGCGGTCGTCGTGGGTGCCCAGGCGGGCCAGCAGCTTGATACCGGTGCCGCCACCGGTCAGCACGATGTTCGCCCGCCCGCGCTGCTCGACGGCCGTCACGATCTCGTCGGCGAGGCGGTCGCCGACCGCCGCGACGAGCCCGTCGCTGTCCGGATACCGGCGCACTGACACCGTCACGCGTACACCACCTTGTCGATACCGAGCAGGGATTCGTGGTAGATCTCGTCCGGATCGAGCCGGCGCAGATCCTCGGCGAGGCAGTCCTTCGCCTCCCGGCGGGCCAGCGGCAGCAGCGCATCCGGCCGGCCGGTGCGGCTGAGCGTCGCGGTGACCCCCTCCTGGGGGCGGCTCAGCGTGATGGTCGAACTCTGCCGGATGAGCTCGACGCGCAGTGGACCCACTTCGCGGCGCACCTCACCGTCGAGGCGGCTGGCCAGCCAGCCGGCCAGGATGTCGAGCGCGGGCTCGTCCTTGAGCCCGGACACCACCGCGGAGGTGATCGGCTCGTACGGCGGCTGGTCCACGGCGGAGGTGAGCAGCGCCCGCCAGTAGGTGATCCGGCTCCACGCCAGATCCGTGTCGCCCGCGGTGTATCCCGTCACCCTGCCCTTGATCGACGCCAGCGGGTCCGCGGTACCGGTCGCATCGGTGATCCGGCGAATCGCCAAGCGGCCGAGGGGGTGTTGGGCCGGCACCTCGGGTGCGACCCCCGGCCACCAGGCCACCACGGGGGTGTCGGGCAGCAGGAAGGGCAGCACGACGCTCGCGGCGTGGTCGGCCAGCGGCCCCGAGGTGCGCAGGACGACGACCTCACCCGCGCCCGCGTCGCCGCCGACACGCAGCTGGCCGTCGAGGCGGGGACGGTCCGCGGCACGGTTGTCGGGGACCACGACGATGATGCGGCACGGATGCTCGCGGCTCGCCGAGGTGGCCGCATCGATCGAGAACTCGACCAGCTCCTCGCAGTCCGGCGCGACCACCAGCGTCAGCACCCGGCCGAGCGTGATCGCGCCGCCCTCCTCACGCAGCAACGTGATCTTCTTGTTCAGATCGTTGGTGGTGGTGTCCGGCAGGTCGACGATCATGATCGATGGCTCCTCGCGCAAGCGCTCGTCACGGTTAGGGACGCCTCCATTCGCGGCCGTCGCGCCGCAGCATCTCGAACGCCGACTCCGGACCCCAGGTGCCCGACTCGTAGGGGTCGGGTTTGCCGTGCGACGCCCAGTAGTCGAGCACCGGATCGAGGATCTTCCAGGACAATTCGACCTCGGCGTTGACCGGGAACAGCGAGGGTTCGCCGAGCAGCACGTCGAGAATCAGCCGCTCGTAGGCCTCCGGCGAGTCCTCGGCGAACGCCGACCCGTAGGAGAAGTCCATGTTGACGTCGCGGACTTCCATGGCGCTGCCCGGCACCTTGGACCCGAACCGCAGCGTGATGCCCTCGTCGGGCTGCACCCGGATCACCAGCGCGTTCTGGCCGAGCTCCTCGGTCATGGTGGCGTCGAACGGCAGGTGCGGCGCCCGCCGGAACACCAGGGCGATCTCGGTGACCCTGCGGCCCAGCCGTTTTCCGGTGCGCAGATAGAACGGGACACCCGCCCAGCGGCGGGTGTCGATGTCGAGCGTGATCGCGGCGAACGTCTCGGTCGTCGACGTCGCGGAGAAGCCCTCCTCGTCGAGCAGTCCGACCACCTGCTCACCACCCTGCCAGCCGGCCGCGTACTGACCGCGCGACGTGGTCTCGTCGAGCGGCTGGGCCAACCGCACCGCCGAGAGGACTTTGATCTTCTCGGCCTGCAGTTCGTGCGGGTGGAAGCTGACCGGCTCCTCCATCGCCGTCAGCGCCAACAGCTGCAGCAGGTGGTTCTGGATCACATCCCGCGCCGCGCCGATACCGTCGTAATAGCCTGCGCGCCCGCCCAATCCGATGTCCTCGGCCATCGTGATCTGCACGTGGTCGACGTAGTTGTTGTTCCAGATCGGCTCGTACAGCTCGTTGGCGAAGCGCAGCGCCAGGATGTTCTGCACCGTCTCCTTGCCGAGGTAGTGGTCGATGCGGAACACCGACTCCTCGGGAAACACGCTGTTGACCACGGAGTTGAGCTCGACGGCGCTCTCGAGGTCGTGGCCGAACGGTTTCTCGATCACCACCCGGCTCCAGCGGCCCTCCTGGGGGCGGGCCAGACCCGACTTCCTGAGCTGTTCGCAGACGAGCGGGAACGCGTTCGGCGGGATCGACAGGTAGAACGCGTGGTTGCCGCCCGTACCGCGTTCCACGTCGAGCTTCTCCAGGCATTCGGCGAGCGTGCGGAACGCCGCGTCGTCGTCGAAGGTGCCCTGCACGAACCGGATCCCCTCGGCCAGCCGGTCCCACACCTCCTGGCGGAACGGGGTGCGGGCGTGCTTCTTGACCGCCTCGTACACGACCTGACCGAAATCCTCGTCCGCCCAGTCGCGCCGGGCGAACCCGACGAGCGAGAACGACGCGGGCAGCAGCCCGCGGTTGGCGAGGTCGTAGATCGCCGGCATCAGCTTCTTGCGGGAGAGGTCGCCGGTGACCCCGAAGATGACCACGCCGCACGGCCCGGCGATCCGGGGCATGCGCTTGTCGCGTTTGTCGCGCAGCGGATTGCGCCACCCCGCCGGGGCGGGATTCGGCACACCGGGGACCGGGCGGTTCGCCGTGGTCATCGCCGTCAGGACTTCTTCTCGTCGAGCTGGGCCTGCGTGGCGTCGATCAACTCCTGCCACGACTTCTCGAACTTCTCCACACCCTCGGTCTCCAGGACGAGGAACACATCGGTCACGTCGATGCCGACCGCGGCGAGTCGGTCGAACACCGCCTGCGATTCGGCGGCCTTGCCGGTCACCGTGTCGCCGGTGACCACGCCGTGGTCGGCGACGGCTTCGAGCGTCTTCTCCGGCATCGTGTTCACCGTGTTCGGCGCCACCAGTTCGGTGACGTAGAGGGTGTCGGAGTAGTCCGGGTTCTTCACCCCGGTCGACGCCCACAGCGGCCGCTGCACGCGGGCGCCGTCGGCCTTGAGCTTGTCGAAACGCTGCCCGCCGACGAACACCTCCTCGTAGGCGGCGTAGGCGAGCCTGGCGTTGGCGACCCCGGCCTGACCGCGCAGCGCCAGCGCCTCCTGCGAGCCGATCTTCTCCAGGCGCTTGTCGATCTCGGTGTCCACCCGGGACACGAAGAACGATGCGACGGAGTGGATCGTGGACAGGTCGTGGCCGGCCTCCTTGGCCTTCTCCAGGCCCTGCAGGTAGGCGTCCATCACCAGGCGGTAGCGCTCCACCGAGAAGATCAGCGTCACGTTGACCGAGATGCCTTCGGCGAGGACGGAGGCGATGGCCGGGACGCCGGCCTCGGTGGCCGGGATCTTGATCAGCAGATTCGGCCGGTCGACGATCTTCCACAGCTCGATGGCCTGCAGGATCGTCTTGTCGGTGTCGTGCGCCAGCCGCGGGTCGACCTCGATCGACACCCGGCCGTCCACACCGCCGGACTGTTCGTACTGCTTGGCCAGGACGTCGCAGGCGTTGCGCACGTCGTCGGTGGTGACGGTGCGGATGGTGGCGTCGACGTCGGCGCCGCGCTCGGCGAGTTCGGCGACCTGCGCGTCGTAGGCGTCACCCTTCGACAGGGCGGCCTGGAAGATCGACGGGTTGGTGGTCACGCCAACGACACTGCGGGTGTCGATCAGTTCCTGCAGGTTGCCGGTCTGCAGCCGCTCACGGGACAGATCGTCGAGCCATACGGACACCCCGGCGGCGCTCAGCGCCGCGAGATTCGGATTCTGAGTCATTTCTTTTCCTGCCCTTGCTTTTCCCGGCTAGTTGTTGATGGTGCGCTCCGCGGCGGCGGCGACGGCCTCGGCGGTGAAACCGAACTCGCGGAACAGCGTCTTGTCGTCGGCGGACTCCCCGTAGTGCTCGATGGAGATGATCTCGCCGGTGTCGCCGACGAGCTTGTACCAGCTCTGCGCGACCGCGGCCTCCACCGCGACCCGTGCGGACACGTTGGGCGGCAGCACGCTGTCGCGGTATTCCTTCGGCTGCGATTCGAACCACTCCACGCACGGCATCGACACGACGGCGGCGTTGATGTCCTTGTCGGCGAGGAGCTTCTTGGCCTCCACGGCGAGCTGCAGTTCCGAACCCGTCGCGATGATGATGACGTCGGCTCCGGTGGCGTCACCGCCGCCCAGGACGTATCCGCCGCGGGCCACGCCGTCGGAGTCGGTGCCCTCCAGGACCGGGATGCCCTGGCGGGTGAGGATGAAACCGACGGGACCGCTGCCGTTGCCACGGGCCAGGATGCTGCGCCACGCGTACGCCGTCTCGTTCGGGTCACCCGGCCGGACCACCGACAGGTTCGGGATCGCCCGCAGCGCCGCGAGGTGCTCGATCGGCTGGTGGGTGGGGCCGTCCTCGCCCAGACCGATCGAATCGTGGGTCCAGATGTAGATGGTGTCGATGTCCATCAGCGACGCGAGCCGCACCGAAGGCCGCATGTAGTCGGAGAACTGCAGGAACGTGCCGCCGAAGGCGCGGGTCGGCCCGTGCAGCACGATGCCCGACAGGATCGCGCCCATCGCATGCTCGCGGACGCCGAAGTGCAGCACCCGGCCGTACCAGTCGGCGGTGAAATCGTCGGTCGAGATGGACGGCGGACCGAACGACTTGACGCCCTTGATCGTGGTGTTGTTGCTGCCCGCCAGGTCGGCGGAGCCGCCCCACAGTTCGGGCAGCTTCGGCGCGACGTCGTTGAGCACCTGACCGAACGCGGCGCGGGTGGCCAGCGGCTTGGAGCCGGGCTCCCAGTAGGTGATGTCGGCGTCCCAGCCGTCGGGCAGCTCCTCGGCGGTGAGCCGGTCGAGCAGCGCCTTGCGCTCGGGTTCGCGCTGTGCCCACGCGTCGAATTCGGTCTGCCACTTGTCGTGGGCCTCCCGGCCCCGGTCGACGAGTTTGCGGGTGTGCTCGATGACCTCGTCGCGTACCTCGAAGGTCTTCTCGGGGTCGAATCCGAGCACCTTCTTCACCGCGGCCACCTCCTCGTCGCCGAGGGCCGAACCGTGCACGCCGCCGGTGTTCATCTTGTTCGGCGCGGGATACCCGATGATCGTGCGCAGCGCGATGAACGACGGTTTGTCGGTCACCTTCTTGGCGGCCTCGATGG
Organism: Mycolicibacterium litorale; assembly: GCF_014218295.1. The sequence goes on from NZ_AP023287.1 coordinate 2,430,324, forward strand.
CTTCCTCGATGCCCACGACGTTCTCGCCGCCCTCGACCTCCTGCACGTGCCAGCCGTAGGCCCGGTAGCGGGCCGCGACGTCCTCGCTCAGCGCGATGTTGGTGTCGTGCTCGATGGAGATCTGGTTCTGGTCGTAGAAGACGATCAGGTTGCCGAGCTGCTGCGTGCCGGCCAGCGAGCTGGCCTCGCTGGTGACGCCCTCCTCGATGTCGCCGTCGGAGGCGATCACGTAGATGTAGTGGTCGAACGGGCTGGTGCCCGGCGCGGCGTCGGGATCGAACAGCCCGCGCTCGTAGCGCGACGCCATCGCCATCCCGACCGCCGAGGCCAGGCCCTGACCGAGCGGGCCCGTGGTGATCTCCACACCCTTGGTGTGGCGGAACTCCGGATGTCCCGGCGTCTTGGACTTGAACGTCCGCAGCGATTCGATGTCCTCGAGCTCGAGCCCGAAGCCTCCGAGATAGAGCTGGATGTAGAGCGTGAGGCTCGAATGCCCGCAGGACAGGATGAAGCGGTCACGCCCCAGCCAGTGCACATCGCTCGGGTCGTGGCGCATCTGGCGCTGGAACAGCGTGTAGGCCAGCGGAGCCAGGCTCATCGCCGTGCCGGGGTGGCCGTTGCCGACCTTCTGCACCGCGTCCGCCGCCAGCACCCGGACGGTGTCGACCGCGGTCGAGTCCAGTTCGGTCCAGTCGTCGGGGTGGTGGGGTTCGGTCAGCGTCGCGATCTCGTCGACGGTGGTCACTGGCTTGCTCCTTGGTGGCATGTTCGATTCGCGGCCGCACACAACCATCGGACCGCAGCTCCAACCCTAGTGCTCGCCGGTGGGCCGCCGCATGCTGCATGTGGGCGAGATTTCCTCTCCCGTTACGGTAGTACCGCGGAAACGACCCTGCGGTCATCCGCGGTGTCTGCAGCGGTCTACCATCGTCTGTAGTAGATGTTGCGCGGCGGCTGTGACCATTCACCAAGCGGAAGACCACCGACATCGGACGACCACCGCCAACGATGAGGAGTTGACTGCGTGAGCATTCGCGAGCGTCACCTCAGCCATGGGGCGCCGTCTCGCATCCGCACCACGGTGTTGGCCTACATTGCGCTGACGAAACCACGTGTGATCGAGCTGCTGCTGGTCACCGCGATCCCCGCGATGCTGCTGGCCGATCGCGGGACGGTCGATCCGCTGCTGATCCTCAACACGCTCATCGGTGGGATGCTGGCCGCGGCGGGTGCCAACACGCTCAACTGCGTCGCGGACGCCGACATCGACAAGAAGATGAAGCGGACCGCGCGCCGGCCGCTCGCGCGCGACACCGTGCCGACCCGCAACGCCCTCATCTTCGGTCTGGTGCTGTCGGCCGCCTCGTTCGCCTGGCTCTGGATCAGCAGCAACCTGCTGTCCGGGCTGCTGGCGCTGGCGACCATCGCGTTCTACGTCTTCGTCTACACGCTGCTGCTCAAGCGCCGCACCTCGCAGAACGTGGTGTGGGGTGGGGCGGCCGGATGCATGCCGGTGATGATCGGCTGGTCGGCCGTCACGGGCACGATCCAGTGGCCCGCGCTGGTGATGTTCCTGGTCATCTTCTTCTGGACGCCGCCGCACACGTGGGCGCTGGCGATGCGCTACAAGGACGACTACAAGGCGGCGGGCGTGCCGATGCTGCCCGCGGTCGCCACCGAACGGCAGGTCACCCGGCAGATCCTCATCTACACCTGGCTCACCGTGCTCACCACGCTGGCGCTGGCACTGGCCACCGGCTGGCTGTACGCCTCGGTCGCGCTGCTGGCGGGCACGTGGTTCCTGGTGATGGCCCACCAGCTCTACAGCGGCGTCAAACGCGGTGAGCCGGTCAAGCCGCTGCGGCTGTTCCTGCAGTCGAACAACTACCTCGCCGTGGTGTTCTGCGCGCTGGCCGTCGACTCGGTGCTGGCGCTGCCGACGCTGTTCGGCTGAATCCCTTCCCACCTCACGCGAGCGCTCAGGGGAGCGCCGGCGCCTCACTCTGGCAGGCGCACACCCGTCTGCGGGTCGAAGCGGTGCACATCGGCCGGGCGCGCGGACAACTCGACCGCGGTGCCCGGGGAGATGCCCGACAGTTCCGATGCGGCCACCACACTGGTCAGCTGCTCCGCGCCGGCCCGCACCGTGACGATCGCGCGGGGACCGAGCAGCTCGACCAGTTCGACGGTCGCCGCCCCGTCCGCGGACGGGGAGAGGCTCAGGTCGTCAGGGCGCACACCGATGGTCACCGCCGCCGAATCGGGTCCGCCGACTGCGATCCGCACGCCGTCGCACCGCAGCTCCCCGCCCGCCACCGCACCGGTGACGAGGTTCATCTTCGGGCTGCCGACGAACGTGGCGACGAAGGTGTCGGCCGGGCACCGATACACCTCGGCCGGGGGTGCGGCCTGGGCGATCTGCCCGTCGCGCATCACGACGATGCGGTCCGACAGCGTCATCGCCTCTTCCTGGTCGTGGGTGACGTAGAGCGAGGTGATCCCGAGCCGGCGCTGCAGGCGCAGCAATTCGGTGCGGGTCTCCACCCGCAGCTTGGCGTCGAGGTTGCTCAGCGGTTCGTCGAACAGGAACACCGCGGGTTCACGGATGATGGCCCGCCCGATCGCCACGCGCTGCTGCTGTCCGCCGGACAGGTCCTTCGGTTTGCGCGCCACCAGCTTGCCCAAGCCCAGCGATTCGGCGATCTCGTCGGCCCGCCGCAGCGCGTCGGCGCGCGGGATGCGCTTGGCGCGCAGGGGGAAGGCGATGTTCTCGCGCACCGTCAGGTGCGGGTAGAGCGCGTAGTTCTGGAACACCATCGCGATGTCGCGTTCCTTGGGTTCCAGCGCGGTGACGTCGCGGTCGCCGATGCGGATCGACCCGGAACTCACCGTCTCGAGCCCGGCGAGCATGCGCAGCGACGTGGTCTTGCCGCAGCCCGACGGGCCGACGAGCACGGTCATGCTGCCATCGGTGAGTTCGAGGTCGAGACCCGAGACCACGGTGGCGTCGCCGAACGCCTTGGTGACCGCGGAGAAGGTGACCGATGCCATGTGGGGAGATCCTCGCTACTAGTACTTGACCGCGCCGCCGCTGATCCCCTGGACCAGGCGTCGCTGGATGAAGAAACTGGCGATCACCACCGGCACGATGGCGATCATGATCGCGGCGCTCATGGTGCCGATCTGCACGCCGCGGAAGGTGTTGAAATTCGAGATCGCCACGGGCAGGATCGCGGCGTTGCCGGGCGCCAGGATCAGCCCGTAGAACATGTCGTTCCACGACAGCGTGAACCCGAAGATCGCCGCCGCGCCGATGCCGGGGTACACCTGCGGCAGCACCACCAGCCGGAACGCCTGCCAGCGGCTGAACCCGTCGACGCGCGCCTGCTCCTCCAGCGACGACGGCACCGCCTCGAAGAAGCCGATCAGGAACCACGTCACCAGAGGCAGGACGAAACTGAGATGCGCGAAGATCACCGGCGCGAGGGTGTCGGTCATCCGCAGCGCCTGCGCCATGGTGAGGAACGGGAACACCATCACGGCGGGCGGCACCACCTGCGCGGCCAGCATGCCGAACCGCGTCAGCGACCCGCCGGCACGGTACTTGGCGATCACGTAGGCGCCCATGCTGCCGACCACGAGGCTGATGGACACCGTCACGACGCCGACCACCACGCTGCGGCCCGCGGCGGCGAAGATGCCGGAGTCCAACACCGCCCGCCAGTTGTCGAGCGTGGGTCCGAAGGCGATCAGGAACGGTTCGGACATCTGCGCAGGCGTCTTGAAACTCGCCAGCGCCACCCACGCGATGGGGAACAGCACGAACACCAGCGCCGCGGTCAGCACGGCGATGCGCAGCACTTCGAGGGGACGCGGCCGGGTCATCGGGAGGCGGTCCTTTCGCGGCTGCGCTCCATCGCGCGGAAGGCGACGACGATCACGGCCAGCACCAGCACCAGCACGATGAACGCCATCGCGCTGGCCTGAGCGAGCCGGAAGAACTGAATGCCTTCGAGGTACATGAAGTACTGCAGGGTCTGCGTCTCGGTGCCCGGGCCGCCGCGCGTCGTGGCGTAGACGTATTCGAACACCCGCAGCGCGTCGAGGCCGCGGAGCAGCACCGCGACGGTCAGCACCGGCGCGAGCATCGGGATCAGGACCCGGCGCAGGCGGTAGACGGGTCCGGCACCGTCGACGCGGGCGGCCTCCATCGGCTGCTTGGGCATCGACTCGAGACCGGCGAGGATGAGCAGCACCATGAACGGCGTCCACTGCCAGACGTCGATGAACGCCAGGGTCAGCAGCGCCCGACCGGAGCCGAAGAAGTCGTAGTCGGCGCCGACCGCGTGCAGCAGTGCCGGGATGGCGCCGATCTGGTCGTTGAGCAGGAACCGGAAGATCAGGCCGACCGCGATCGGTGTGATGAACATCGGTGCCAGCACGATCGCCCGCGACAGGTCCTTGGCCCACTTCTGCTGGTGCAGGGCCAGCGCCAGCGCGAAACCCACGACCAGTTCGAGGGCGACCGCCACCACCACGTAGATCGCGGTGGTGGCGAACGCCTCCCAGAACGCCGGATTCGACAGTGCCGAACCGAAGTTCGCCGCGCCGACGAAGTCCGGTGCCTGCCGGTCGGTCAACCGGTAGTCGGTGACCGACAGGTAGGCGGCATAGCAGAGCGGGAATCCGACGGCCACGCCGAACAGGGCGAGCAGCGGCATCAGCATGCCGTACTTGAAGGTCATGTTCCCGTTCCCGCGGCCGTCGGATCCCCTTGGGTCACTGCTGGATACGCTCGGCGGCCGCCTGCGCATCGCGCAGTGCGTCGGCGACGCTCTTGTTGCCGGCCGCCGCGTCGTTCAGCTCGGTTCCCACGGCCTGGATCATCTCTTCACCACCGCGGCCCTGGGTGAGCGGGGCGGCGTCGGCGAGGATCTCACCGACGACGCGGTAGTACTCCTCGCCGTATCCGTCGGCGAGCACCTTCGGATCGGTCAGCGAACCCTGGCGGATCACCGCGCCGCCGGCGGCGACGCGCTGGGCGTCGACGGCGGGTGAGGTGATCCACGAGGTGAACGCCCAGGCGGCGTCGGATGCGGCGGAGTTGGCCGGGATGGCCCAGCTCCACAGGCCCAGTGCGGATTTCCCGCCGGGAATCGGCGCGAGGGCGAACTGTCCGGCACGCTCACCGGAGGCACCTTCCGGGTCGTTGAGGGCGGGCAGGTTCCAGTTGTAGCCGATCATCGAGGCGGCGTTCCCGCCGGAGACGGAGCGGAAAGCCTCGTCGAAGCCCCACGCCAGGCTGTTCGCCGGCGCAGCGGTGCGATAGGTCTCGATGTAGGCGTCGAGGGCGCGGACGGCCTGTTCGGTGTTCAGGGTCGGTTTGCCGTCCTCGTCGTAGATGGACCCGCCTGCGGCGAACAGCCAGTTGGCCCATTCCTCGAAGATCTTGTACCCGCGCTGCGGCTGCATCGCGATGCCGGCGCGGTCACCGGTCTTCAGCCGCTGCGAGGTGGTGATCAGCGCATCCAGGTCGCCGGGCACCTGCAGGTTCGCCGCCTGAAGGTCACGGGTGTTGTAGATGTAGCCCAGCGCGTAGTTGTAGAACGGCACGCCGTAAGTGGTGCCGTCGACGTCGGTGATGTCGGTCAGCGACGGGAAGAAGTCGTCCGGCTGGTAGTCGGTGGTCGACGAGATGCGGTCGTTCAGCGGTTCGAGGAAGCCGGCGGCCGCGAAGTCGTCCATCCACGGGTTGTCGACGACGATCAGGTCGTAGGCGGGTTCGGCCGACTGGAACGACGACACCAGGCGGTCGCGCATCTGGTCGAACGTCATGGTCTCGATCTGGACCTTGATGTCGGGGTACTTCTCGTTGAACTGCCCGACCATGCCGGCCACGATGTCGGTGTCGGGCACGTTCTCCATGAGCACCCGCACCGTCGCACTGGTATCGGTCGGGATGTCACCCAGTCCCGACGAACTCTGCTGATCGCCGGAACCGCCGGATCCGGCGCAGCCCGCCAGGACCAGTCCGGTGGTCACGGCCAGTGCCGGCAGCCATCGCGTGGCGTTTCGCCGCGCCGGGCGCCGGCCGAGCATCGGGATCTTCATGGGTACTCACTTCCTACTGGTTGGGCTGGATCGAGTGCACCGGGTCGGCGGGGCCCGGCTCAATCCATGTACGCACCGCCGTTGACGGAGAGCGCCTCCCCGGTGATGAACCGGGCATCCTCGGAGACCAGGAACGCCACCGCGCGGGCGACGTCGTCCGGTGTCTGCAGTCGAGCCAGAGGCGTTGCGTCGATCCAGCTTTGGCGTACCGCATCGGGTGTGGAGCCGGTGAGCCGGGCCTCCCACTCCAGTTCCCGCGACTGCATCGGGGTGGCGACGAAGCCGGGGCACACGCAGTTCACGGTGATCTGGTGGGCCGCCAGTTCGAAGGCCATCGCCTGAGTCAGGCCCAGGACGGCGAATTTGGAGGCCACGTAGTCGGTGAGGAACGGTACCCGGCCCTGTTTGGCGGCCATCGACGCGGTGTTGACGATGGTGCCGGTGCTCCCGGTGCGGATCATCGCCCTGGCGGCGGCCTGCCCGCAGAAGAACACCGCCTTGGTGTTGATGTCGAGTGTGCGGTCGTACTGCCCGGGCGTGACGTCGACGAACCGCTCCATCGCCGAGACGCCCGCGTTGTTGATCCACGCGTCGAGGCCAAGCCGGTCGGCCACGTCGTCGGCGAGACGGGCGGCCGCGGCGGCGTCCGTCACGTCGAGCTGCAGGGCTTCGTGCCCACGGTCCGAGGCGCCGTCGAGGCCGGCCACGGTCTCCTCGGCACCGGCGAGGTTGACGTCGGTGACGATCACCCGCCACCCGCGACCGGCGAGGGTGGTCGCGATCGCCCGCCCGATCCCGGATCCTGCTCCGGTGACCACAGCGGTCTGAATCGAGGGTGAAACGGCAGTCATCACTGGGCCTTTCGGGCGATCTGGTGGGAGACGGGGGTGAGCAGCTCACCGAGGGTGCGCCACTGGGCGTAGGCCTCGGAATAGCGGTCGACGTGGCGGCGGTCGGGCTCGACGGGGTCGCCGAGGGTGAGGAAGCGCTCCGCACTGTCCCAGTCCTCGAGTGCGCCGACGCCGACGGCCGCGATGACGGCCGCGCCGAGCGACGCGCCGGGATGGCCGACCACCGGGTACAGGGCGGTGTCGAGGACGTCGGCGAGGATCTGTTTCCACAGCACCGACTTGCTGCCGCCGTTGGTGACCATCGCGCGCTGCAGCGGGACACCGATCGAGGCGAACACATCGGTGTGGTGCCGGAAACCGAACGCGATGGCCTCGAGCACCGAGCGGTACATGTCCGCCCGGGTGTGGGCCAGGTCGAGGCCGACGAAGGCGCCCCGCAGGTCCGGATCGTGCAGCGGGCTCTTCTCGCCGAGAAAGTAAGGTAGACAGAGGATCTCGGCTGGGCTCCGGACGGCGGCCTCGTCGTCCAGCGCCAGCAGGTCGACGCCCCCGGTCAGCGTCTGGAACCACCGGATCAGGCTGCCGCTGGTGGCCATGCACCCGTTGGGTAGCCAGCGACCGGGCACCGGATGCGCGTCCAGGTAGAGCCGGCCGTCGATCACCGGGGCGTCGCTGGCGGCGAGCACATCTCCGGCACCGCCCAGTTTGACCAGCCAGTCGCCGGCGGCGTTGACGCCTGCCGCGTACGCCGACAGGACGTGGTCGGCACCGCCCACGATCAGCGGCAGACCCTCGGGCAGTCCGGTGGCCGCGGCCGCGCCCGCGCTCAGCGTGCCGGCCTGCGCTCCCGGCCGCAGGACCCCGGGCATCGTGTGCTCATCGAGTCCCGCGGCGGCATACATGGGTTCGTAACGCCGGCCGTCGACGGTGCCGAGGCCGGATTCGATGGCCCAGTTGAGTTCGACGTGGGGCGCCGCACCGAGGGCCATGAGGACCCAGTCGTAGGACCCGACGAGGCAGGCGGTCTTCGCCCAGACGTCGGGTTCGTTGTCGCGCAGCCACATCGCGGTCGGCGCCACGGACTGCTGGGTGATCGCCGATCCGGTGGCCGACAGGACCTCGGCCGGGTCGAGCGCATCGCGCAACCGGTCGATCTGTGCGGTGGCGCGCGCGTCGTTCTGCAACATCGCGCGGCGCACCGGGGTGCCGGCACCGTCGACCGGTACCACCGCGGGCACCATGCCGGTGGTGGCCAGGGCGCCCACCTGGCCGGGCGCCACGCCGGATTCGTCCAGTACGGAGCGGATGGTGGTGTGCGCGTTGTCGATCCACTGGGCCGGATCGGCCTCCGCGTGGCCGGGGGCGTCGGCGAAGAGCCGGCTCTCGCGGGAGGCCTGGGCCACGATGCGCGCCGTCCCGACGTCGATGAGCACCGTCTTGGTCCCCGTCGTGCCGATGTCGACACCGATCGTGAACTGCGACATGCCGTCCTCTCGTCGTACTCGGGTACTGACCGTACCGGTGTTCTGTTAGATTCTCACACGTTGTGTGTAACCGTCACGTAAATCGCTGTGCTGCCCCGCGTTGACTGTTATTTAATAACAACAGGATGTCGACGACAACCGTGAGAGGCGTTTTCCATGACCAATTGGCTCGATGAGGTGTTCGCGGTACAGAAGCCGGTGATCGCGATGCTGCACCTCGCTGCGCTGCCCGGCGACCCCGGGTTCGACTCCGCGGCCGGGATCCGCGCCGTGGTGGACCGTGCCAAGGGCGAACTCGCCGCACTGCGCGACGGCGGCGTCGACGGCGTGATGATCTCCAACGAGTTCAGCTTGCCGTACCTGACCAAGACCGAACCCATCACCGCCATCACGATGGCACGGGTGATCGGGGAGCTGTTGCCCGACCTGACGCTGCCCTACGGCGTGAACGTGCTGTGGGACGGCCGGGCCTCGATCGACCTCGCGGTCGCCACCGGCGCGCAGTGGGTGCGGGAGATCTTCACCGGCGTCTATGCCAGCGACTTCGGGCTCTGGGACACCAATGTCGGCGCCGTCGCGCGGCACCGGCACCGCATCGGTGGGGCCGGGGTCAAACTGCTGTTCAACATCGTGCCGGAGTCCGCGGCCTACCTCTCCGACCGGGATCTGGCGTCGATCACCAAGACCACGGTGTTCGCCACCCGCCCCGACGGCATCTGTGTCTCCGGGCTGACCGCTGGTGCCTCCACCGACTCGCAGGCGCTGCAGGTGGTCAAGGACGAGGCCGGCGACGTCCCGGTGTTCGTCAACACCGGCGTGCGCGCCCACAACGCGGCCGAACAGCTCTCCATCGCCGACGGCGCCATCGTCGGGACCTACTTCAAGGAAGACGGCGTGTTCGAGAACCGTGCGGTCCAGTCGCGGGTCACCGAGCTGATGACCGTCGTGCGGGACTTCCGCGCCACGTTGTGACGGCGGCACTGTGAGCGTCGTGGAGATGCCGCCGACGGCGGGCGAGTTGGAGGACCTCGCCGCGCTGGCGGCTCAGACCGGCGCGCAGCTGTGCGTGCGCCGGCTGGGGGAGCCGATCGAGGTCAGCACCAAGAGCGCGGCCGGGGACGTCGTCACCCCGGTCGACCGGGCCGCCGAGGAAGCCGTGCGTGCCGTGCTGCTCGACGCGCGCCCGGCGGACTCGCTGCTGGGGGAGGAACTGGCCGCCCACGCCGGGACGAGCGGGCTGGAGTGGGTCATCGACCCGCTCGACGGCACCACGAACTACACCCGGCTGATTCCGTACTTCGCGACGTCGGTGGCCGTCCGCCGGACCGCCGACGGTGCCTGGCTGGCCGGTGCGGTGTGCGCACCGGCCCTCGGCGCGACGTGGAGCGCGGCCGCGGGCGGCGGCGCCCAGCTGAGGTCCCCGGCGCACCGGGCGGTGCTGCCGCTGCAGCTGCCCGCGACCACGGCGCGACTGATCGGGACCGGGTTGTCCTACGATCCGGACCGGCGGCGCAGGCAGATCCGTGAACTGGGCGCGCTGCTCGCCGACTACACCGACATGCGCCGGTTCGGTGCCGCGGCCGTCGACCTGTGCCTGGTCGCCCAGGGCAGCCTGCATGCGTTCGTGGAGGCCGACCTCGCGGTCCACGACTGGGCGGCCGGTGCGCTCATCGCCGAGGAGGCGGGCGCGACGGTGTACCGGCCGGGCGACGGCGACGACACGGTCTCGGCCGCCTGGGTCTGATCAGCCGACGCACACCACCTCGACGCCCTTGGCGCGCAACGCCTCCAGTGTCGGGTGGTCCGGCGGGCCGTCGGTGACCAGCACCGAGATCTCCGACGCCGGGGCGACGTTGATCAACTGCACGCGACCCAGTTTCGTCGCGTCCGCGGCCACGATCACCCGGTCCGCCGACCGCATCGCGGCCTGTTTGACGTTGCCTTCTTCGCGGTGGTACTCCGACGCGCCCCGCTTACCGTCCACGCCGGCGATCCCCATGACGTAGGTGTCGCAGTTGTAGCGCAGGTAGAAATCCTCGGCCTCGGCGCCGATCAGGCTCAGCTCGCCGGGGCGGACCTTGCCGCCGGTGAGCAGGATCGTGGTGTCGGGCTCGTCGGAGAGCTCCACGGCCACCAGGACGCTGGGGGTGATCACGGTGAGCCCGAGGCCGCGGCCACGCAGCGCCCGCGCCACCGCGAGTACGGTGCTGCCGCTGTCGAGGATCACCGTCTCCTGCGGATGCAGGAGATCGGCCACCGCGCTGGCGATGTGGATCTTCTCGTCGGCCGCTTCCGCGGCACGCGCCGCGAAGGACGGCTCGGTGGATTTGCCGCCGAACGCGATCGCCCCGCCGAGCACGCGCCGGGCGATGCCCTGGTCCTCGAGCCGTTCGATGTCGCGCCGGATCGTCATCTCCGAGACGCCGAATTCTCCGGCGAGCGAAGCGAAGTCGACTTCCCGGTCGGCGTTGATCCGGGCGGCGATCGCCGCGCGCCGGGCATGTGCGTTCAGGGTGGGCACCACTCCAGCGTAGGCCAGCGGTGTGAAAACTTCACATCGATCACATGATCGTTACGGGATCAAGACCACCGAACCCACCGTCTTGCGGCCCTGCAGATCCTCGTGGGCTCGCCGCGCGTCGCTCAGCGGGTACTGTTCGCTCACCGTCACCGTGATCGCACCCTTGGCGATCGCGTCGAGCACTTCGCCTGCCCGCCAACCGAATTCGTCTGGTGTACGGGTGTGATGAGCGAGGTTCGGCCGGGTGAGGAACACTGAACCCGCGGTGTTGAGCCGCTGCGGGTCGACCGGGGGCACGGGTCCGCTGGCGGCGCCGAACAGGGCGAGGGTGCCGCGCACCGCCAGGCTGGCCAGGCTTGCGTCGAACGTCGCCGCGCCCACCCCGTCGTAGACCGCGGCGACTCCGTTGCCGCCGGTGAGTTCCCGGATCCTGGCGCCGAATTCCTGCGGATCGTCCGGGTAGTCGAGCACCTCGATGGCCCCGGCCTGACGGGACAGTTCGGCCTTCTCGGGGGTGGACACCGTCGTGATGACCTTGGCCGCCAGGCTGGTCACCCACTGGGTGAGGATCAGCCCGACACCGCCCGCGCCGGCGTGCACGAGCACCGTGTCCCCTTGGGCGACAGGGTAGGTGGACTTGATCAGGTAATGGGCCGTCATCCCCTTCAGCAGCGAGGAGGCCGCGACCGCCGGCGCGACTCCGTCGGGCACATAGGCCACGTAGTCGCTTGGGGCTAGCGCGTATTCGGCGTATGCGCCGAGGGCCTTGTCGGTCACCACCCGATCACCCACCCGCAGCGCCGCCACGTCGTCACCGACGGCCTCGATGATGCCGCAGACCTCGCTTCCGACGGTGAACGGCACCTCCCGCGGGTAGAGGCCCGACCGGAAGTAGGTGTCGATGAAGTTCACGCCGATGGCTTCGGCCTTGATCAGCACCTGGCCCGGGCCAGGGGAGGGTTGCGGTTTCTCGACGTGGGTGAGGACCTCGGGACCGCCGGTTTCGGAGACTTCGATCGCGTACATGCGACCCATCATCCGCCGCTTAGCATGTCGGGGGTGAAGCTGGCCCGTCCCGACGTGTTCCATCCGCGTATCGTTCTGGCCGCCTGCCCGGCGCTGCCGGAGTCCGACGGCGACGACGACGGCCTGGTCGAGGCGTTGCGCACGCGCGGTCTGCACGCCCGGTGGCTGTCCTGGGACGATCCGGCCACGCTGGACGCCGACCTGGTGATCCTGCGCGCCACCTGGGACTACATCGAACGGCTCGACGAGTTCCTCAACTGGACGCGGCGGGTCCGACACCTGCTCAACGCCCCCGACGTGGTGGCGTGGAACACCGACAAGCGGTATCTGGTCGATCTGGCGCACCACGGCGTGCCGACGGTCCCCACCGCCTATTTCGGGGCCGGTGATGCGGTCGCGGTGCCCGCCGGCGAGGTCGTGGTCAAACCGGCCGTCGGTGGCGGTTCGATGGGCGCTCGGCGCTTCACCGATGCCACCGCGGCCGCCGCGCACGCGGCCGATCTCCAGGCGCAGGGGCGCGCGGTGCTCGTCCAGCCCTACGACCCGCGGATCGAGCGCGGCGAGACCGCGCTGGTGTTCGTCGGCGGCGCCCGGTCCCACGCCTTCACCAAGGGCGCCATCCTGCCGCCGGACGGGCCGCCGGTCTTCGACGAATCGGGCACCTACGCGGTGGAGACGTTGTCGCCCGCCGAACCGGACTTCGAGCTGTGGGATCTGGGGTATGCCGCGTTGCGGGCGGCCGCGGCGACGCTGGGCGTCGAGCCGGCCGAGTTCCTCTACGCGCGCGTCGACCTCATCGGCGACCGCGACCGGGCACAGGTGCTCGAGGTGGAACTGGTCGAGCCGTCACTGGGTTGGCGGCAACTCGACGCCGCCACGCGTGCGGACCGCCAGCGCGACTTCGCCGTCGCGGTCGAGGTCGCGCTCGACCGCCTCGGACTCGGTCCGCTGTCGCATCGACGCCCATAGCGCGGCGGTCGCCGCGGTGCAGGCGGCGGCACCTGCCACGTGGACCGCGACGAGTGCGGCGGGCACTCCAGTGGCGAACTGGACGGCGCCGACCGTGCCCTGGGCGACGACGATCGCGACGAGCACACCCAGCCGGAGCAGCACCCCCCGCGGGGCGCTCACCGCGAGCAGGGCGAAACCGAGGGCGACCAGCAGCGACAGGTAGGCCACGAGCAACGACGAATGCAGGTGCACCAGCGTGGTGATCTCCACCATCAGCCGCGGCACCGGTTCCTCGATGCTCTTGTCGCCGGCGTGCGGGCCCGCCCCGGTCACCAGAGTGCCGGTCACCAGGGTGGCCGACAGCGCCAGCGCGCCGACGATCGTCAACTGCCGCAGGGGCCGGGGGACCGTCCGCACCGGAACGCCGCCGTCCGGTTCGCCGATCTTGACGTACAGCAGGACCGACAGCCACACCATCGCCATGGACACCAGCAGGTGGATGGCGACGGTCCACCACAGCAGTCCGGTCAGCACCGTGATGCCGCCGATGACGGCCTGCGCCACCGTCGAGGCGGGCATCAGCCAGGCGTAGACCAGCACCTCGCGGCGTCGCCGGGCGCGCGTGACGGCCAGCACCGCCGCCGCGGCGGTCAGTACCACGAGGAAGGTGATCAGCCGGTTGCCGAACTCCACGGCCTGGTGGATGCCGGGCACCTCGGCGTGCGGGACCGGGGTGAAGCTGCCCGGGAAGCACTGCGGCCAGGTCGGGCAGCCGAGGCCCGACGCGGTCACGCGGACGATCGCGCCGGTGACGGAGATACCGCCCTGGGTGAGGATGACCGCGATCGCGATCGCGCGCTGGACCCGCAGACTGGGCAGCGGCAGCAGGTCGACCAGCCGCAGGAAGAGTCGTCTGACGGGCACGAATCGATGGTAGAGCAGCCGTAACTACGGCCCGTAGTAGGCCTGGTGGTCACGGGGGTGCGGCGAACGGTACGAGCACGTCGTCGACCAGTGCGACCACCAGTTCGTCGGTGATGGGATCGCCGGTGATCAGCAGCCGGTGCCACAGCACGCTTTGGCCGAGTTCGCGGGCGATGTCGACCGGAACGTCCGGTCGGACGTCGCCGCGGTCGATGCCGCGCTGCAGCAGCGCGGCCATCTCCCGCTTGCGCCAGCCGATGACGTCGTCGCGCAAGGCGGCCGTGAGCTCGGGGTCGTGGGCGGCGGCCGCGACCGCCGCCTTGAGCACCGCGGCCTGCGGTCCGGTGAACAGTGCGGCCCATCCGCGCAGGACCGCCAGCATGTCGCCGCGGAAGCTGCCGGTGTCGGCGTGCGGGATCGCGGTCGTGGCGATGCCCATCAGCGTGTCGCGCAGCAGGCTCGCCCGGTCCGGCCAGCGCCGGTACAGCACCGGCTTGCTGGTCCGCGCCGCGGCCGCCACCGACTCCATCGTCACCGCACCGGGTCCGCGTTCGGCCAGCAGGGACAGCACCGCGGTGCGGATGGCGTCCTCGAGTTCCGCGCCGTGCCGTCTGCCCATCGGAATCCCCTTCAAAGATACCCTTGCGTATCTTACCCGATCCTCCTACCGTGCAAGATACGAATCCGTATCTTCTCCGGAGGTGTCCGATGTCCCGTCCCGTGCTGTATCCGCTGCGCTCCGTCGACACCGCGGAGGTGCGGGTGCTGACCGCGCCGCACGGGCGCAGGCGTGTGACGATCGACCACCGACCGCTCGCCGGCGTGACACCGGCGATGCTGCTCGACTGGTTCACCCACCTCGACGAGACGATGACGTACGGCGGACAGGTGATCGACCGCTATCTGGCCTGGCATCCGATCGACCACATCCGCTGGGATCTGGCGCGGCCCGCGCCGGGCGGTGGCGCGGGCGACGGCGCCCGCTTCCGCATGGTGGAGGCCTTCGGCGGGCGCCCGGAGTTCACGATCGACGAGGTGGCCCGCGTCGAGAAGCTCGACGAGACCGGCATCCGGTTGGTCAAGCGGGCGGCGGGTGCGGTGTTCTTCCAGCTCGAGCACACCTGGTCGGCCGGAGCGGACGGCGTGCACTACGTCACGGTGATGGATCTCGGAGTCCGGTCGGCGCTGCTCTCACCGGTCAACCGGCTGGTGTCGCGCCATTTCCCGGACGACAAGCTCCGCGCCTGGATCCGGCACAACATCGAGGAGGTCGGTCAGCTGGAGTTCCTGCTGCCGGGGCTGGTCTCAGGTGAAGCGGAACCAGCGCAGCGCGCATAGCGCGGCGGCGCCGCCCCACGCGGCGAGCACGGCCAGTCCCAGCCAGTCGACCGACAGCGTCATCGCCTGGGTCAGCGCCTCGGTCAGCGCACCCGAGGGCGTGAGACGCGCGGCCCACGCCAGTGCGCCGGGCACCGCCTGACCCTCGAGCGTCAGCGCCCCCAGCCCCGCGAAGACGAACCACAGCAGGTTGGCGACGGCCAGCACGATCTCGGCGCGCAGCGTGCCGCCGAGCAACAGGCCCAGCGCCGCGAAGCCCGCGGTGCCCAGCGCGATGATCGCCGCGCCGAGCAGCAGCCCGGCCGGCTCCGGGCGCCACCCGAGCGCGAGGCCGATCGCGCCCAACAGGATCGACTGCAGGAACACCACCGCCACCACCGCCAGCGACTTGCCGGCGATGATGCCCCACACCGGCAGCGCCGTCGCGCCCAGCCGTTTGAGCGCCCCGTAGCGCCGGTCGAACGCCACCGCGATGGCCTGTCCGGTGAACGCGGTGGAGATCACCGCCAGCGCCATGATCGCGGGCACGAACGTCCCGGCCCGGTCGTCCCCGAAATCGCCGAGCGGCAACAGCACCAGCCCGACGAGCAGGGTGATCGGGATGAACATCGTCAGCAGCAGCTGTTCGCCGTTGCGCAGCAGCAGCCGCAGTTCGAGCCCGAACTGGGCCCTGAGCATCTTCGGGACGGCGGCCGGCCGGGGATCGGGGGTGAAGGTGCCCGGCGCAAACTGGTTGGTGGTCATTTCCGCAACTCCCGGCCGGTCAAGTCCAAGAACACGTCTTCGAGGCTGCGCTGTTCGACGCGCATGTCGGTGGCCAGCACGTCCAGACGCGCGCACCACGCCGTGACGGTGGCCAGCACCTGAGGGTCGACGTGGCCTTCGACGAGGTATTCGCCCGGTGAGGTCTCGCTGGCCCGGTAGCTCTCGGGCAGCGCGCTGATCAACAGCGACAGCTCGAGCTTGGGCGGCGCACTGAAACGCAGCTGGTTCTCGGCGCCGGTGCGCATCAGCTCGGCCGGTGTACCGGTGGCCACCGCGACGCCGTGGTCGATGATCACCAGCCGGTCGGCGAGCTGTTCGGCCTCGGTGAGCTGGTGGGTGGTGAGCACGACGCTGACACCGTCGCGGCGCAGCGCGTCGATGAGCTCCCACACCACGATGCGGGCATGCGCGTCCATACCGGCCGTCGGCTCGTCGAGGAACACCAGTTCCGGACGGCCGACGACGGCGCACGCGAGCGCGAGCCGCTGCTGCTGGCCGCCCGAGAGCCTGCGGTAGGTGGTGCGTGCGACGTCGGTGAGACCGAGGGTCTCGAGCAGCCACTTCGGGTCGAGCGGATCCGCGGCGTAGGCGGCGACGAGGTCGAGCATCTCACCGGCCCGGGCGGCCGGATATCCGCCGCCGCCCTGCAGCATGACGCCGATGCGTTCGCGGACCCGGGCGTTGTGGACGGCCGGATCCATGCCGAGGATCTCGATGGTGCCCGAGTCGGGCCGCAGGAACCCCTCGCACATCTCGACGGTCGTCGTCTTGCCCGCGCCGTTGGGTCCGAGCAGCGCGAGCACCTCCGCGCGGTGCACGTCGAGGTCGAGGCCGTCGACCGCCGTGGTCGACCCGTAGCGCTTGGTCACTCCGCGCAGTCGCACGGGGCTGGCCGACGATGTGGTCACGGGGAATCAGCGTATGCGCCCGGTGCGGCGGACCGCGGCTGCGGTGGTCGGGGACCGTCGTCGGCCGGTGGCGGCGACGGCTCCGCGGTGGCAGGCATGGCGGGCGGATCGCCCTCCGGCAGTGGCTGCCACGGCAGGCGCCGCCAGGTCAGCGCGATGAGCGCGGCGACGACGACCGTGCTGGCCAGCGTCGCCATCACGATCTGGAACAGCGCGAACCGGTCGCCGTTGGCCGTGGGGCCGAAGATGCCCACGATGAGCGTGACCGCGATCGTCGCGCCGCGGAAACCGGGCCGGGTGGCCCACGCCGCGAGCGGGATGATCGCCCACAGCAGGTACCAGGGCTGCACGACGGGGAACAGCAGCACCGTCGCGCCGAGGGCCACGCCGAGGCCGCCGACCGGATGCAGCCGTCCGCGCAGCACCGCCAGCAACAGACCACTGACCAGGACTGCGATGATGCTCACACCGATCGCACGGGTGAGGCCGAGGATCGCCGTGGTGTGGTCGCCCAGGCCGAGCAGGATGCCGACCTGGCCGGTGCCGAGCGCGATCAGCGTCGGCGGCGACATCCAGCTGCGCACCACGTTGGCGGTGCCGAGGGTGAACAACCAGCCGAAGCCCAGCCCGCTGGCCCAGCCGATCACCGCCATCACCGCCACCGCGACCGCCGTCAGCGACCCGCCGGCGATGAAGAAGGCCTTCACCGTGCCGCCCCACCGGCAGGCCAGCGCCATCGCCACGAAGCCGAGCGCCAGCAGCGACGGCAACTTCACCTGCGACGACATCGCGATCAGCACGGTCCCGGCGAGCAGCATCGCCATCGGGTACCAGCGCGCCCACTGTTGGCGGCCCGACGGCCACTGCAGCGGTCGCGGCACGAGGGGACTGGCAGCGTCGACCCCGCGCAGCGCGAACTCGGTGCCGGCCAGCATCAGCCCGAGCATCAGCGCCTCGTTGTGGATGCCGGCGACCAGATGCATGAACAGCAGCGGATTGCACGGGCCCAGCCACAGCGCGCTGACCTCGGCGACGCCGCAGCGGCGGGCCAGCCGAGGGGTGGCCCACACGATGAGCCCGACCCCGGCCAGCACGATCAGTCGGTGGAACAGCACCGCCCACACGATGTTCTCGCCGGTGATCGAGGAGATGGTCTCCCCGATCCACAGGAACAGCGGTCCGTACGGCGCGGGCGTCTCGCGCCACAGGCTGGGGACCGACAGCGTGAACACGTGATCGAGCCCCAGCCCGGTGGCCGGGCCGACCTTGTACGGGTCGAGTCCCTGCAGCGCGATCTCGCTCTGCGCGAGGTAGGAGTAGACGTCCTTGCTGTACATCGGCGGTGCGATGAGCAGGGGGATGGCCCACAGCAGTAGCGTGCGGTCGGTCTGGCTGCGCGACATCCGGCGGCTGCCGAGGGCGAAGCGGCCGAGCATCAGCCAGGCCAGCGCCATCATCACCGCACCGGTCGTCGTCATGGTCAGCGAGACGGTCTGGATCCGGGACGGCAGGTTGAGCAACCGGACACCGAAGGTGGGGTCCTGCACGACCGGGCGGGCGCCGGCGCCCAGTGCGCCGATCGCCATCAGCACGGTGCCGGTGGCGCCGAACAGCCGAGTCCGGCGCAGTGCGACCAGGTCGGCTTCGGTCAGCGGTGAGCCGACAATGCGCTCGTCGCCGTGCCAGCGGGCGATCGAGGTACTGAAGGACTGCAGCCGCCCGGCGAAACGAGCCATTCGAGCAGACTAACCGCCGACGCTATGGGAACTATCACGCCGGACTAAGGGTGACCTTGGTGGAAGGGCCTGTCGAATTCCGTCACAATGGTGTTGTGAAAATCCCCACCGAGGCTGCAGGCGTGTCCGCCGCGCACGTCTCGGACGGGCATACCCGCGGCGCGATCATCCAGGTGTTGCTGCAGGGCCCGGTCACCGCATCGGCCATCGGCGAACGGCTGGGCATCTCGGCGGCCGGGGTCCGGCGGCATCTGGACGCGCTGATCGAGGCCGGTGACGCGCAGGCCGCCCCGGCGGCGGCGTGGCAGCACAGCGGGCGGGGGCGTCCGGCCAAGCGCTACCGGTTGACCGCGGCCGGCCGGGCGAAGCTGGGCCACACCTACGACGACCTCGCCGTGGCCGCGATGCGGCAGCTACGGGAGATCGGCGGCGACGACGCCGTGCGGACCTTCGCCCGACGCCGAATCGACACCATCCTCTCGGGAGTAACCGAGGGGGTCGATGGTGTTGAAACCACTGCGGGCCGGGTGGCCGACGCGCTCACCGAGGCCGGGTACGCGACCACCACCACCCGCGTCAGCGGTCCGATCGACGGGGTGCAGATCTGTCAGCACCACTGCCCGGTCTCGCACGTCGCCGAGGAGTTCCCGGAGTTGTGCGAAGCCGAACGTGAGGCCTTCGCCGAGATCCTCGGCACGCACGTGCAGCGGCTGGCCACGATTGTCAACGGCGACTGTGCCTGCACCACCCACGTACCGCTGCAGCCCGACAAGCAAGAATCCCCCCGGCGCACAGCCCGCGCCGGATCCGTTACGACCGCTGGAGGAGCGTCGACATGACCGCCACCCCGGAGACGACAGCCGTCACCCCGGAGCACAAGCTCGGAGAGCCACTGTCGCAGGAGGAGGCCATCGCCTCGCTGGGCCGCTACGGCTACGGCTGGGCGGACTCCGACGTCGCGGGCGCCAGCGCACAGCGCGGCCTGTCCGAGGCGGTGGTGCGCGACATCTCGGCCAAGAAGAACGAGCCGGAGTGGATGCTCGACATCCGCCTGCGCGCGCTGCGCACGTTCGACAAGAAGCCGATGCCGAACTGGGGCAGCAACCTCGATGGCATCGACTTCGACAACATCAAGTACTTCGTGCGCTCCACGGAGAAGCAGGCGGCCACCTGGGACGACCTGCCCGAGGACATCCGCAACACCTACGACAAGCTCGGGATCCCCGAGGCGGAGAAGCAGCGCCTGGTCTCCGGTGTCGCCGCCCAGTACGAGTCCGAGGTGGTGTACCACCAGATCCGCGAGGACCTCGAGGCCCAGGGCGTGATCTTCCTCGACACCGACTCCGGTCTGCGCGAGCACCCGGAGCTGTTCAAGCAGTACTTCGGCACCGTGATCCCTGCCGGGGACAACAAGTTCTCGGCGCTCAACACCGCGGTGTGGTCGGGCGGTTCGTTCATCTACGTCCCGAAGGGTGTGCACGTCGACATCCCGCTGCAGGCCTACTTCCGGATCAACACCGAGAACATGGGTCAGTTCGAGCGGACGCTGATCATCGTCGACGAGGACGCCTACGTGCACTACGTCGAGGGCTGCACCGCGCCGATCTACAAGAGCGACTCGCTGCACTCCGCGGTCGTCGAGATCATCGTCAAGCCCGGTGGCCGCTGCCGCTACACGACCATCCAGAACTGGTCGAACAACGTCTACAACCTGGTGACCAAGCGGGCGCGCGCCGAGGCGGGCGCCACCATGGAGTGGATCGACGGCAACATCGGCTCCAAGGTCACGATGAAGTACCCGGCCGTGTGGATGACAGGTGAGCACGCCAAGGGCGAGGTGCTCTCGGTCGCGTTCGCCGGTGAGGGCCAGCACCAGGACACCGGCGCCAAGATGCTGCACCTGGCGCCCAGGACGTCGTCGAACATCGTGTCCAAGTCGGTGGCCCGCGGCGGTGGCCGCGCCTCCTACCGCGGCCTGGTCCAGGTGAACAAGGGCGCCCACGGTTCCCGGTCCAGCGTGAAATGCGATGCGCTGCTGGTCGACACGATCAGCCGCAGCGACACCTATCCCTACGTCGACATCCGCGAGGACGACGTGACAATGGGGCACGAGGCGACCGTGTCGAAGGTCAGCGAGGATCAGATGTTCTACCTGATGAGCCGCGGGCTGACCGAGGACGAGGCGATGGCGATGGTCGTGCGCGGCTTCGTCGAGCCGATCGCCAAGGAACTGCCGATGGAGTACGCCCTCGAGCTCAACCGTCTGATCGAACTGCAGATGGAAGGGGCGGTCGGCTAAGTGGCTTCGAATCTGACTGCGGCAGCGGAGGGGACACCCGCCGGTTCCGCACTGAACAAGGGTGAGCTGTTCTCCTCGTTCGACGTCAACGCCTTCGAGGTGCCCGGCGGTCGCGACGAGATGTGGCGGTTCACCCCGCTGCGCCGCCTGCGCGGCCTGCACGACGGCTCCGCGGTGGCGACCGGACAGGCGCAGGTCACCGTGACCGAGCGGCCCGGCGTCACCGTCGAGACGGTCGAGCGCGGTGACGCGCGGCTCGGCGAGGGTGGTGTTCCGTCGGATCGGGTTGCGGCGCAAGCGTTCTCCTCGTTCCAGTCCGCGACGGTGGTGACCGTGGCGCGCGACACCGAGGTGGCCGAACCCATCGAGATCGTCGTCAGCGGTCCCGGCGCCGGCGAGGTCGCCTACGGCCACCTGCAGATCCGCGTCGAGGAACTGTCGCGCGCGATCGTCGTCGTCGATCTGCGCGGCAGCGGCACCTACGCCGACAACGTCGAGATCATCGTCGGCGATTCGGCGGGCCTCGGGGTCATCTGGATCGCCGACTGGGCCGACGACACGGTGCACGTCAGCTCCCATCACGCCCGCCTCGGCAAGGATTCGGTGCTCGGTCACGTCAACGTGACGCTGGGCGGCGACGTCGTGCGCACCACCGCCACCGTGCGGTTCACCGCACCGGGCGGCGACGCGAAGATGCTCGGCACCTACTTCGCCGACGACGGCCAGCACTTCGAATCCCGTCTGCTCGTCGACCACGCGCAGCCGAACTGCAAGTCCGACGTGTTGTACAAGGGTGCGCTGCAGGGCGATCCGAGCTCCGACAAACCCGATGCCCACGCCGTGTGGGTGGGCGACGTGCTGATCCGGGCGGAGGCCACCGGTACGGACACCTTCGAGGTGAACCGCAACCTGGTCCTCACCGACGGCGCCCGGGCCGACTCGGTCCCCAACCTCGAGATCGAGACCGGCGAGATCGTCGGCGCCGGACACGCCAGTGCCACCGGCAGGTTCGACGACGAGCAGATGTTCTACCTGCAGGCCCGCGGCATCCCCGAAGACCAGGCGCGCCGGCTGATCGTGCGCGGGTTCTTCGGCGAGATCATCGGCAAGATCGCGGTGCCCGCCGTGCGCGAACGCCTCACCGCCGCCATCGAACGCGAACTCGAGCTCACTGAAGGAAGCAATTCGTAATGTCCACACTGGAAATCAAAGATCTGCACGTCAGCGTCGAATCGGCCGGTGCCGCCGGAGACGCTGGAGCCGAGGCCAAGCCCATCCTCAAGGGCGTGAACCTCACCGTGAACTCGGGGGAGACGCATGCGCTGATGGGTCCCAACGGATCCGGCAAGTCGACGCTGTCGTATGCGGTCGCCGGTCATCCGAAGTACACGGTGACCTCCGGTTCGATCACCCTCGACGGCCAGGACGTGCTGGAGATGAGCGTCGACGAACGTGCACGCGCCGGGCTGTTCCTCGCGATGCAGTACCCGGTCGAGGTGCCGGGGGTGTCGATGTCGAACTTCCTGCGCACCGCCGCCACCGCCGTGCGCGGTGAGGCCCCCAAGCTGCGGCACTGGGTCAAAGAGGTCAAGTCCGCGATGGACGACCTCGAGATCGATCCGGCGTTCTCGGAACGCAGTGTGAACGAGGGCTTCTCGGGCGGTGAGAAGAAGCGTCATGAGATCCTGCAGCTGTCGCTGCTCAAGCCGAAGATCGCGATCCTCGACGAGACCGACTCCGGTCTCGACGTCGACGCGCTGCGCGTGGTCAGCGAGGGTGTGAACCGGTACGCGGCCGAGAACGACGGCGGCGTGCTGCTGATCACCCACTACACCCGCATCCTGCGCTACATCCAGCCGCAGTTCGTCCACGTGTTCGTGGGCGGTCGCATCGTGGAGTCCGCCGGGCCGGAGCTCGCCGACGAACTCGAGGCGAACGGCTACGTGCGGTTCACCCAGCAGGCTGCGGCGGCGGGCGCGTAAGGAGGCGTGTTGCGATGACGACCGCAGCGAGCCGGCTGGACGTGACCGGGATCCGCGCGGACTTCCCGATCCTGCAGCGGGTGATGCGCGGCGGACAGCAACTGGCCTACCTGGATTCGGGTGCCACCTCGCAGCGTCCGCTGCAGGTGCTCGACGCCGAACGCGATTTCCTGACCACGTCCTACGGTGCGGTGCACCGGGGTGCGCATCAGTTGATGGAGGAGTCGACCGACGCCTACGAGGACGGCCGCGGCGCGATCGCGGCGTTCGTCGGTGCCGACACCGACGAGCTGGTGTTCACCAAGAACGCCACCGAGGCGCTCAACCTCGTCGCCTACGTACTGGGTGACGAACGGTTCGAGGGTCACGCCGTCCGTCCTGGCGACGTCATCGTCACCACCGAACTCGAACACCACGCCAACCTGATCCCGTGGCAGGAGCTGGCCCGCCGGACCGGCGCCACCCTGAAGTGGTACTCGGTCACCGAGGACGGCCGTATCGACCTGGACTCGCTGCAGCTGGACGAGCGCGTGAAAGTCGTTGCCTTCACCCATCATTCGAACGTGACCGGTGCCGTCGCCCCGGTCGGTGAACTGGTGTCGCGAGCCAAGGCGGTCGGCGCGCTGACGGTGCTCGACGCCTGCCAGTCGGTGCCGCACCAGCCGATCGACTTCCACGCCCTCGGCGTCGACTACGCCGCGTTCTCCGGCCACAAGATGTTGGGTCCCAACGGGATCGGCGTGCTGTACGGCCGGCGTGAGCTGCTGGCCGAGATGCCGCCGTTCCTCACCGGCGGGTCGATGATCGAGACCGTCACCATGGAGGGCGCCACCTACGCGCCCGCGCCGCAGCGCTTCGAGGCTGGCACCCCGATGACCTCCCAGGTGGTCGGGCTGGCCGCCGCGGCATGCTACCTGTCGACGATCGGAATGGCCGAGGTCGAGGCGCACGAGGCCGAACTGGTCGCCGCCGCACTCGACGGGTTGTCCGGCATCGACGGTGTGCGCATCGTGGGGCCGCGTTCGACGGTCGACCGCGGGTCCCCGGTGAGTTTCGTGGTCGACGGTGTCCACGCCCACGACGTGGGCCAGGTGCTCGACGACGACGGGGTCGCCGTGCGGGTCGGCCACCACTGCGCGTGGCCGTTGCACCGCCGGTTCGGCATCACCGCCACCGCGCGGGCGTCGTTCGCGGTGTACAACACCCTCGACGAGGTCGAGCGGCTGGTGGCCGGTGTCCGCCACGCGGTCGAGTTCTTCGGCAGGTAGCGGTGCGGCTCGAGCAGATCTACCAGGAAGTGATCCTGGACCACTACAAGCATCCGCATCACCGCGGGCTGCGCGAACCGTTCGGCGCGCAGGTGCACCACGTCAACCCCACGTGCGGTGACGAGGTGACGCTGAGGGTGGCCCTCGGCGACGACGGTGAGACGGTCGCGGACGTCTCCTACGACGGGCAGGGCTGCTCGATCAGCCAGGCCTCGACGTCGGTGCTCACCGATCAGGTGATCGGGGCGACGGTCGGCGACGCGCTCAAGACCGTGGCGGCGTTCACCGAGATGGTCTCGTCGCGCGGCACCATCGAGGGGGACGAGGACGTGCTCGGCGACGGCATCGCCTTCGCCGGGGTCTCGAAGTACCCGGCGCGGGTCAAGTGCGCGCTGCTGGGATGGATGGCTTTCAAGGACGCCGTGGCCCAGGCGTCCCACGATTCGGAGGAGATGGCATGACCGCACCCAACGAGGAACTGCTCGCCGACATCGAAGAGGCGATGCGTGACGTGGTCGACCCCGAACTCGGCATCAACGTCGTCGATCTCGGTCTGGTGTACGGACTCGACGTCGAGAAGGGTGACGCGGGGGACGTGGCGTTGATCGACATGACGCTCACCTCGGCGGCGTGCCCGCTGACCGACGTCATCGAGGACCAGTCGCGCACCGCGCTGGTCGGTGCCGGACTGGTCAAGGAGATCAAGATCAACTGGGTGTGGAACCCGCCGTGGGGTCCGGACAAGATCACCGAGGACGGCCGCGAACAGCTGCGTGCCCTCGGTTTCACCGTCTGACTCCGTGACGTCGTCCGGCGGGTGACAATCTCGCTGTGATGACGGTTCCCGCCACCGGGTGGCGCGGTGGGGTGCTCACCCGGGGGCTGGTGATCGGCGCGACGACCGGGCTGTTCTTCGGCGCGCTGGCGCTTCTCGACTCCGGGTTGCTCGCGGTCGGTGCCATCGTGTTCGTCGTCACCGGCGCCGTCCTCGGCGGGTGGACCGTCCGGCGGATGAACCGGTTCTGGCCCGGCTCGGCCGGCTTCACCGGTGCCGAACGGGTGGCCATCGTCCGCGCGGCACGCCGCGGCTATCGCGTCGACGACCCCCGGTTGGCCGCCGGCGTCGTCGAGTACAGCGCGGGTCTGCGGGCCGCCGCCGAGCGTCTCCACCCCTACCGCTGGGTGGTGTGGCTGGTGATCGTGGTGGCGTTGGGCACCGCGGCCTGGGATGCGGTGGCCGGTTCGGTGCGCGAGACCGCCGCGTCGTGCGTCTACCTCGGCCTGCTGGCCATCGACCTGTTCTGGTGGCCGGCGCGGCGCCGGGAACTGCTGCTGAACGCCGCGCTGGCGGCCGCACTCGCCCAGCAGGCACTCGACGGGGCCGAGAACGAATCGCGCGACTGACACGGTGCCGGTCCGGCGCGCCGCTGCGACCGACGGTTTTGCCGTCCACGACCGGGGGAACACATCACCTGACCCCAGCGTTAGGACAACCGTGGCTACCCAAGACATCACCGCAGATCAGTTCAACGACACGATCAACGGCAACGAGATCGTGCTCGTCGATTTCTGGGCGTCGTGGTGCGGTCCCTGTAAGCAATTCGCGCCGACTTTCGCGGCGTCGTCCGAGAAGCACCCGGACGTCGTCTACGCCAAGGTCGACACCGAGGCCGAACAGCAGCTCGCCGCCGCCGCGGACATCCGCTCCATCCCCACCCTGATGGCCTTCAAAAAGGGCAAGCTGGTATTCAACCAGGCCGGTGCCCTTCCGCCCGCCGCGCTCGAGGATCTCGTGCAGAAGGTCAAGGAGTTCGACATCGACGCCGCGATCGCCGCGCAGGAGAACGCCTCCACCGAGTGACGTGCGCACGCGATAGCGTGCACTGCGTGACCGCGCACGACTCGCACGACTCGTACGACTCCTACGTCCTTGTCGACCGACCCCGCCCACAGGTGGCGGTGGTGACGCTCAACCGGCCGGAGCGGATGAACTCCATGGCGTTCGACGTCATGGTGCCGTTGCGCGACGTGCTCCGGGAGTTGACCTACGACAACGAGGTCCGAGCGGTCGTGCTCACCGGCGCCGGACGGGGTTTCTCCTCCGGTGCCGACCACAAGTCGGCCGGCTCGGTCCCGCACGTCAGCGGTCTGACCCGGCCCTCGTTCGGGTTGCGGTCGATGGAGATCCTCGACGACGTCATCCTCGCGCTGCGCAAGATGCACCAGCCTGTCATCGCCGCGGTCAACGGCGCCGCGATCGGCGGCGGGCTGTGCCTGGCGCTGGCCGCCGACATCCGGGTGGCGGCATCGGGGGCGTACTTCCGGGCGGCCGGCATCAACAACGGCCTGACGGCCAGCGAACTCGGGCTGAGCTACCTGCTGCCGCGCGCCATCGGCTCCTCCCGGGCGTTCGAGATCATGCTCACCGGCCGCGACGTCGACGCCGACGAGGCGCAGCGCATCGGCCTGGTGTCGCGCACGGTGCCCGAGGCCGAACTGCTCGACGTCTGCTGCGAGATGGCCGAGCGCATCGCCGGGTTCTCCCGACCAGGAGTCGAGCTGACCAAACGCACGTTGTGGAGCGGTCTGGACGCCGCCGGTCTCGAAGGGCACATGCAGGCCGAAGGCCTCGGCCAGCTCTACGTGCGGCTGCTCACCGCCAACTTCGAGGAAGCGGTCGCGGCCCGTGCCGAGAAGCGTCCGCCGGTGTTCACCGACGACAAACCGTGAGCGTCGCCACGGCGGCCGTAATCAGTTGGCGCCCGGCGGCGACCGGCAAGTAGCCTCGAAGTAGCCAGTGCCTGGCGGCGGCTTCGCCGCGCCCGAATTCGTCACCACCCCCGCATGGAGGAACCGCGCCCGTGATCACCGCAACGGACCTCGAGGTCCGCGCCGGGGCGCGCACCCTGCTCTCCACCGACGGCACGGCGCTGCGCGTCCAGCCGGGGGACCGGATCGGCCTGGTCGGACGCAACGGCGCAGGCAAGACGACCACCATGCGCATCCTCGCCGGCGAAGGCGAACCCTACGCCGGCACCATCACCCGCACCGGCGAGGTCGGTTACCTGCCGCAGGACCCACGCGAGGGCGACCTCGACGTGCTGGCCCGCGACCGCGTGCTGTCGGCGCGTGGGCTCGACACGTTGCTGGCCGACCTCGAGAAGCAGCAGGTACTGATGGCCGAGGTGGCCGACGACGCCGCCCGTGACAAGGCGGTGCGCCGCTACGGCCAGCTCGAGGAGCGCTTCGCCGCACTCGGCGGGTACGCCGCCGAGAGCGAGGCGGGCCGCATCTGCGCGAGCCTCGGTCTGCCCGAACGCGTGCTGACCCAACCGCTGCGCACCCTCTCCGGTGGTCAGCGGCGGCGGGTCGAGCTCGCGCGCATCCTGTTCGCGGCCAGTGACAGCGGCTCCGGGTCGGCGACCACACTGCTGCTCGACGAGCCGACGAACCACCTCGACGCCGACTCCATCACCTGGCTGCGCGACTTCCTGCAGAGCCACACCGGCGGACTCGTGGTCATCAGCCACGACGTCGACCTGCTGGCGGCGGTGGTGAACAGGGTGTGGTTCCTCGACGCGGTCCGCGGCGAGGTCGACGTGTACAACATGTCGTGGCAGAAGTACCTCGATGCCAGGGCCACCGACGAGCAGCGCCGTCGCCGGGAACGGGCCAATGCCGAGCGCAAGGCGTCGGCGTTGCGGGCCCAGGCCGCCAAGATGGGCGCCAAGGCCACCAAAGCCGTTGCCGCACAGAACATGCTGCGACGTGCCGACCGCATGATGGCCTCGCTCGACGAGGAACGGGTGGCCGACAAGGTGGCCCGGATCAAGTTCCCGACACCGGCGCCCTGCGGTCGCACTCCGCTGGTGGTGAAGGGACTGACCAAGAACTACGGCTCGCTCGAGGTGTTCACCGGCGTCGACCTGGCGATCGACCGCGGGTCGCGGGTCGTGGTTCTCGGGCTCAACGGTGCGGGGAAGACGACCCTGCTGCGGCTGCTGGCCGGGGTGGAGACGCCCGACTCCGGTGGTCTCGAACCCGGGCACGGGCTGAAGGTGGGCTACTTCGCCCAGGAACACGACACGCTCGACGGTGAGGCCAGCGTGTGGGAGAACATCCGCCACGCCGCCCCTGACACCGGTGAGCAGGAGCTGCGCGGCCTGCTCGGTGCGTTCATGTTCAGCGGCGCGCAGTTGGACCAGCCGGCCGGCACCCTGTCCGGCGGTGAGAAGACCCGGCTGGCGCTGGCCGGTCTGGTGGCGTCCACGGCCAACGTGCTGCTGCTCGACGAGCCCACCAACAACCTCGACCCCGCCTCGCGCGAGCAGGTGCTGGACGCGCTGCGCAGCTACCAGGGTGCCGTGGTGCTGGTGACCCACGATCCGGGCGCCGCCGAGGCGCTCGAACCGCAGCGGGTCGTGCTGCTGCCCGACGGGACCGAGGACTTCTGGTCCGACGAGTACCGGGAACTCATCGAACTCGCTTGAGCGGTGTCGGTTTTCCGTCCAGATGACGAACCGATTGACGAAATGTCACCGGGGCGCTGGTTAGCGTTTCCGGTGCGGGGTATCCGATCCACGCTGTCGGGGGCATCAACAGCGGGGAGACGTCATGAAGAAGTCCAACAAGTCCCGGGAAGAACTACTCAACGAGTTGCGGACCGCCTACGAAGGGGGCGCGAGCATCCGGGCGCTGGTGGCCTCGACCGGTCGTTCCTACGGTTCGATCCACAGCATGCTGCGCGAATCGGGGACGACGATGCGCAGCCGCGGTGGCCCGAACCACCGATCGCGCCGCACCAGCGTCAACTGACGCCGGAACCCTGCTGCCGCACCGACGCCTCGACGAGGTCGAGGACGGCGCCGAGCTTCTTCGGGTCGTCCCCGGAGGCCAGGCGCGCGACGAGCCCGTCGAGCACCAGGTCGAGGTAGGTCTGCAGCACCTCGCTCGGTACGTCTTCACGTAGCCGGCCGGCCTGCTTCTGCCTGCTCAGCCGCGCCGAGGTGGCGGCCGACAGTTCGGCGGAGCGTTCCTCCCACCCCTGGTGGAACACCGGGTCGTTGCGCAGTTTGCGCGCGATCTCCAGGCGTGTGGCCAGCCAGTCGAACTGGTCCGGCGCTGCGAGCAGGTCACGCATGACCTGGATCAGACCCTCCCGGGAGGCCACGTCGGCCATCCGTTCGGCGTCCTCGCGGGCCAATTCGAAGAACAGGGTGTCCTTGTCCTTGAAGTGGTGGAAGATGGCGCCGCGCGACAGCCCGATGGTGTGTTCGAGCCGCCGCACGGTCGCCTTGTCGTACCCGTACTCCGCGAAGCAGCGCCGGGCGCCGTCGAGGATCTGACGGCGGCGCGCCGCCAGATGATCGTCGGTAACCCGCGGCATCAGTCCAGATTCCGGTGGGTTACTTGGACTTCAGCATGTTGCGCAGCACGTACTGCAGGATGCCGCCGTTGCGGTAGTAGTCCGCCTCACCGGGGGTGTCGATGCGCACCACCGCGTCGAACTCGACCTTGGAGCCGTCCTCCTTGGTGGCGGTGACGTGCACCGTCTTGGGCGTCTTGCCCTCGTTGAGCGCCTCGATGCCGGTGATGTCGAACGTCTCGGTGCCGTCGAGCTTGAGCGACGCCGCCGACTCGCCTTCGGGGAACTGCAGCGGGATGACGCCCATGCCGATGAGGTTCGAGCGGTGGATCCGTTCGAAGGACTCGGTGATCACGGCCCGCACACCGAGCAGCCGGGTGCCCTTGGCGGCCCAGTCGCGCGAGGAGCCGGAGCCGTACTCCTTGCCGCCCAGCACCACCAGCGGGATGTTCTGTTCGGCGTAGTTCTGCGCGGCGTCGTAGATGAACGCCTGCTCGCCACCCTTGGTGAAGTCCCGCGTGTAGCCACCGGACACGTCGTCGAGCAGCTGGTTCTTGAGCCGGATGTTGGCGAACGTGCCCCGGATCATGACCTCGTGGTTGCCGCGGCGCGATCCGTAGGAGTTGTAGTCCTTCTTCTCCACACCGTGCGACTCGAGGTACTGCGCGGCCGGGGTGCCCGGTTTGATGCTGCCCGCGGGGGAGATGTGGTCGGTGGTGACCGAATCGCCCAGCAGGGCCAGCACCCGCGCCCCGGTGATGTCGCTGACCGGCTCCGGCTCGGCGGGCATCCCGTCGAAGTACGGAGGTTTGCGCACGTAGGTCGACTCCTCGGCCCACTCGAAGGTGTCACCGCTGGGAGTCGGCAGGCTGCGCCAGCGCTCGTCGCCCTTGAACACGTCGGCGTAGTTCTTGACGAACATCTCGGTGTTGATCGCCGAGGCGATGGTCTCGTTGATCTCCTGCTGGGTGGGCCAGATGTCCTTGAGGAACACCTGATTGCCCTCGTTGTCGGTGCCCAGGCAGTCGGACTCGAAGTCGAAGTCCATGCTGCCGGCCAGCGCGTAGGCGATCACCAGCGGCGGGGACGCCAGGTAGTTCATCTTCACGTCCGGGTTGATCCGGCCCTCGAAGTTGCGGTTGCCCGACAGCACCGCGGTCACCGACAGATCGTTGTCGTTGATGGCCTGGCTGATCTCCTCCGGGAGCGGGCCCGAGTTGCCGATGCACGTGGTGCAGCCGTAGCCGACCAGGAAGAAGCCCAGCTTCTCCAGGTAGGGCCACAGCCCGGCCTTCTCGTAGTAGTCGGTGACGACCTGCGAACCCGGCGCCATCGTGGTCTTCACCCACGGCTTGGCGGTCAGGCCCTTCTCGACGGCCTTCTTCGCCAGCAGCGCCGCGCCCAGCATCACCTCGGGGTTGGAGGTGTTGGTGCAGGAGGTGATCGCGGCGATCACCACGGCACCGTGATCGAGGATGAACTCACCGCGTTCGGCGGAGCTGACCTTCACCGGGTTGGTGGGCCGGCCGTCGGCGCCGATGGCCGCCGAGTGGGCGGGCTCGTCGACCTCGTCCGAGAACGACAGCGACACCGGATCGCTGCCCGGGAAGGTCTCCTCGACGGCCTCGTCGAGCGGGCTCTCGGGGGCCGAGTTGCCGTTGGTGACGTAGTTGTGGATGTCCTTGCGGAACGCCGACTTCGCGTCGTCGAGGGCGATGCGGTCCTGCGGGCGCTTCGGTCCGGCGATGGACGGGACCACGTCGGCCAGGTCGAGTTCGAGGTACTCGGAGAACTTCGGCTCGCGGCTGGGGTCGTGCCACATGCCCTGTTCCTTGGCGTAGGCCTCGACCAGCGCCAGCTGCTCGTCGCTGCGGCCGGTCATCCGCAGGTAGTCGATCGTCACGTCGTCGATCGGGAAAATAGCTGCGGTGGAACCGAATTCGGGGCTCATATTGCCCAGCGTGGCGCGGTTGGCCAGCGGCACCTCGGCGACGCCCTCGCCGTAGAACTCGACGAACTTGCCGACCACGCCGTGCTTGCGCAGCATCTCGGTGACGGTCAGCACCACGTCGGTGGCGGTGACGCCGGCGCGGCGCTCGCCGGTCAGCTTGAATCCGACGACGCGGGGGATGAGCATCGACACCGGCTGGCCGAGCATGGCGGCCTCGGCCTCGATGCCGCCGACGCCCCAGCCCAGCACGCCGAGGCCGTTCTCCATGGTGGTGTGGCTGTCGGTGCCCACGCAGGTGTCGGGGTAGGCGACCTGGATCTCACCCGCCCCATCTTTGCCCGCCCGACCGCGGGACATGACGACGCTGGCCAGGTACTCGATGTTGACCTGGTGGACGATGCCGGTGCCGGGCGGTACGACCTTGAAGTCGTCGAAGGCGCCCTGGCCCCAGCGCAGGAACTGGTAGCGCTCGCCGTTGCGCTCGTACTCGATCTCGACGTTGCGCTCGAAGGCGTCGGCGCGGCCGAACAGGTCGGCGATCACGGAGTGGTCGATGACGAGGTCGGCGGGCGCGAGCGGGTTGACCTTCTGCGGATCGCCGCCGAGTTCGCCGACCGCCTCGCGCATGGTGGCGAGGTCGACGATGCAGGGCACGCCGGTGAAGTCCTGCATGATCACGCGCGCGGGGGTGAACTGGATCTCGATGCTGGGATCGGCCTCGGGGTCCCAGTTCGCGATGGCCTCGATGTGGTCCTTGGTGATGTTCGCGCCGTCCTCGGTGCGCAGCAGGTTCTCCGCGAGCACCTTGAGGCTGTACGGCAGCTTGTCCGTGCCGGGAACGGCGTCGAGGCGGTAGATTTCGTACGACTGGTCCCCGACCTTCAGGGTGTCACGGGCTCCAAAAGAATCCTTGCTGCTCACATCAACTCCCGGTTGTTCTCGCCGCGACGGGCTGTGTCGGCGGCGCCTCTGATTCTAACAGTACGCTTGTCCTGCAAACACCCCAGGGCTGCGTCGGGTCCGTAGGTAAGTCTCGTCGTCACGTGCGGGTGCTGCCACCCGGGTACCCGCTCGCGCGGTACGGTGCTGCCTGTGACTCAGGGCTTCCTCATGCCGCACGTCATTCCCCATCTGCCCGGGTTCATCCCGCCGGATGTGGACATGAACAAGGTGATCGCCGACGTGGGGGACGACGGGGTGAGTGCCCCCGGCGCCGACGAGGCGGCGCTGCGCCAGGTGGTGTCGGAGGCCCGGGCCGACGGGATCGATCTGAAGATCGTCGTCATCGACACGAACCCGCACCTCGACACGCCGCTTCGCGACATCGCCACCGAGGTCGGGCACGCCTATCCGGGTTCGACCGTGCTGGCGCTGAGCCCGTCCTACGCGGGGACCTACAGTCCGACCTTCGACCGCGTCACGCTCGAGGCCGGCCAGGACCTCGCCAAGACCGGCGATCCGGTGCAGTCCTCGAAGAATTTCGTCAGCCAACTCACGACGCCGGACTTTCCCTGGACCGCATTGACGATTGTTCTCGTTATCGGGGTGGCCGCGGTCACTGCCGCCACCCGTTGGTTACAGATTCGAGGGAAACGCGCGGCCGCCGCCGAGGCCGCTGCCACCGACGCTGACCTGCGCTGACGCCCGCCGTCGCGGCGCTGCGTCAATTCGAACATCACCATTCGATAACAGTTATTTCAATTACAAACATGTAATTTGTTACTAAAGTTTCTTTAGCGTCGATTGTGACGTACGGTGCATTCGGTACCCAATGTTGTCGCTGTGCCTGATGTGACTTGTGTGCATCGGTGCCCCTCCCGGACGTGCCGCCACGTTCGCGTCGACCCCTAGGAGACTTGAGTCGAATGAGACGCACCGCTCGCGCCTCCGCTTCCCGGCTTGTGGGCCGGATGTGCGCGCTGCCCCTCACGGTCGGACTCCTGATGTCCACGGCGCTCTGGAGCGGGGCGCCCGGATCGGCGGACACCGACGGCGTCGCGACTCTGGTGGCCGCGGTCGCCAACGCCAACCAGAAGCTGCAGGAACTGGGCGCCGCCGTGCAGAGCACACAGGAAGGCGTCAACAAGGCGATCCTCGACGTGCAGAACGCCCGGGACGCGGCGGCGACGGCCCAGCGCGATCTCGAGGCCAGCCGGCGCGGGATCGAGGACGCCAACATCGCGATCGCCGCGGCACAGAAGAGGTTCGACAGCTTCGCCGCCGCCACCTACGTCAGCGGTCCGTCCGCGTCCTACGTGACGGCCGCCGACCCCGCCGACGTCCTGCGCACCGCCTCGACCGCCGACACCCTGTCGATCAGCTCG
Source organism: Mycolicibacterium litorale (assembly GCF_014218295.1). The sequence goes on from NZ_AP023287.1 coordinate 2,464,128, forward strand.
GCACGCGTGATCGAGAACCTGCAGCGGGCCCGCACCGAACAGGTCAACAAGGAGTCGGCGGCGCGGCTGGCCAAGCAGAAGGCCGATCAGGCCGCCGCCGACGCGGAGGCCAGCCAGCGCACGGCGGTGGCCGCGCTCACCGAGGCCCAGCGCAACTTCGCCGGCCAGCAGTCGGAGCTCAACCGGCTCACCGCCGAGCGGGCGGCCGCCCAGGCCCGCCTCGCCGAGGTGCGCAAGGCGTCGGCGTCCGCGGCGCCCGCCCCGGCGGCCGCACCGCAGGCCAAGGCGCCGAATCCGGCCGCGAACTGGGACCGGGCGGCCGGCACCCCGGCCCCGGCTGCCGCCAACTGGAACACCGCCTGGGATCCCACGCTGCCCGCGATCCCCAGCGCGTTCGTCAGCGGCGACCCGATCGCGATCATCAACGCCGTCCTGGGTATCACCGCGACCTCGGCACAGGTCACCCAGCAGATGGGCCGCACCTTCCTGCAGAAGATCGGTCTGCTGCCCACGCCGAGCGGCTACACCAACGGCGCCATCCCGCGGGTCTACGGCCGTCAGGCCACCGAGTACGTCATCCGCCGCGCCATGTCGCAGATGGGTGTGCCGTACTCGTGGGGCGGCGGCAACGCGGCCGGCCCCAGCCGCGGAATCGACTCGGGGGCAGGCACGGTCGGCTTCGACTGCTCCGGCCTGATGCTGTACGCCTTCGCCGGCGTCGGCATCAAGCTCGACCACTACTCCGGCTCGCAGTACAACGCCGGCCGCAAGGTGCCCAACTCGCAGATGCGCCGCGGCGACATGTTGTTCTGGGGACCCAACGCCAGCCAGCACGTCGCGCTCTACCTCGGCGACGGTCAGATGCTCGAAGCCCCCTACACCGGGTCGGTGGTCAAGATCTCGCCGGTGCGCACCAGCGGCATGACCCCGTACGCGACCCGGTTGATCGAATGGTGAGATTGTTGAAGTCGTTGCGCCGCATGATGTTCCACGGCGTCAAGGTGTTCGTGGCGGCCGCTGCCGCCGTCGCGGTGCTGGTCGGTGTGGCCGGCCCGGCGGTGGCGGCCCCCGACGACGGCCAGTGGGATCCCACGCTGCCCAAACTGCTCAGCGCGGGGGCGCCGGGGGATCCGCTGGCCATCGCCAACGCCTCGCTGGCGGCCACCGCCCAGGCCACCCAGGTCACCATGGACCTCGGCCGCAAGTTCCTGTCCAGCATCGGGCTCGGCGGCGCCTCGGCGCCCGCCGGGGTGGCACCGGGGCGGGTGCGCGGCCCGCAGGCGATCGAGTACGTGATCCGGCGGGGCGCTTCGCAGATGGGCACGCCCTACTCGTGGGGCGGGGGGAAGCCCAACGGCCCCAGCCGGGGCATCGACTCGGGCGCCAACATCGTCGGCTACGACTGCTCGGGGTTCACCCAGTTCTCCTACGCCGGGGTCGGGGTGTTGATCCCCAAGTACTCGGGCGACCAGTACAACACCGGACGCAAGGTGCCCACGTCGCAGGCCAAACGAGGCGACCTGTTGTTCTGGGGCCCCGGCGGCAGCCAGCACGTGGCCATGTACCTCGGCAACGGTCAGATGCTCGAGTCCTCCGGCAGTGCGGGCAAGGTGACGGTGAGCCCGGTGCGCAAAGCCGGATTGCAGCCGTACGTGGCGCGCATCATCGAATCCTGAGCACAGCCTGAGGCGGGCCGGGCAACGTCGACGGATCCCGCAGTGCCTGGAATAGTTGACGGCGGGCGCCCTCGCGTCCGCAGCAGGACCAGCGAAAACAGTGGGAGGATCTCGATGACGTCACCGAGTGGGCCGCCGCAGGGCGCCGGAGGGTATTCCGGTCAGAACCCCCCACAGGGGTACCCCGCCGGTTCCCACGCCGCGCCGCAGCCTCCCGCCGGTGCCCAGAACAACGGTGGCCTGCAGGGTGAGGTGCACACCCTGGAGCGGGCGATCTTCGAGGTCAAGCGCATCATCGTCGGTCAGGACCGGTTGGTCGAACGGATGCTCGTCGGCCTCCTCGCCAAGGGGCACGTCCTGCTCGAGGGTGTTCCGGGTGTCGCCAAGACGCTCGCGGTCGAGACCTTCGCCAAGGTGGTCGGCGGCACGTTCGCGCGCATCCAGTTCACCCCGGACCTGGTGCCCACCGACATCATCGGTACCCGCATCTTCCGCCAGGGCAAGGAGGAGTTCGACATCGAACTCGGGCCCGTGGTGGTGAACTTCCTGCTCGCCGACGAGATCAACCGCGCTCCGGCGAAGGTGCAGTCCGCCCTTCTCGAGGTGATGGCCGAGCGCAAGATCTCCATCGGCGGCAAGACGTTCCCACTGCCGCAGCCGTTCCTGGTCATGGCGACGCAGAACCCGATCGAGCAGGAGGGTGTGTACGCACTCCCCGAGGCGCAGCGCGACCGGTTCCTGTTCAAGCTCAACATCGACTATCCGTCGCCCGAGGAAGAGCGCGAGATCATCTACCGGATGGGCGTGAAGCCGCCGGAGCCCAAGCAGATCCTCGCCACGGGTGACCTGCTGCGCCTGCAGGACGTCGCGGCGAACACGTTCGTGCACCACGCGCTGGTCGACTACGTGGTCCGCATCGTCACCGCGACGCGCGAACCGGAGAAGTTCGGCATGCCCGACGCCAAGTCGTGGATCGCCTACGGCGCCTCACCGCGTGCGTCGCTCGGCATCATCGCCGCCGCCCGCGCACTGGCGCTCGTGCGGGGCCGCGACTACGTGATCCCGCAGGACGTCGTCGAGGTGATCCCGGACGTGCTGCGCCACCGCCTCGTGCTGACCTACGACGCGCTGGCCGACGAGGTCTCCGCCGAGACCGTGATCAACCGCATCATGCAGACCGTCGCCCTGCCGCAGGTGAATGCCATTCCGCAGCAAGGTCCTACGGCGCAGCCCGCTGTCCCGGCCGGGGCGGGCGTGGCGGGCGGTCGGTGACCTCCTCCGACGGCCGTTCGGTCGATCTGCCGTCGCTGCAGCGCGGCCAGATCCGCGACCCCGCGCTGTCGGCGGCGCTGCGCAAGCTCGAACTCACGGTGCGGCGCAAACTCGACGGTGTCCTGCACGGTGACCACCTCGGCCTGATCCCGGGTCCGGGATCGGAGCCGGGGGAGTCGCGCATCTACCAGCCCGGCGACGACGTCCGCCGGATGGACTGGTCGGTGACCGCACGCACCACCGTCCCGCACGTGCGCGAGATGATCGCCGACCGCGAGCTGGAGACCTGGCTGGTGGTCGACATGTCGGCCAGCCTCGACTTCGGCACCGCAGGCTGCGAGAAGCGCGACCTCGCGGTGGCCGCGGCGGCCGCGATCACGTTCCTCAACAGCGGCGGCGGGAACCGGCTCGGGGCGGTGATCTCCAACGGTCAGACGACACGGCGGGTGCCGGCGCTGTCGGGCCGGATGCACGAACAGGAACTGCTCCGCACCATCGCCACGATGCCCAAGGCGCCGACGGGTGTGCGCGGCGACCTGGCGGCGGCGATCGACGCCCTGCGCCGCCCCGAGCGCCGGCGCGGGATGGCGGTGATCATCAGCGATTTCCTCGGGCCGATCAACTGGATGCGGCCCCTGCGGGCGATCGCGGCCCGCCACGAGGTGCTGGCCATCGAGGTGCTCGATCCGCGTGACGTCGAACTGCCCGAGGTCGGCGACGTGGTCCTGCAGGACGCCGAGACCGGGGTGACTCGGGAGTTCACCATCGATCACCAACTGCGCGAGGACTTCGAACGCGCGGCCGCCGAACACCGGGCCGAGGTGGCCCGGACGCTGCGGCGGTGCGACACCCCGCTGCTGAGCCTGCGCACCGACCGGGACTGGATCGCCGACGTGGTCAGGTTCGTGGCGAACCGGCGCCGCGGCGCCATGGCCGGCCGGTAACTCCGCTAGAGAAACGAATTGACAAGCCGCACATGACTTTACCGTTGCTCGGCCCGATGTCGCTCTCGGGTTTCGAACACCCGTGGTTCTTCCTGTTCCTGCTCGTGGTGCTCGGCCTGGTCGGGCTCTACGTGGTCGTCGCGTTGGCGCGCCAGCGCCGGATCCTGCGCTTCGCCAACATGGAGCTGCTCGAGAGCGTCGCGCCGAACCGGCCGAACCGCTGGCGCCACGTGCCGGCGATCCTGTTGGTCGCGTCGCTGGTGCTGCTGACCGTCGCGATGGCCGGCCCGACCCGCGACGTGCGCATCCCGCGCAACCGCGCGGTGGTGATGCTGGTGATCGACGTGTCGCAGTCGATGCGGGCCACCGACGTGTCGCCGAGCCGACTGGCCGCAGCGCAGGAGGCCTCCAAACAGTTCGCCGACGAGCTGACGCCAGGCATTAACCTGGGCCTGATCGCCTATGCGGGGACCGCCACGGTGCTGGTGTCGCCGACCACCAACCGGGAGGCCACCAAGAACGCGATCGACAAGCTGCAGCTGGCCGACCGCACCGCGACCGGTGAGGGCATCTTCACCGCCCTGCAGGCCATCGCGACCGTCGGCGCGGTCATCGGCGGCGGGGACGAGCCGCCACCGGCCCGCATCGTGCTGTTCTCCGACGGCAAGGAGACGGTGCCGTCGAACCCGGACAACCCGAAGGGCGCCTTCACCGCGGCGCGCACCGCCAAAGATCAAGGGGTGCCGATCTCGACCATCTCGTTCGGCACGCCGTACGGCTACGTCGAGATCAACGAACAGCGTCAGCCGGTGCCCGTCGACGATCAGATGCTCAAGAAGATCGCCGACCTGTCCGAGGGTGAGGCGTTCACCGCGTCGAGCCTCGAGCAGCTGCGCGAGGTGTACGCCAACCTGCAGCAGCAGATCGGTTACGAGACCATCAAGGGCGACGCCAGCGTGGGCTGGCTACGGCTGGGCGCGCTGGTCCTGGCGCTGTCGGCGCTCGCCGCGATGCTGCTCAACCGCCGCCTCCCGGGATGACACCCCCGTCGTTGTTGCGCCCAAACGAACAAACGGGCGCGAAAGTGCGAGTGGATTCCACCAAAACGTCGATCTCGGCGACGTGACGGCCGATTTCGGCGGACGACGGGCCAGACGTTAAGTTGACGGACATGACCGACAGCGCAGTAGCCGAGACCGAGAGCCAGACCGCGGGCGCCAAGCCGCCGTTCGTATCCCGATCTGTCCTGGTCACGGGCGGCAACCGCGGCATCGGCCTGGCCATCGCGCAGCGCCTGGCGGCCGACGGTCACAAGGTCGCGGTCACTCATCGCGGCTCCGGCGCCCCCGAGGGGCTGTTCGGTGTCGTGTGTGATGTCACCGACAACGAGGCCGTCGACCGCGCGTTCAAAGAGGTCGAGGAGCACCAGGGTCCGGTCGAGGTATTGGTGTCCAACGCCGGCATCTCCAAGGACGCCTTCCTGATGCGCATGACCGAGGAGCGGTTCGAAGAGGTCATCAACGCCAACCTCACCGGCGCCTTCCGAGTGGCCCAGCGCGCGTCGCGCAGCATGCAGCGCAAGCGGTTCGGCCGGATCATCTTCATCGGTTCGGTGTCGGGCATGTGGGGCATCGGCAACCAGGCCAACTACGCCGCCGCCAAGGCCGGTCTGATCGGCATGGCCCGCTCGATCTCCCGCGAGCTGGCGAAGGCGGGCGTCACCGCCAACGTGGTGGCACCGGGCTACATCGACACCGAGATGACCCGCGCCCTCGACGAGCGGATCCAGGCGGGCGCACTGGAGTTCATCCCGGCCAAGCGGGTCGGCACCGCCGAGGATGTCGCCGGGGCGGTCAGCTTCCTGGCGTCCGAGGATGCCGGCTACATCGCCGGTGCGGTCATCCCGGTCGACGGCGGCATGGGCATGGGCCACTAGAGAATCTCGAGAGAACAGGAACCAAGACATGGCAGGGCTTCTCGAAGGCAAGCGCATCCTCGTCACGGGGATCATCACCGACTCGTCGATCGCGTTCTACATCGCGAAGGTCGCCCAGGAGGCGGGTGCGGAGGTCGTGTGCACCGGCTTCAACCGGATGCGGCTGATCGAGCGCATCCTCGACCGGCTGCCGGCCAAGCCGCCGCTGCTCGAACTCGACGTGCAGAACGACGAGCACCTGGCCACGCTGGCCGACCGGGTCACCGAGGTGATCGGCGAGGGCAACAAGCTCGACGGTGTGGTGCACTCGATCGGCTTCATGCCGCAGACCGGTATGGGCATCAACCCGTTCTTCGACGCGCCCTACGAGGACGTCGCCAAGGGCATCCACATCTCGGCCTACTCCTACGCCTCGCTGGCCAAGGCGCTGCTGCCGATCATGAACCCCGGCGGCGGCATCGTCGGCATGGACTTCGACCCGACCCGGGCGATGCCGGCCTACAACTGGATGACCGTCGCCAAGAGTGCACTCGAATCGGTGAACCGGTTCGTGGCGCGGGAGGCGGGCAAGGTCGGCGTGCGATCGAATCTCGTTGCGGCAGGCCCGATCCGGACGCTGGCGATGAGCGCCATCGTCGGCGGCGCGCTCGGTGACGAAGCCGGGGCCCAGATGCAGCTGCTCGAGGAGGGCTGGGATCAGCGGGCCCCGCTCGGCTGGAACATGAAGGATCCGACCCCGGTCGCCAAGACCGTGTGCGCACTGCTGTCGGACTGGCTGCCCGCCACCACCGGCACGATCGTCTACGCCGACGGCGGCGCCAGCACCCAGCTGCTGTAGGGACCGTGGACTTCGACGCGCTGCTGCTGCTGTCCTTCGGCGGACCCGAAGGCCCCGACGAGGTGATGCCGTTCCTCGAGAACGTCACCAGGGGCCGCGGCATCCCGCGGGAACGGCTGGCCAGCGTCGCCGAACACTATCTGCACTTCGGGGGCGTCTCGCCGATCAACGGCATCAACCGTGCGCTGATCGCCGAGATCGAGGCGGAACTCGCCGACCGCGGGCAGACGATGCCGGTGTACTTCGGCAACCGCAACTGGGCGCCGTACGTCGAGGACGCGGTGACCGCGATGCGCGACGACGGTGTGCGCCGTGCCGCGGTGTTCGCCACCTCGGCGTGGGGTGGCTACTCCAGCTGCACCCAGTACAACGAGGACATCGCCAGGGGCCGGGCCGCGGCCGGTGACGGCGCCCCGGAGCTGGTCAAGATGCGGCACTACTTCGACCATCCGCTGCTGATCGAGATGTTCTCCGAGGCGATCGCCGTTGCGGCCCAGTCACTTCCGGCTGATGCGCGCGACGACGCCCGGCTGGTGTTCACCGCCCACTCGATACCGGTGGCCGCTGACGAGCGGCACGGCCCCCGCCTCTACAGCCGCCAGGTCGACTACGCCGCCCGGCTGGTCGCTGCGGCGGCCGGGTACTCCGAATTCGACCAGGTGTGGCAGTCCCGTTCGGGTCCGCCGCAGATCCCGTGGCTCGAACCCGACATCGGCGACCACATGTCGGCACTGGCCGAGCGCGGCACCAAGGCCGTCATCATCTGTCCGATCGGATTCGTCGCCGACCACATCGAGGTGGTGTGGGACCTCGACAGCGAGGTCCGCGAACAGGCCGACGCCCTCGGGGTGGCGATGGCGCGGGCCGGCACCCCCAACGCCGACCGGCGGTACGCGCGGCTAGCACTGGACCTGGTGGACGAACTGCGGACGGACCGCGCTGCGGCGCGCGTGGTCGGCGACGACCCCGCGCCCGGCTGCGGCCACACCGTCAACGGCACCACCTGCGCGGACTCGCCGCGCTGCGTAGCCCGCATCAGCGGCTGACTCTGCTGTCGAGGCGTCGACTGTGACACCGCGGCGGCGATCCGGCGCGAAGCCCGCCCTCCCGTCACACTCGGCGCCCTGAAGCGACGCTTCGGCACCCGTCACAAACTCTCAGGGTGTTCGTCTTGCGCTCGCTGCTGTGTCGGTGAATGATCGCTGTTGCGTCATGAACATTGTGTTGCGTGATACGCAACAACACTCCTGCTCGAGTGGAAGCGGTCCACCCATGCCCAAGATCGTCGTGATCGGTGCCGGAATCGTCGGCACGTCGCTGGCCGACGAGTTGACGGCGCGCGGCGCCACCGACGTCACCGTCGTCGACCGTGGTCCCCTGTTCGCCACCGGCGGATCGACCTCCCACGCCCCGGGCCTGGTCTTCCAGACCAACCCGTCGAAGACCATGACCGCCTTCGCCCGCTACACCGTGGAGAAGTTCTGCGCGCTCAGCCATCCCGACGGCTGGGCGTTCAACCAGGTCGGCGGACTGGAGGTCGCGACGACACCCGAACGCTGGGCCGACCTGCACCGCAAGGCGGGGTGGGCGCAGGCGTGGGGGATCGAGGGACGGCTCCTGTCGGCCGACGAATGCGCCGCCCTGCATCCCCTGGTCGACCGCGACCGCCTCCTCGGCGGATTCCACACGCCCACGGATGGTTTGGCCAAGGCGGTACGCGCCGCCGAAGCACAGGCCCGACGGGCGATGGCACGCGGAGCCACGTTCCTCCCGCACACCGAGGTCCTCGGCATCGCGGAGAAAGCCGGCCGGGTCGCCGGTGTACAGACCTCCGACGGTGTCCTCGCCGCCGATGTCGTGGTGTGCGCGGCCGGCTTCTGGGGCGCCGAATTGGCCAAGCGGGTCGGGTTGGTGCTGCCCCTGGTGCCCATGGCCCACCAGTACGCCAGGACGGGCCAGATCGCGCCGTTGGTGGGCCGCAACACCGAGCGCACCGAAGCCGGGCTGCCCATCCTGCGCCACCAGGACGCCGACCTCTACTTCCGGGAACACGTCGACCGCATCGGCATCGGCTCCTACTGCCACCGGCCCATGCCGGTCGACATGTCGACGCTGATGGCCGACACCGCCGGGGAGTCGATGCCCTCGATGCTGCCGTTCACCGACGAGGACTTCGCACCGGCATGGCGTGAGGCCGCCGGTTTGATTCCGGCGCTGGAGGATTCGAAGGTCGAGGAGGCATTCAACGGCATCTTCTCGTTCACGCCGGACGGTTTCTCCATCATGGGTGAGCACCGCGACCTCGCGGGGTTCTGGGTGGCCGAGGCGGTCTGGGTCACGCATTCGGCGGGGGTGGCGAAGGCGACGGCGGAGTGGATCCTCGATGGCACCACGGAGGTCGACGTCAGCGAATGCGATCTGTACCGCTTCGAGGACGTGGCACGCAGCCCGGAGTTCGTCATGACGACCAGCTCGCAGGCGTTCGTCGAGGTGTACGACGTCATCCACCCCCACCAGTTCCGTTCTGACCTGCGAGGTCTGCGCACCAGCCCGTTCCATCAGCGCCACGTCGAATCGGGCGCGCACTTCTACGAAGGCGGCGGCTGGGAAAGGCCGGCGTGGTTCGAGGCCAACGCGGGTCTGTTGACGGATCTCGACGTTCCCGAGCGCGACGACTGGTCGGCCCGCTTCTGGTCGCCGATCGCCGTCGCCGAGGCGCGCCATACGCGTGAGCGCGTCGCGATGTACGACATGACACCGCTGACCCGCTATGAGGTCTCGGGCCCGGGCGCTGCGGCGTTCCTGCAACGCATGACCACCAACAACATCGACAAGAGCGTCGGGTCGGTCACCTACACGCTGCTGCTCGATCAGAAGGGCGGCATCCGCAGCGATCTCACGGTGGCCCGCCTCGGCCCGGCGACGTTCCAGGTCGGCGCCAACTCGCCGCGCGACTTCGACTGGCTGGAACGGCACCGCCCCGACGACGTCGTCCTGCGCGACATCACCGGCGGCACCTGCTGCGTCGGCGTATGGGGGCCGCTGGCCCGTGACATGGTGCAGCCGCTGTGCCCGGACGATCTGTCCCACAGCGGGTTCCGGTATTTCCGCGCGCTGCGCACCTATCTCGGCGCGATCCCGGTGACGATGCTGCGGGTGTCCTACGTCGGCGAACTCGGGTGGGAGATCTACGCGAGCGCCGAGTACGGCGGCGCCCTGTGGGATCTGCTCCACGACGCCGGCCGCGCACACGGCGTCATCGCCGCCGGGCGGGTGGCGCTCAACAGCCTGCGCATCGAGAAGGGCTACCGCAGCTGGGGAACCGACATGACGACCGAACACCGGCCTGCCGCCGTCGGGCTCGACTTCGCGGTACGGATGGACAAGGGTGACTTCGTCGGTCGAGCCGCACTCGAGCAGGCACCGCTGCCGCTGAACAGATTGCGCAGCATCGTGTTCGACGAGCCCGACGCGGTGGTGCTCGGCAAGGAGCCGGTGTACCTGGCCGGCGACTGCGCCGGTTACGTGACCAGCGCCGGTTTCTCCCCGACGATCGGGCGCACCGTCGCCTACGCCTGGCTACCCACCGGGACACAGGACGGCGAGGCGGTCACCGTCGACTACCGCGGAACCCGTCACACCGCCACCGTCCACAGCGAACCGGTCGTGGACCCCGACATGTCGAGAATCCGGAGATAGCCGTGCCCTACGACGTCATCGTCATCGGACTCGGCGGCATGGGCAGTGCCGCCGCCTACCACCTCGCGGCTCGGGGACAGCGGGTACTCGGTCTGGAGAAGTTCACCCCCGCCCACGACAAAGGGTCGAGTCACGGCGGGTCCCGCATCATCCGGCAGTCCTACTTCGAGGACCCCGCCTACGTGCCGCTGCTGCTGCGCGCCTACGAGCTGTGGGACCGGCTCGCCGCCGACTCGGAGCGCGACGTGTACCGGATGACCGGCGGCCTGTTCATCGGGCCACCGGACTGCCTCACGGTGGCGGGCAGCCTGCGGGCCAGCCGGGAGTGGAACCTGCCGCACGAGCTGCTCGACGCCGGAGAGATCCGTCGCCGCTACCCGAACTTCACCCCACGCGACGGCGACATCGCGCTGTTCGAGGCCAAGGCCGGGTTCGCCCGCCCGGAGATGACGGTGCAGGCGCATCTCGACCTCGCCGAAAAGAACGGCGCCATACTGCGATTCGGTGAGCAGGTCACCGCGTGGTCGGAGACCGGCGCCGGTGTTCGGGTCACCACCGCCGCAGGCACCTACGACGCCGGACAGCTGGTGATCTGCCCGGGGGCGTGGGCCCCGCAGCTGCTGGCCGAATTCGGCATCCCCATCACGGTCGAACGCCAGGTGCTCTACTGGCTCGACCCGATCGGCGGCATCGACCCGTTCGTCGGCCATCCCATCTTCATCGCCGAAAACGAACGCGCCGAACAGATCTACGGGTTCCCCGCGATCGACGGACCGGGCGGCGGTGTGAAGGTCGCGTTCTTCCGCAAGGGCGTCGTCTGCACGCCGGACACCATCGACCGCGTGGTCCACGACCAGGAGATCCGGGAGATGCGCCAGGAGGTGGCCCGACTGCTGCCCGCCCTGGACGGGCCGTGCGTGCACTCGGCGACGTGCATGTACTCCAACACCCCCGACCAGCACTTCGTGATCGCCCGCCACCCCGACAGCGCGAACGTGACCGTCGCATGCGGCTTCTCCGGACACGGCTTCAAATTCGTGCCGGTGGTCGGGGAGGTTCTCGCCGATCTCGCCACGACCGGCGCCACCGGCCACCCCATCGACCTGTTCGACCCGCGACGGCTGGTGCCCGCATGACGGCCACCGACCAGCCCGCGTCCCTGCTCGCCACCCTGGGTGGTGAGTTCTACACCAGCGACGCGGTGTTCGCCGCGGAGCAGACCCGAATCTTCGAGAACTCGTGGATCTGCGCGGCCCGGGCCGGCGACCTCGCGCAGCCCGGACAGTTCAGGAAGGTTCAGATCGGCCGCGAAAGCGTCCTGGTGGTACGTGCCCGTGACGGGCTGCTACGGGCCTTTCTCAACGTCTGCCGCCACCGCGGGGCGCAACTGTGCACCGAGTCCGAAGGACAGGTGCGCCGCACACTGCGCTGCCCGTACCACGCGTGGACCTACGCACTCGACGGCAAGCTCGTCGCGGCGCCGAACATCGCGGCGCTCACCGACAACACCGGCGCCGCGATCGACCGTCACGAATACGGGCTGGTACCCGTCGCGCTGACCGAGTGGCTCGGTTACGCGTGGGTGTGCCTGGCCGACATGCCGCCGTCGTTCGAGGAGACCGTCGTCGGGGAGGTGACGCTGCGCCTCGGCGACGAACGCGCCATCGACCGCTACGGCGTGGAGGACCTCGAACTCGGCCGCCGCATCGTCTACGACGTCGCCGCGAACTGGAAGCTCATCGTCGAGAACTTCATGGAGTGCTATCACTGCGCATCCATCCACCCCGAACTGGTCGACGTGTTGCCGGAGTTCGCCCGCGGGATGGCCGCCCAGTCCTACATCGGCCACGGCGCCGAATTCGGCTCGGACGTCACCGGATTCACCGTCGACGGATCCCCGGGCTTCGGCACGCTGCCCGGAGTCACGCCTGAGCAGGACCGGCGTTACTTCGCCATCACCGTACGGCCGTCGGTGTTCGTCAACCTCGTGCCCGACCACATCATCTTCCACCGTATGTACCCGCTGGCGCCCGACCGGACCCTCGTGGAATGCGACTGGCTCTACGCGCCGGACATCGTGGCCGCCGGACACGACGTCACCCGGTCGGTCGAGCTGTTCCACCGCGTCAACCAGCAGGACTTCGAGGCCTGCGAACGCACCCAGCCGGCCATGTCGTCGCGGGCCTACCGACACGGCGGTGTGCTCGTACCCGCCGAACATCACCTCGCGGAGTTCCATCAGTGGGTAGTGTCCCGTCTCGGCACGTCGGACGGCTGCGCGAGGGGTTGACCCATGGACGGTGGACCGGACCTCTACATCGGGGGTTCCTGGCGGCATGCCCGCGACGGCGCCACCCGCGACATCGTCAACCCGGCCGACGGCAGTGTGGCGGCACGCGTCGACGAGGCCACCCCTGACGACGCCGGCGACGCCGTCGCCGCCGCGCGGCAGGCCTTCGACGACGGCGCCTGGCCGGCCACACCGGTCACCGAACGCGCCGCACTGCTCGATCGGGTCGCCGACCTGCTGGTCCGCGACAAGGAGCGGCTCTCACTGCTGGAGACCCGCGACACCGGGAAGACGCTGGCGGAGAGCCGCATCGACATGGACGACATCATCTCGGTGTTCCGGTACTACGCCCGGTTGATCGCCGTGCAGTCCGACCGGCTCGTCGACGTCGGCGATCCCGCGATCATCAGCCGGGTGGTCCGCGAACCCATCGGCGTGTGCGTCCTGATCGCGCCGTGGAACTACCCGCTACTGCAGATGTCGTGGAAGGTCGCGCCCGCGTTGGCGGCGGGTTGCACGATGGTCATGAAGCCCAGTGAGGTCACCCCGCTGAGCACCATCGCGTTCACCCGCCTGCTCGAGGAGGCGGGGGTCCCCGCCGGGGTGGTCAACCTGGTGCAGGGCAGCGGCGCCACTCTCGGCGCCGCGCTCACCGACACCACCGACGTCGACTTCATCTCGTTCACCGGAGGCGTGGCCACCGGGCGCACCATCGCCGAGATCGCCGCCAGGCACGTCACCAAGGTGGCGCTCGAACTCGGCGGCAAGAACCCCCACATCGTGTTCGCCGACATCGGCAGGGGAGCCGGCTGGGACAGCGCCGTCGACCATGTGCTCACCGGTGTGTTCCTGCACTCGGGGCAGGTGTGCTCGGCAGGCACCCGCCTCATCGTCGAGGAGTCCATCGCCGACGACTTCGTCGCTGACCTCGCCGCGCGGGCGGCCAAGATCCGCGTCGGCGACGGTATGGATCCCGCCAGCGAGACCGGTCCGCTGGTGTCCGAACAGCACCGCGCCAAGGTCGAATCCTATGTGCAGCTCGGCATCTCCGAGGGCGCGAAGCTGGTCTGCGGTGGCGCGCGGCCCAGCGATCCGGCGCTGGCCGACGGCAGTTTCTACCTGCCCACGATCTTCGACCGGTGTGACCGGTCGATGCGGATCGTCACCGAAGAGACGTTCGGTCCGATCCTCACGGTGGAGCGGTTCACCGACGAGTCCGAGGCGCTCTTCCTCGGCAACGACACGCATTACGGTCTCGCGGCCGGGGTTCGCACCTCGGACCCGGCGCGGGGCGAACGTGTGGTGCGGGCTCTGCGGCACGGCACGGTGTGGCTCAACGACTTCGGCTACTACACCGCCGCGGCGGAGTGGGGCGGCTACGGCAAGTCGGGCAACGGTCGCGAACTCGGTCCGGCCGGGCTCGCCGAATACCAAGAGACAAAACACATCTGGCACAACGTGGCGCCGCAGCAGGCCGGTTGGTTCAAGGGCTGACCGCAGAAAGGACACCATCATGGTGATCAAGGAACCGCACGGGGCGAGCGGAGCGACGGTGAATGCCCACGCCGACAGCGGTCTCGACGACTTCGGGTACCGCGAATCGCTGGACCGCAGCATCGGCAAGTTCGCCAGCTTCGCCGCCGGCGTCAGCTACATCTCCATCCTGACCGGGACCTTCCAGCTGTTCTATTTCGGTTACGGCTCAGCGGGGCCGGCCTACCTGTGGTCGTGGCCCATCGTGTTCGTCGGGCAGATGGCCGTCGCGCTGTGCTTCATGGAGTTGGCCGCCAAATACCCGGTGGCCGGATCGGTCTACAACTGGAGCAAGAAACTCGCCAGCCGCCTGGTCGGCTGGACATCGGGGTGGCTCATGCTCACCGCGTCCATCGTGACGATCTCGGCGGTGGCGCTGGCCTATCAGCTCAATTTGCCCCGGCTGTGGAGCGGGTTCCAGATCATCGGTGACGGCACCGGCGAATACGACTACGCCGCCAACGCCGTACTGCTGGGCACCGTGCTGATCCTGTTCACCACACTGGTCAACGCGCTCGGCGTGCGGCTGATGGCGCGGATCAACAGCGCCGGGGTGTTCATCGAACTGATCGCGGCCGTCCTGATCGCATTCCTGCTGGCGATCAACATCCAGCACACCCCGGAGATCTTCTTCTCCACCAACGGGTACGGCGCCGACCAGAGCCTCGGGTACCTCGGCGCGTTCCTGGTCGCCTCGCTGGCCTCCGGGTACGTGATGTACGGCTTCGACACCGCATCGTCGCTGGGGGAGGAGACGGTCGAACCGCGCCGCACCGCACCCAAGGCCATCGCCCGCGCCATCCTCGCGTCGTTCGTGATCGGCGGCGCCATCCTGGTTTTCGCGGTGATGGCCGCACCGAACCTGCAGGACCCGGCGCTCGGCGAGAGCTCCGGCGGACTGCAGTACATCGTCCAGCAGGTGATGTGGGGGCCGCTCGGCAAGGTGTTCCTGGTGTGCATCGTCATCGCCGTCACGGTCTGCACATTGGCGGTCCACACCGCCGCCATCCGGTTGACCTTCGCGATGGCCCGCGACAACGCGCTGCCGTTCGGTGAGCGGCTGGCCACGGTCAACCCGAAGACGCAGACACCGATCGTGCCCGCGGTGACCATCGGCATCATCGCGGTGGTCATCCTCGTCATCAACATCGAACAGCCGAAGATCTTCACGGTGCTGACCTCGATCGCGATCATCATGATCTACCTGGCCTACCTGATGGTGACCGGACCGCTGCTCAAGAAGCGGCTGCAGGGACAGTGGCCGCCCGCCGACCTCAAGGAGGGCGGCTACTTCACGATGGGCCGCTGGGGCCTGCCGGTGAACATCTTCGCCGTCGTGTGGGGCATCGGCATGGCGCTCAACCTGGCGTGGCCGCGCGCCGCGGTGTACGGCGAACCCTGGTACAACACCTGGGGCGCGTTCGTCTACATCGGCGTGATCCTCGGCGCCGGACTGCTCTGGTACGCCGTCAAGGGCCGCCACCACATCGGTTGCCTCGAATCCCACGCCGCCACAACCTCGTCCGGGACCAGCGTCGATGGGTGACACGGGCACCTACGACTACGTCATCGCCGGTGGCGGCACCGCCGGATGCGTGCTGGCCGCCCGCCTCTCCGAGGATCCCGACGTCACCGTCTGCCTGATCGAGGCCGGACCCACCGACGTCGGCGACGACAAGATCCTGGTGCTCGCCGACTGGATGCATCTGCTGGACTCGGGCTACGACTGGGACTACCCGGTCGAACCGCAGGAGCGGGGCAACTCGTTCATGCGGCACGCCCGGGCCCGCGTCCTGGGCGGCTGTTCGTCGCACAACTCGTGCATCGCGTTCTGGCCGCCGGCCGAGGCGCTCGACGAGTGGGTGACCATGGGCGCCGACGGCTGGGGCGCCGCCGAGATCCTGCCGCTCACCGAGCGATTGACCAAGACCGTCCAGCTGCGCGACGTCCCGCCCGATGACCCGTGCGGTGCGGCGGTGCTGGAGGCGGCCGCGATGGTGGGTCTGCCGACCGTCGCGTTCAACCGGGGCGAGACGGTGCGCAACGGGGCGGGCTGGTTCCAGATCAACGCCGACGACGACGGCATCCGCAACTCCAGTTCCCACGCATTCCTGCATCCGGTCCTCGAGACCCGGCGCAACCTCGAGGTGCGCACCGACTGCTGGATCGCCGAGATCCTGTTCGACGAGGCGAACGCGGCGAACGGGGTGCGCTACCAGCGGCCCGACCTGACCGGCTACGACACCGTCTCGGCCCGCCGCGAGGTCATCCTGTGCGCCGGCGCCATCGACACCCCGAAGTTGTTGATGCTCTCGGGAATCGGACCCACCGCCCACCTGCGGGAGATCGGGATCCCGGTGCGCGTCGACAGCCCCGGGGTCGGCGCCAACCTCGACGACCATGTCGAAGGCCTGGTGTTCTGGGAGGCCGCCCGACCGATGGTGACCGCGTCCACGCAGTGGTGGGAGATCGGGTTGTTCACCACCATCGACGAGGGCATGACGCAGCCGGACCTGATGATGCACTACGGCAGCGTGCCGTTCGACATGAACACTCTGCGGCGCGGGTATCCGACCACCGACAACGGATTCTGCCTGACCCCCAACGTCACCCAGGGCCACAGCCGGGGCACGGTTCGCCTGCGCAGCCGGGACTTCCGCGACCGTGCGCGCGTCGATCCCCGCTACTTCACCGACCCCGACGGCTACGACGAACGCATCATGCTGGCCGGGGTGCGGTTGGCCCGCCGGATCGCCGAGCAGGAGCCGCTCAAGGCGTGGGTGCAACGCGAACTCGCCCCGGGTCCCGACGCCACCACCGACGACGAACTCCTCGACTACATCCACCAGTGCCACAACACCGTCTATCACCCGGCGGCCACCGCGCGGATGGGCGCGACCTCCGACCCGATGGCGGTCCTCGATCCGCAGTTGCGGGTCAAGGGGGTGTCGCGGCTGCGGGTGGTCGACGCGTCCGCGATGCCGAAACTGCCGGCCGTGAACCCGAACATCACCGTCATGACAATGGCCGAGAGATGCGCTGACCTGATCCGAAAGACGTGACCGGGCGTGGACTCCGCCGACGCCGCGGTCCGGGTCTTCCTCGCCGAGCACACACCCTTCCAGTCGATGCCCGACGAAGACCTCGAACGGCTCGCGGCGGGTGCCCGCGTCGAGGACTTCCCCGCAGGCACCGTGGTCGCCGACTACACGGGCCCCGTGCCCGACGACGTGTGCATGGTGTTCGAGGGACAGGTCACGCTGCACGCCAGCGCCGACGGCGCGGTGATCGACACCGTCACGACCGGCGGGATCTTCGGCTACACGCCGATGCTGGTCGGCGAAGCGATGCCGTACCAGGCGCGGACGGCTGTGCCGTGCAGACTGATTCGGCTTCCCGCAGGCTTGGTGCGGTCCCAGCTCGCCAGCCCGGCCGGGCTCGCATTCCTCGCGTCCTCGGCCTGGAGCGCGACCACGGCCGCACGGCCGTCCGGCACGGCCGGCGGGCGGGCGGTCGGCGAACTGGTGGACACCGAGGTGCTGACCGTCGACCCGCACACCACGGTGCGGGAGGCCGTCACCCAGATGACCCGCCGACAGCTGTCGTATGCATTGGTCCGCCTGCCCGACGGCGGACTGGGCATTTTCACCGATCGCGACCTACGCACCCGGGTGGTGGCCGCGGGTCTGACCGTCGACGTCGAGATCAGCCGGGTGATGAGCGCGCCGGCCCGCACCGTCACCGCCGACCTCACCGCCGAGACGGTGCTGATGGAGATGCTCGAAAGCGGTGTGCGGCACATGCCGGTGGTGACCGGCCGCGGTGACGTCGTCGGCGTCCTCGAGGATGCGGATCTGCTGGCGGCGTCGGCGCGGCAGGGCTTCATGCTGCGACGGGCGATCGGTTCTGCCGCCGACGCCGGCGAACTGCAGCGCGTGGGACAACGGGTGCGGGGGATCGGCGGTGAGCTGTTCCGCAACGGCACCAAGGCGTCCGCGGCGAGTGCGATCCTATCCGTCGTCGTCGACAGCATGGTGCGCCGGGCACTCGAGATCGCGATGGCCGAATCCGGCGCCGTCACAGACGGGTTCGCGTGGCTCACGCTCGGCAGCGTCGCGCGGCGGGAGGCGATGCCGTCCTCCGACGTCGACACCGCCTTGTCGTGGCGCGACGAATCGTCATGCGATCCAGCCCGACTGAGGGCCGTCGCGGCGCGCACCCACAGCATCCTCGACGGCTGCGGGCTGCCGTCGGACACCAACGGCGCCGTCGCCAGCAAGCCCGGATTCTCCCGACCGGCAGGGGAATGGCGCGCCGCCGCGCAGAGGTGGCTCGACGATCCGCTGCGTGACCGTGGGCTCATCATGTCGTCGTTGCTGATCGACGCCCGGGTGGTGTGGGGTGACGCGGCGCTGCACACCGCGGCCGCCGCGTACCGCCGGGTGCGCGAGCACCCGGAGGCGCTGCGCCTGCAGCTGCTCGATGCGTTGTCGGGCCGGGTGCGGACCCGCTCGCTGCGCGACGTGCTGGCCCGGCGGGGCGGCACCTTCGACCTGAAGAACCACGCCCTCACGCCGATCGTCAACCTGGCGCGGTGGGGTGGGCTGACGGCCGGGCTCACCACCGCCACCACGCCGGCCCGGCTGGCTGCCGCCGCGCAAGCCCGGGCGATCAGCACCCAGGACGCGACCACCCTGTGCGACGTCTTCGTCATGCTGCAGCGGCTGCGCATGACCCATCAGGTCGACCAGATCGCCGCTGGTCACACCCCGGGTGACGTCGTCACGATGTCGGAACTGTCACCGCTCAACCGCAGTCTGCTCAACGAAGGGCTGCGGGAGATCGCCGCCGTCCAGCGGCGGGTGCGCCAATCCGGAATCCCAGCCGTTTAGGCTTGCGCCGATGCCCAGGGAAGACGAGAGGCCGGCGGCGGCGGTGCAGTCCGTCGACCGCGCGCTCGTGGTCCTGGAGATCCTGGCCAAGGCGGGGCAGGCCGGCGTCACCGAGATCGCCGCCGCACTCGATGTGCACAAGTCCACCGCATCGCGGCTGATCGCGGCGCTCGAGTCACGCGGCTACGTCGAACAGGTGTCGGGCCGGGGCAAGTACCGGCTCGGCTTCGCGATCGCCCGGTTGGCCCGCGCCAGCAGCGGTCACCTCGACCTCGGCCGGTTGAGCCAGGACATCTGCGACGGGCTCACCGACAACCTCGGGGAGACCACCAACGTGGCGATCCTCGACGAGAACCGCATCGTCAACATCGTCGAGTCCATCGGACCGGGGGAGATCACGCTGCGCACGTGGGTGGGGCAGAGCTGTCCGGCGCACGCGACGTCGAGCGGCAAGGTGTTGCTGGCGGGCCTGGACACCGCCGATGTCCGCGCCCGGCTCACCGACCCCTTGGCGTCGTTCACCCCGCACACCCTCGAGACGGTGGACGCGCTGCTGTCGGAGCTGGTGACGGTGCGTGAGCGTGGTTGGGCCACGGTGACCGAGGAACTCGAGGTGGGGCTCAACGCGGTCGCCGCCCCGGTGCGCGACGCCAACAACCAGGTCGTCGCCGCACTGAGCGTGTCCGGTCCGTCATACCGGATGGGCGAGGAGACCTTCGGCGAGGTCGCCAAACAGACCATCGCCGCGGCCGATGCCATCAGCCGGCGCCTGGGCTGGATCGACGACGACACGGTGTGACACCCCGTGTCCTCGATGTCACGGGACGGCGCGTTATCGAGCGGCTTGCATGCCGATACCGGCGACGAACCCGTAAGCTCGATGAGGTGCAGCGACGAATCATGGGGATCGAGACCGAATTCGGCGTGACCTGCACGTTCCATGGCCACCGCCGGCTCAGTCCCGACGAGGTCGCCCGGTATCTGTTCCGGCGGGTGGTGTCGTGGGGCCGCAGTTCGAACGTCTTCCTGCGCAATGGCGCACGGCTGTATCTCGATGTCGGTTCCCACCCCGAGTACGCCACCGCCGAGTGCGACAACCTGATCCAGTTGGTCACCCATGACCGGGCCGGGGAGCGGGTGCTCGAAGACCTGCTCATCGACGCCGAACAGCGGCTGGCCGACGAGGGTATCGGCGGCGACATCTACCTGTTCAAGAACAACACCGACTCGGCGGGCAACTCGTACGGCTGCCACGAGAACTACTGCATCGTGCGGGCAGGCGAGTTCTCCCGGATCTCCGATGTGCTGCTGCCGTTCCTGGTGACCCGCCAGCTGATCTGCGGTGCGGGCAAGGTGCTGCAGACGCCGAAGGCGGCGACGTTCTGCCTGTCGCAGCGTGCCGAGCACATCTGGGAGGGTGTCTCGTCGGCGACGACGCGGTCGCGACCGATCATCAACACGCGCGACGAGCCGCATGCGGACGCCGAGAAGTACCGCCGGCTGCACGTGATCGTGGGCGATTCGAACATGTGCGAGTCGACCACGATGCTGAAGGTGGGCACCGCGTCGCTGGTGCTGGAGATGATCGAGGCCGGCGTTCCGTTCCGCGATTTCTCGCTGGACAATCCGATTCGCGCGATCCGCGAGGTCAGCCACGACCTGACGGGGCGGCGCCCGGTGCGGTTGGCCGGGGGCCGGCAGGCCAGCGCGCTCGACATCCAGCGCGAGTACTACTCGCGCGCGGTCGACTACCTGCAGACCCGCGAACCGAATTCGCAGATCGAGCAGGTGGTGGACCTGTGGGGCCGCCAGCTGGACGCGGTGGAGAGCCAGGATTTCGCGAAGGTCGACACCGAGATCGACTGGGTGATCAAGCGCAAACTGTTCCAGCGCTACCAGGACCGCTACAACCTGGAGCTGTCCGATCCGAAGATCAGCCAGCTCGACCTCGCCTATCACGACATCAAGCGGGGTCGCGGGGTGTTCGACCTGCTGCAGCGCAAGGGGCTGGCGGCGCGGGTCACCACCGACGAGGAGATCGACGCGGCCGTTGACACGCCGCCGCAGACGACGCGCGCGAAGCTGCGCGGTGAGTTCATCAGCGCCGCCCAGGAAGCCGGGCGCGATTTCACGGTGGACTGGGTTCATCTCAAGCTCAACGACCAGGCCCAGCGCACCGTGTTGTGCAAGGACCCCTTCCGCTCGGTTGACGAGCGAGTGAAGCGGCTCATCGCCAGCATGTAGTCCCCACCCCACGGACACGAATTCGTGCGGTGGGGTTCCGTCGTGCTCAGGTAACATTTGCTGGACGATTCGTGAACGGGTGGCTGATACGTGTCCGAAGGCAGATGAGGGTTTGATCTTGTCGGCGAAGCACTTGCTGGGCGGTTCGACGGCAACGCTTCGCGCGCGGGGTGATTGGGGGCGTCGATGACCGAGTTGAGAGTCAACACCGGCGAGCTGGCTAACGGGGGCAACGGTCTGGTCAGTGGGGCGCAGGCAATCCCGGAGCCGCTGCAGCCGCTGGTGACATCGGGGACGGACGCCCTGTCGCTGGCGCTGGCCGCCCGGACGAATGAAGTCGAACTGCCGCTCATCGAGGGCATGCCGAAGACCAAGGCCGAAGCGCTGGCCACGGCGGAGAACATCATCAGGGCGGCCGGGCTCTACGAGCAGACCGATCAGCAGATCGCCGACCAGATCCGCAAGGCGCTGGCGGAGCTCGACGGCGCAGGAGCCGGCGGTGGTGCCGGCGCGGCGGGCGGTGCTTCGGGCGCCGCGGCCGGAAGTGCCGGAGGTGGCGCGGCCGGGAGTGCCGCAGGTGGCGCGGCCGGTGCGGCGGGCGGCGGAGCGGCTGACCAGATGGGCCAGATGGGTCAGATGATGGGCATGCCGATGCAGTTGGCGCAGCAGGCCGCCCAGATCCCGATGCAACTCGCAGGCATGGCGATGCAGATTCCGCAGGGCATCATGCAGGGTGTTCAGAGCGGGATGCAGCAGGTCGGCCAAATGACCGGCCAGTTCGGTGAGATGGGCAGCGCCGAGAAGGACGAGAAAGCCAAGCTCGAGGACGAACTGCGGGACAAGCAGGAGCAGCCGTCCGAGGAGACGCAGCCGGACGGTGCCGCGCCCGACGAGACGGTAGGGGAACGCGCCCCCGAGTACGTCCCGCGCCATGCTGCTCCGGAGACTCCGCAGGCCGGGCCGGCGCCGGAGACTCCGCCGCCCGCGCCGAAGCCGGCGCCGACGCGGCCCGCAGATTCGTCGATTGTCTTGTGACCGTGGGTGTTCCTGACGCGAAGGTGCGCATATGAGTTTGCCTCCCCCTCCGAACCCGTACGGCGGCCAGCCGCCTTACGGGGGTCAGCCGCCGTATGGCGGACAGCCGCAGTACGGGGGCCAGCCGCAGTGGGGTGGTCAGCAACCGGGTGCGGGTGAGGGGCAGTTCAGTGGTCCGCCGCCGTGGGGTGGTCCGCCGCAGCAACCGCAGTGGGGTGGTCCGCCGATGGGTCCGCCGCCGCCGAAGGGCAGTAAGGGCAAGTGGATCGTCGGTGGTGTGATCATGTTGCTGGTCGTCGCGCTGGCGGTGACGGTGACGATTCTGGTGACGCGGGATGGCTCCGAAGGGAATTCGCCAACGCCGCCGGGGGACGGGCAGGCGTCGGAGTTCGCGAGTGCCAACGACACCGGGCCGGTCAACATCATCACCGAGGACCCGACGTGTGACGCTTGGGGGAAGGTAGCCCGGGAATTCGGGGAAGTTATCGACTCGGTGAATTGGCAAGCGCGAGACAAGACAACCGCGGCAACAGAGTGGACATCAGAACAGAAGAGCGCGTACGACTCGTTCGGGCGGGCAATGGCCACCGCCGCAGATGATGCCGCGAACCTCGGCGCGCAGACTCCCCACCGAGTTGTACGCGAGCTTTACTTGCAATTCACCGCTTACGGGAGAGCTTTCGTTGAGCGAATCCCCGGTTACGTCAGCAGCGACGACAACTTAGCCACCGTGGCAACGGAATCAGGAAACTCGATCAGCAACATTTGCGGCGCAATTACGAATCAGAGCGCATCTGCAGTCGAACCACTGCTGCAGTCTTCGGCGCCTCCCAGTGAAGCTGATCCAGCCATCCAGAGCGATGACGCGATGTTTATGAACGTGCCAAGTACCGTTTGCGCTGACTGGGAAGCTGCGGCCGTCAAATTTGACGCTGACACAACCCAATGGCGTACTTTGGATCCAAACCTCAGCGCAACGGAGTGGTCCCCCGAGGAGCAGGCGATCAATAGAGCTGCCGCGTCGGTGATGAACACTAACGCGGATTCTTTGGAGCAGATGGGGCGCCGGAGCAAAAATAGGATACTTGAGGATTTTGCAGTACTAGCTGCGCAATACCGGCGGGGCTTTGCAAAAGCGATTCCGACCTACACCGTGGCCGACAATTACTTGGCTGAGACGGCATCGAGTTTGGTTAAGACGGTGAGCTTTGCATGTAAGGCGTCACAGTGATTTCGCGTGCCGCAGGTGAGAAACCGTCGGGACCGTACGCTCAGGAAATGACTGGACCCGGCGCTTGGCCGGACACTGACGAAACGGTCTTCACCGAAAGGGCAGAAGCACTACGGGGGAAGCTAGCTGTAACTCTTTGACAGGTTGTGAACGGCGTGGTGAGCGCCGATAGGTGAGGACCTCCGGTATCGGTGTGGTTACCACACGCACGCCGATCACCAGGAGGTCCTCATGGTCCACGCTAATGCCTGTTTGACTCCCAGGGGCCGGTTGAAGCTCGCCCGGTGCGTCGTGGAGGATGGCTGGACCTATGCCCGCGCGGCCGAGCGGTTCCAGTGCTCGTCGGCCACTGCGTACAAGTGGGCCAAGCGCTACCGCGAGGGCGGCCAGGACGCCATGGCCGACCAATCCAGCCGGCCGCACCACAGCCCCAGGCAGCTCGAGCAGCGCCGGGAGCGCCGGATCATCAAGGTGCGCTTCACCCGTCAGTGGGGTCCGCACCGTATCGCCGCGCACCTGCGGTTGCCGCGTTCCACCGTCGAAGCGGTGCTGCGGCGCTACCGGATGCCGCTGCTGCGCCATCTGGACCAGGCCAGCGGCCTGCCGGTGCGCCAACCCAAGGCGCGTCGCTACGAACACGCTGCTCCCGGGGATCTGATCCATGTCGACATCAAAAAGCTTGGTCGCATCCCCGATGGAGGCGGGCACCGCAAGCTGGGTCGTACGGTCGGCAACCGCCACAACGCAAAGCGGGGCCGAGGTTACGCCTACCTGCACCACGCGCTCGATGACCACTCTCGGCTGGCCTACTCCGAGATCCTCGCTGATGAACGCAAGGAGACCGCAGCAGAGTTCTGGGTCCGTGCCAAGGATTTCTTCGATCAGCATGACATCGTGGTCAAGCGGGTCCTGACCGATAACGGATCTTGTTACCGGTCAAAGCTTTTCGCTGAAACCTTGGGCGCTGACATTGCCCATAAGAAGACCCGCCCCTACCGTCCGCAAACCAACGGCAAGGTCGAGCGATTCAACCGCACCCTCAACCAGGAATGGGCCTACTCCGAAACCTATTTCTCCGACGAAGCCCGCGCAGCGACCTACCAGAACTGGCTGCATCACTACAATCACCACAGACCCCACACCGGCATCAAGAGCAAGACACCGATCGACCGTCTACGCGATCACAACCTCCCCGTGAAGAACAGCTAGCTGACCTCGCCAGTGCGAACGAAACCTGGGGAGGTCATCGTTCGTCCTTGTTCAACGGCTCTCATATCTGGTCTGGGGCTGCCGCGGGCAAGGCTGGCGCTAAGGTGGAGAAGTCGTCGCACTCGATGCACGAGCATGAGGAACAACTGCGCACAGCGATTTCTTGGTGCGACGAGGCGGCGTCGAAGATCGTTGGTGCAAAGGCGACCATCTCGAACAACGTGCGTTCGGCTCAGGCCGACATCGCAGAAATCGTAAGAGATGCCGCAGCGAACGATCAAGATCCGACAGCGGCGGTCGAGGCCTTGGTCAATCGCGAGTATTTCGAGAACTTCAATACGGTCAGCCAATTAGCAGTCGGGCTCGGCGGCCCGCCGGGCGTGCCGCAGGCGCCTTTCGAGGACACCGACGGAGGCGAAGCGCCGACTGGCGATCAGGCGCCGCGCGACGGTAGCGATCGTGTCTCCGCTTTTACCAATCGCAATGGGGACGTCGTTAGTACGGGATGGTCCCCTCAGCCAGAACGATCGGGTGGCCCGGTCAGTTGTTCCGGCCAGCCGTCAACTATCAGGGGCGACGTTGTGAGTACCGGTTGGTCGCCACAGGTCTCCACGGAGCAAGTAAGCGGAACTCCGCCGGCGACTGAGCCGCCTCGGAATGGTGATGTCGTCAGCGCGGGGTGGACACCGCAATCAGCTACACCCACCGGAACGCAAGCGGGTTCGTCAGCGAGTCGGCCATCGATGCCGGCTGTTTCTCCCGCACCCACGTCGTCGCCAGCGACATCAACACCGCTGTCAAGCACACCGAGTTACAGTGGCTCAACCTCGGGCGCCGCGCCGACTATCGGAGGCGGAAGCGGTTCCAGCGCAGGAGCTGCTCCCGGTGTTAGCGGCGGGGCCGGGGCGTCGGAAGTCGGCACGTCGAGCAGCTCAATTGGAGACGGGCCGTCGTCTGTAGGCGATCAGCCAAGCTATAACCCGTCCGAGGGCGCTTCAGGGCCGTCGTCCGGTTCTGGTGGGCAGCCGCAGATGCCGACACCGCCTATCGCTGAGAGCTTGTCGAACCTCGGTCCGCCGATGCAGCCGGCCTCTGCGCCGATGGCCGCACCGGCGACACCTGCGGACATTGCACCCCCGCCTCAGGCGGCACCTTCCAACCCAATGACAAGCCAAGCGGCACACGCGCCCGTCGCGCCGGTGGCTCCACCGTCGGCAGGTGGTGGTATGCCGATGTCGAGTGGACCGGCAGTGCCTCCACCTCCAATGCCGTTGGGTCCGCCGCCGACGCCATCGCCCGCCGCGCCGGTCGTGCCCGCGTCCGCTGCGGTGCCGCCCGTCGCTCCTCCGCCGACCAGCGCTGGGTCTGTAGTCGGTGCGCCGGCTCCCGTGCCGGTGTCTGCATCACGCGCCGAGCGCGACGCCATCGCGGGGTCGATGCGGCGACAATCCGCCGGCGACCCCGTGCAGCTTGCGCGTCGCGTGGCTGCAGCGCTCAATGCCGTCGAGTCAATGGATTTCGGCTTCTTCTGGGCGACCGGGGTCGCGAAAGACGGCACCATTTTGGTCGCCAACAGCTACGGGATCGGCTATATCCCCGACGGCGTGAGGCTCCCGGACGGCGTGAAGATGGTCAGCGCCGACGAGTCGATCCCCATCGAAGAACGCGCGAAGTGGGCGACGTTCCCGATGCTTGCGTTGCATGGCTGGGCTCAGCACCATGACGTTCCGTTACGTGCCGTCGTCGCGACGGCTGAACAGTTCGACGGGTTCGACCCTGGTGCGGCGCGCGTGATCCTCACCCCGGAAGACATTCCGGAAAAGGGGGACATGGCGGGCCGGTCGCGCTTGGAGGTCATCGCGCCCGGCGCCGCGCGTCAGCTCGACTCCGTCGGTGACGCCATGCTCGGGGACCTGTTGCCGGCCGCACCGGCAGACACGGCCCCGCCGGCGGACAACACGATGATGCTGTGGTTCGAGGTGATGAAGCCGCTGATGAGCACCGCAGCGGATCGAGGCACAGCGCACCTCGAAGCGATGGTGAACTACGCCAATCACGCTCAGGATCTCGCACTGCACAAGGCGCAGACAGCGGCCGACGCCGCCACGCAGCGGGCAGCCATCGCCGACTGGGTGTACTGGCAGCACATCAGCGTGATGAGCAGTGACGCGATCGTGGTGAAGCAGTAGGCCACCACCCCGCGTCGCCGAGCCTGGCCAACCGCCCGACGCCTTAAGCTGTTACGAGTGGCGACCTCCAAAGTCGAACGGCTGATGAACCTGGTCATCGCGCTGCTGTCGACGCGCACCTTCATCACCGCCGACCGCATCCGGCAGGTCGTCGCCGGCTACGCCGACAGCCCGAGCGACGAGGCGTTCTCCCGCATGTTCGAGCGGGACAAGAACGAACTGCGCGACCTCGGCATCCCGCTGGAGACCGGCCGCGTCTCCCAGTTCGACCCCACCGAGGGCTACCGCATCAACCGCGACGCCTACGCCCTGCCCGCCGTCGAACTCACCGCCGACGAAGCCGCCGCCGTCGCCGTCGCCACCCAACTCTGGGAGTCACCCGAACTCATCACCGCCACCCAGGGCGCCCTGCTCAAACTGCGCGCCGCCGGCGTCGACGTCGACCCCGCCGAGAGTGTCGCCATCTCCACGGCCACCCTGCCGGGGGTACGCGGCTCAGAGGAGGTTCTCCGCAGCCTGCTTCACGCCATCGACGACGGCTACGCGGTCCAGTTCGGTCACCGACCCGCCCGCTCCGAGCCGTACACGACCCGCACCGTCGAACCGTGGGGCGTCGTCACCCACCGCGGCCGCTGGTACCTCGTCGGCCACGACCGTGACCGCGACGCCCCCCGCACCTTCCGCCTCTCACGCATCGCCGACGACGTCACCACCATCGGACCTCCCGGCGCCGTCCACAAACCCGACGACATCGACCTTCGCGACGTCGTCCGACGCGCCGTCGCCGATTGGCCGACCGGCACTCAAGCCCGCGTCTGGGTGGCCGACGGTCGCGCCACCACACTGCGTCGTCAGGCCGTCATCGAAGGACCGATGACCCTCGGCGGACGCACCGGCGAGGTCATCACCGTCGAGATCGGCATGTTCGACCAACTGGCCCGAGAGATCGCCAGCTACGGCGCCGACGCGGTTGCCCTCGAACCGCAGTCGCTTCGCGACGACGTCATCGCCCGCCTCAAAGCGCAGGCCGGCGCATGAGTGCCGTCTCGAACCGGCTGGTCCGGCTGCTCAACATGGTCCCGTACTTCCAGGCCAACCCCCGCATCACCTATGCCGAAGCCGCCTCCGACCTCGGCGTCACGGTCAAGCAGCTGCAGGACGACCTCAACCAGCTCTGGATGTGCGGTCTGCCCGGCTACGGCCCCGGCGACCTCATCGACTTCGAGTTCTCCGGCGACACCATCGAGGTCACCTTCTCCGCGGGCATCGACCACCCGCTGCGGCTCACTTCCCCCGAGGCCACCGGCGTCCTCGTCGCGCTGCGCGCCCTGGTCGACGTCCCCGGCATGGTCGACCCCGAAGCCGCCCGCAGTGCCATCGCCAAGATCGAGCAGGCCGCCGGCGCCGCGGGCCACGACCTCGGCGACACGGTGACCGCCGTCGAGGAACCCGCCCCGTCGGAGAGCGAGGCCGCCGCCGCCGTCCGCACCGCGGTGCGCGACGCCCGGGCACTGATGATCGAGTACTACTCGGCCTCCCACGACGTGCTGACCAGCCGGGTCGTCGACCCGATCCGGGTGGTCCTGGTCGCCGACCACACCTACCTCGAAGCGTGGTGCCGTTCGGCCGAAGGTGTGCGGCTGTTCCGCTTCGACCGCATCGTCGACGCCCGGGTGCTCGACGACCCCGCCGCCCCGCCGCCACCGGCGCTCGAAGCCGGACCCGACACGTCGCTGTTCGACGCCGACCCGGCGCTGCCGTCGGCCACCCTGCTCATCGATCGCTCCGCCTCCTGGATGTTCGACTACTACCCGCTGCGGGTGGTGCGCGAACTGCCCGACGGAGCCTGCGAGGCCGCGATGACCTACGCCTCCGACGACTGGATGGCGCGCTTCGTCCTCGGCTTCGGCTCGGCGGTGCGGGTGCTCGAACCGCAGGCACTTGCCGACAAGGTGCGCCGATCGGCCGCCGCGGCGCTGCTCGCCTACGAGAACGACCCCGCCGACGGGTAGACTCGGCCACGACTTCGAGGAGGTGCATTTTGGGCGGTCTACAACCCTGGCACTGGGTAATCGTCATTGCGGTGTTCGTCCTGCTGTTCGGCGCCAAGAGGCTGCCGGATGCGGCCCGCTCGCTGGGCAAGTCCATGCGGATCTTCAAGTCCGAGGTCAAGGAGATGCAGGCGGAGGGCAAGTCCGACAACGCGCCCGCCACGCCCATCGCCTCCGAGCGCGTCGACACCGCCAACCCGACGGCCGAGCAGTCCGACAAACGGTCGGCCTGATCCGACGCTTTCCGTCCCGCGCGGCCTGACGCCGCGTCGTCCGGCGGCGTCGGTCGGCGGCCCCTAGGCAACTACACGTGCAAACCCCTGGTTTCCTCAAGAGGCTCAACCCGCGCAACCGTCGCGCCCGAGTCAACCCCGACGGCACCATGTCGTTGGTGGAGCATCTCCACGAACTGCGCAACCGGCTCCTCGTGGCCGCCGCAGCGATCGTACTGACGACGATCCTCGGATTCTTCTGGTACAGCCACGGCATCTTCGGCTTCCACAGCCTCGGCGAATGGCTGCGCGGGCCCTACTGCGCGCTGCCCGACTACGCGCGCGCCTCCATCACCGACGACGGGCAGTGCCGCCTGCTGGCCACGGCGCCGTTCGACCAGTTCATGCTGCGTTTGAAGGTCGCGCTGATGGCAGGCATCGTGATGGCCTGCCCGGTCTGGCTGCATCAACTGTGGGCGTTCATCACCCCCGGCCTCTACCGCAACGAACGCCGGTTCGCGATGGCGTTCGTCACCTTCGGCGCCCTGCTGTTCGTCAGCGGGGCGGTGCTCGCCTACATCGTGCTCGCCAAGGCCCTGGGTTTCCTGCTCACCGTCGGCAGCGACGTCCAGGTCACCGCCCTGTCCGGCGACCAGTACTTCGGCTTCCTGATCAACCTGCTGCTGGTGTTCGGCTTCAGTTTCGAATTCCCGCTGCTGATCGTGATGCTCAACTTCATCGGGATGCTGCCCTACGAGCGCCTCAAGGCGTGGCGGCGCGGGCTGATCTTCGCGCTGTTCGTCTTCGCAGCCTTCTTCACACCTGGCTCCGACCCGTTCTCGATGCTCGCGCTGGCGTGCGCCCTGACCGTGCTGCTCGAGTTCGCCATCCAGATCGGCCGCATCCACGACAAGCGCAAAGCGAAGAGGGAAGCCGCCGAAACCGTCCCCGAGGACCAGGCCGCGCCGATCGGCGGCGTCGAACCCATCGAACCGCCCAGCGCGGTCTCGACCCCCTCGCGGTCCACCATTCATGACGAATCCACCTGACACCCAACTCGCCGCCTTCACCGCGGCGCTGCCGTTCGCGCTCGACCCGTTCCAGATCCGCGCCTGCGAGGCGCTGGAGAACGGACACGGCGTGCTGGTGTGCGCCCCCACCGGCGCGGGCAAGACCGTCGTCGGCGAGTTCGCCGTGCACCTGGCGCTGGCCGCCGGCGGCAAGTGCTTCTACACCACCCCGATCAAGGCGCTGAGCAATCAGAAACACGCCGACCTGGTCCGCCGGTACGGGGCCGAGAAGATCGGGCTGCTCACCGGTGACCAGTCCATCAACGGTGACGCCGACATCGTCGTGATGACCACCGAAGTGCTGCGCAATATGCTGTACGCGAACTCGCCTGCGCTGTACGGGCTGTCGTACGTGGTGATGGACGAGGTCCACTTCCTGGCCGACCGGATGCGCGGCGCGGTGTGGGAAGAGGTGATCCTGCACCTGCCCGACGAGGTCCGGCTGGTCAGCCTGTCGGCGACGGTGAGCAACGCCGAGGAGTTCGGCGGCTGGATCCAGACCGTGCGCGGCGACACCACCGTGGTGGTCGACGAACATCGGCCCGTGCCGCTGTGGCAGCACGTCCTGGTCGGCAAACGGCTCTTCGACCTGTTCGACTACCGCGCGCACGTGGGTGCCCGCAGTGGGCGCGAACTGGTCGTCGATCCCGAACTGCTGCGCCACATCGCGCACCGGCGCGAGGCCGACCGGCTCGCCGACTGGCAGCCCCGCGGCCGCGGCCGGTCCAGCCACCGTAGCCGTCCGACGATGTACCGCCCGCCGTCGCGCCCCGACGTGATCGCCGCCCTGGACCGCGAAGGTCTGCTGCCCGCCATCACGTTCGTGTTCTCCCGCGCCGGCTGCGACGCCGCGGTCAAACAGTGCCTGCGCGCACCGCTGCGCCTGACGACGAACGAGGAACGCCAGCGCATCGCGGAGGTGGTCGACCGCCGCTGCGCCGATCTCGCCGAAGCCGACCTGATCGTCCTCGACTACCACGAATGGCGCGAGGGGCTGCTGCGCGGCCTGGCCGCCCACCACGCCGGCATGCTGCCGGTCTTCCGCCACACCGTCGAGGAACTGTTCACCGCGGGTCTGGTGAAAGCAGTGTTCGCCACCGAGACACTGGCGTTGGGCATCAACATGCCCGCCCGCACGGTGGTCTTGGAGAAACTCGTCAAATTCAACGGCGAACAGCACATGCCGTTGACCCCCGGCGAGTACACCCAGTTGACCGGCCGGGCGGGACGCCGCGGCATCGACGTCGAGGGCCACGCCGTGGTGCTGTGGACCTCCGAGGTGGAGCCCGTCGAGGTCGCCGGCCTCGCCTCGACGCGGACGTTCCCACTGCGGAGTTCGTTCGCGCCGTCGTACAACATGACCATCAACCTGGTTCAGCAGATGGGCCCGGCGCAGGCGCGCCAACTTCTCGAACAGTCGTTCGCCCAGTACCAGGCGGACCGCTCGGTGGTCGGGCTGCGCCGCGGCGTCGAACGCGGGGAGCGGATGCTCGACGAGATCGCCGCCGAACTCGGCGGCCGCGACGCGCCGATCCTGGACTATGTGCGACTTCGGGCGCGCATCTCCGAACGCGAACGCTCACAGTCACGGTCGTCACGGCTGCATCGCCGGGCCGCGGCCAACGACGCGCTCAGCGCGCTCCGTCGCGGCGACATCATCAGCATCACCAACGGCAGGCGCGGCGGACTGGCCGTGGTCCTCGAATCCGCCCGCGACACCGACGATCCCCGGCCGCTCGTGCTCACCGAACACCGCTGGGCCGGCCGCATCTCGTCCGCCGACTACAACGGCGCGACACCCCGCGTCGGCACGATGACGCTGCCCAAACGCGTCGAGCACCGCAATCCTCGGGTGCGCCGCGACCTGGCGTCGGCGCTGCTGTCGGCGGCGGCCGGGATGGCGATGCCGGAGAACCGGGGCCGGCGCAAGGGCGGCGCCCAGCGCGACGACGACACCGATCCCGAACTCGTCTCGTTGCGCCACACGATGCGCCGCCACCCGGCGCACCACCTGCCCGACCGGGAGGACAAGGCCCGGCTCGCGGAGCGTTATCTGCGCATCGAACGGGACAACGCGCAGATCCGGAAGAAGGTGGCCGCCGCCACCAACTCGCTGGCCCGCACGTTCGACCGGATCGTGGTGCTGCTCGGCGAACGCGGCTTCATCGACACCGAAGGCGACACCCCTACGGTCACCGACGACGGCCGTCTGCTGGCCCGGATCTACAGCGAGAGTGACCTGCTGGTGGCGGAGTGCCTGCGCGAACGCACCTGGGAGGGTCTCGAACCCGCCGAGCTGGCCGCCGTGCTGTCCTCGGTGCTGTTCGAGTCGCGCGGCGACACGCCCGGTGTGCCCGCGGGTTCGGAGGCGCCGACCGGCAAGGTGCGGCGCGCCCTGAACCAGACCCGACGGTTGTCGGCCGACCTGCGCGCCGACGAGCAACGCCACCGCCTCAGCCCCGGCCGCGAACCCGACGAGGGTTTCGTCACCGCGATCTACCGGTGGGCAACCACCGGCGATCTGACCACCGCACTGGCCGCGTCGGATGCGTCCGGGTCCGGGTCGCCGCTGTCCGCGGGCGATTTCGTGCGCTGGTGCCGACAGGTGCTCGACCTGCTCGACCAGGTCCGCAATGCCGCACCGACACCCGCGTTGCGGGCCACCGCGAAACGCGCGATCAACGACATTCGACGCGGCGTCGTGGCAGTTGATGCGGGGTAGTGTGTGTTGCCAGCGAGCCGAGCGAGGACCAAGGAGACACGATGAGCGGACCGCAGGGATCTGATCCGACGCAGCCGTGGGCCGGTCAACAGCCGGACGCGGGTCAGGATCAGCCCGCAGGCGACCCGTCGAACACGCAGTGGCAGTCACCCGGGCAGGGCGGCGAGCAGGCAACCCCCGAGAACCCCTCGTGGCAGCAACCTCCGGCGTACACGCCGCAGCAGTATCCGCAGTACCAGCAGCCGACTCAGCAGCAGCCGTACCAGCCCTATCCGCCGACCGAACAGTACGGTCAGCCGCAGTACGGTCAGCCGCAGTACGGCCAGCCCGGCCAGTACGGTCAGCCGCAGTACGGCCAACAGCCGCAGTACGGTCAGCCGCAGTACGGCCAGCCCGGCCAGTTCGCTCAACAGCCGCAGTACGGGCAACCCGGCCAGTACGGATCGTTCCCGCCGCCGGGTGGTGAAGACGGCTCCAAGCGCTCGCTGGGCGTGATCGGCGCGGTGGTCGGCGTGCTGCTCGCGGTGATCGTCGCCGTGGTGCTGGTGCTCGGCTTCTGGAAGCCCGGCTTCTTCGTGACGACGAAGCTCGACGTGAACGCCGCCCAGTCGGGTGTGCAGCAGATCCTCACCGACGAGTCGAACGGCTACGGCGCCAAGAACGTCCGCGACGTCAAGTGCAACAACGGGGAGAGCCCCGAGGTGCGCAAGGGTGCGACGTTCGACTGCGAGGTCAGTATCGACGGCACCAAACGTGAAGTGACCGTGACCTTCCAGGACGACGACGGCACCTACGAGGTCGGCCGGCCCCGTTAGTCGAGGGCGTCGAGCGCTTTCTGCAGCCGCCCGACCGACGACGTGACGCCGAGGTCGCCCGCCAACTCGGCGACCTTGCGCGGATGCGCTGCGGCCAGCGGCAATTGGTCGGTCTTGGTCGACATGCTGACCGGGGCGTCGATGGCGACACGCACCACCGGTTCCGCGGCCTGGATGTAGTCGGTGGCGGCGAGCAGCTTCTTGCGGTACGCCTTCGACATCTTCGACTTCGGGTCCTGCGCGGCGGCGACGATCGACTCCAGCGACCCGAACTGCGCCAGCAGGGTGGCCGCCGTCTTCTCGCCGACCCCCGGCACTCCGGGCAGCCCGTCGGAGGGATCGCCGCGCAGCAGCGCGAGTTCGGCGTACGCCGCACCGGCCCGTTCCTTCGGGACGGCGTACTGGTCGGCCACCTCGGCGGGCCCGAACAGCGTGGCCTTGCTCATACCGCGGCCGAGGTAGAGCACCCGCACCTCGACCGGCTCGTCGCGCACCAACTGCAGCAGATCCCGGTCGCCGCTGACCACGATGACCCGGTCGCGTTGTTCTGCGGCGGCCAGCGTGCCCAGGACGTCGTCGGCTTCGTATCCGGGCGCGCCGGCGTGGGGGATGCCGAACGCGTCGAGCATTGCCATGATCATGTCGACCTGCGGCGTCAGGTCGTCGGGCACCACCTCGACGTCGGTGCCCGCGGGCTGTGGTTCCGCCACCCGGTGCGCCTTGTACGACGGCACGAGGTCGACACGCCACCGCGGTCGCCAGTCGTCGTCGCGGCACACCACCAGACGCGACGGGCGCTCCCGTCCGATCAGCATCGCGACGGTGTCGAGGAAGCCGCGCACGGCGTTGACCGGCCGGCCGTCCGGCGCGGTGATCGACGACGGCAGGGCGAAGTACGACCGGAACCACATGCTGGCGCCGTCGAGGAGTAACAGGGGAGCGGCCATGGTGGTCAAAGCTACCGGCCACGCCACGGTGGGCCACAGTAGCCTGATGGGCATGACCGGCAGCCGATTCAGCACCGATGTCTACGCCCGACGACTGCAGGCCGCCGCCGCCGCGGCGGGAGAGGCGGGCTTGGCCGGGCTCGTCATCACCCCCGGCTACGACCTGCGGTATCTCGTCGGCTCGCGGGCCCAGACCTTCGAAAGGCTGACCGCCCTGGTGCTGCCCGCAGACGGCGAGCCGACGATCGTCGTGCCCCGCCTCGAGTTGGCCGCGTTGAAGGAGTCCGCGATCCCCGAACTCGGTGTGACGGTGCGGGACTGGGTCGACGGTGACAACCCGTACCAGGTGGTGGCCGACGCGCTGGGCGGGGCGCCCGCACGCACGGCGGTGACGGATTCGATGCCCGCCCTGCACCTGCTGCCGCTCGCCGGACTACTGGGTGAGGTCCCGATCCTGGCGACTGAGGTGCTGCGGCGACTGCGCATGCTCAAGGACGCCGCGGAGATCGACGCGCTGCGCAAGGCCGGCGCGGCCATCGACCGCGTCCACGCCCGGGTGCCGGAATTCCTGGTGGCCGGCCGCACCGAGGCCGACGTCGCCGCCGACATCGCCGAAGCGATTGTGGCCGAAGGCCATTCGGAGGTCGCGTTCATCATCGTCGGCTCGGGTCCGCACGGCGCCGACCCGCACCACGAATGCTCCGATCGCGAACTGCGCGCCGGCGACATCGTCGTCGTGGACATCGGCGGTCCCTACGAGCCGGGCTACAACTCCGACTCCACCCGCACCTACAGCCTGGGCGAACCCGACCCGGAGGTGGCGCGCCGCTACGCGGTTCTGCAGCGCGCCCAGCAGGCCGCCGTGCAGGCTGTGCGACCGGGCGTCACCGCCGAGCAGGTCGACGCCGCCGCGCGCGACGTGCTGGCCGCCGAGGGGCTCGCCGAGGCGTTCGTCCACCGCACCGGCCACGGCATCGGCCTGTCGGTGCACGAGGAGCCCTACATCGTCGCCGGCAACGACCTGCCGCTCGAGGTGGGCATGGCGTTCAGCGTCGAGCCGGGCATCTACTTCCCCGGTCAGTGGGGCGCGCGCATCGAGGACATCGTGATCGTCACCGAGGACGGGGCCGAGTCGGTGAACAACCGCCCGCACGACCTCGTGGTGGTGCCCGCCGGACCGGAGGCGACGGCCTGACCGCCTGCTCGCGCGGAAATGTCAGTCGCCGGAGCGGTCGAGGAGCTGCGACGAGCCCAGCACCCGCTCCACCCGCACCTCGATCACCACACGTTCCGGGTTCACGCGCGGCGTGCGGTACCGCTGCGCGTAGCGCAGTTCGGCGTCACGGACCGCGTCGGGATCGGAGTTCACGGTCGACTTGCCCTCGAGCGACAGCCAGCGGGCCCCGTCGACCTGGCTGAGCACGGCCACCCCCCGCTGTTCGGCGTTGACCGCCTTCTGCGAGCCGCCGGAGGTGATGACCCGGGCGATGTGCGTCTTCGGGTCGAAGGTGAAGCCCACGGCCACGACGTGCGGCGAGTTGTCCGATCGCAGGGTGGTCAGCATCGCGAGATGACGTTCGGTGAGGAACGCCAGTGCATCGCTGGTGAGCCGCGTGGTGGCCTTGCGACCGGATGTAGCCATCGGTGCCCACGCTAGCGCAGGAGATACTGGCAGCCGTGAAAGACACGGGTGGCGGGTTGGTGGTGATCTTCGGCGGTCGCAGCGAGATCGGCGTCGAGGTGGCGACGCGGCTCGCGCCGGGTGCGACCGTGGTGCTGGCCGCACGCGGCGCCGACCGCCTCGACGAGGAGGTCGACGCGGTGCGGGCGGCGGGCGCGGTCGCCGTGCACACTGCGGAGTTCGACGCCGACGACCTCACCGGACACGCCCCGCTGGTGCAGCGGCTGGTCGCCGAGCACGGTCCGATCCGCGCCGCCGTCGTCGCCTTCGGCATCCTCGGGGACCAGGCCCGCGCCGAACGCGATGCGGCGCACGCAGCCGCCATCGTGCACACCGACTTCGTCGCCCAGGTCAGCCTGTTGACCGTGCTGGCGGCGACCATGCGCGAACACGGCGCGGGATCCATCGTCGTGTTCTCCTCGGTGGCCGGCGCCCGGGTCCGGCGCGCCAACTATGTCTACGGTTCGGCCAAGGCGGGGCTCGACGGGTTCGCCAGCGGCCTGGCCGACGCGCTGCACCGCTCCGGGGTGCACTTGCTGCTGGTGCGGCCCGGCTTCGTGATCGGACGGATGACCGCGGGCATGGATCCCGCCCCGCTGTCGAGCACCCCGGCACAGGTCGCCGAGGCGACCGTGCACGCACTCGAGAGAGGGCGCCGCGAGGTGTGGGTCCCGCGGGCACTCGGCGCGGCGGTGGTGATCATGCGGTTGTTGCCGCGGTTCGTGTGGCGCAGGATGCCACGGTGACGAGCGCGTGCGGCAGGAGTGATCGATGATGACCGACCGCGTCGTGGTGGTGGGGATCGGCGCCGACGGCATGGCGGGGCTGACACCCGCCTCGGCTGGTGAATTGCGACGTGCCACAACGATTTACGGCTCCCGGCGCCAACTCGACCTGCTCGACGACACTGTGCGCGCCGAACGCCGGGAGTGGCCGTCGCCGCTGCTGCCCGCGCTGCAGGCCATCCGCGACGAACCCCGCGGCGACGTCCACATCGTCGCCAGCGGGGACCCGATGCTGCACGGCATCGGCGGCACGGCCCTGCGGCTGTTCGGGCCCGATCGGGTCACCGTCCTGCCGCACGTGTCGTCGGTGACGCTGGCGTGCGCCCGGCTCGGCTGGACCGTTCAGGACACCGAGGTGGTCAGCCTCGTCACGGCGGCGCCGCACACCGCGGTGCGCCGCGGCGGCCGAGCCGTCGTCCTCTCCCGCGACCAGACCTCCCCGGCGACGCTGGCCGCGCTGCTCACCGACACCGGGCGGGGCGACTCGGAGTTCACGGTCTTCGAACAGCTGGGCGGACCGAAGGAGCGCCGCCGGGGCACCACCGCCGGCGCGTGGGCGGCCGATCCGCCCGGTGACGTCGACCCGCTCAACGTCGTCGCCGTCCGGTATCTGCCCGACGAGCGTCAGTTCCAGGTGCTGCCCGACGACGCGTACGGCCACGACGGCCAGATCACAAAACAGTCGATGCGCGCGGTGACGCTCGCGGCGCTGGCCCCCCGCCCGGGTGAGCGGTTGTGGGATGTGGGCGCCGGGTCGGGCAGCATCGCGATCGAATGGTGTCGCAGCGGCCCCGGGTGCCGGGCGGTCGCCTTCGAACGGGACGCGGAGCGCCGGGAGCGGATCGCGACCAACGCCCTGGCCCACGGCGTCGACGTCGACGTACGGGGTGCGGCGCCCGCAGCGTTCGGTGGGGCGGCGCTCGACAGCGGCGGCGTCGACGGCATCCCGTCACCGTCGGCGGTGTTCATCGGCGGCGGCTTGACCCGTCCCGGGCTCGTCGACGCCTGCCTCGAGCGGCTGCCCTCCGGCGGCCGGCTGGTCGCCAATGCCGTCACCGTCGAATCCGAAGCGGTGCTGGCGCAGCATTATTCGACAATGGGAGGAACTCTGCGCCGCTACCAGCACTACCACGGTGACCCGGTCGGCTCGTTCACCGGATGGCGGCCCGCCATGCCGGTCACCCAGTGGGCGGTGGTCAAACCGTGACCGTCTACTTCATCGGCGCCGGACCCGGCGCGGCCGATCTGATCACCGTGCGCGGCCAGCGGTTGCTCGGCCGCTGCCCGGTCTGCCTGTACGCCGGGTCGATCATGCCCGAGGACCTGCTGGCGCTGTGCCCGCCTGACGCGCGCGTCGTCGACACTGGTCCGCTCACCCTCGACCAGATCGTCGACGAACTCGCGCAGGCGCACGCCGCCGGACACGACGTCGCCCGCCTGCACTCCGGCGATCCGTCGATCTACAGCGCGCTGGCCGAACAGTGCCGCCGTCTCGACGCTCTCGGCATCGACTACCAGGTGGTGCCGGGGGTGCCGGCCTTCGCCGCCGCCGCGGCCGCGCTGGGGCGCGAGCTCACCGTGCCGGGGGTCGCGCAGACCGTCACCCTCAGCCGCGTCGCGACGCTGTCCACGGCGATGCCGCCGGGGGAGGACCTGCGCACCTTGTCCGCGCCCGGGGCCACCCTGGTGCTGCACCTGGCGGCCGCGCAGATCGACGCCATCGTGCCTGAACTGCTCGCCGGCGGCTACCGGCCCGAGACACCGTGCGCCGTCGTGGCTTTCGCGAGCTGGCCGCAGGAGATCGTGCTGCGCGGCACCCTCGAGGGCATCGCCGCCCAGATGCGCGACGCCGGCGTCACGCGCACCGCGGTGATCGTCATCGGCGAGGTGCTGGCGGCGGACGGTAACGACAGCTACCTGTACTCTTCGGGGCGCGTGCGCCGCGGGCGGCACTGATGCGGATCCTGCTGCTCGGGGGCACGGGGGAGGCGCGGGCGCTGGCCGCGGCCCTGCATCCCGACGTCGAGGTCATCAGTTCGCTGGCCGGGCGGGTGCCGGATCCGGCGCTGCCGGTTGGGCAGGTGCGCATCGGTGGTTTCGGCGGGGTCGACGGGATGCGCCGCTGGCTCGCCGACACACCCGTCGACGCGGTCGTCGACGCGACCCATCCGTTCGCGGCCACCATCACCTCGCACGCCGCCGAGGCGTGCGCCGATCTGGGGTTACCGCACCTGCTGCTGGCCCGGCCGGCCTGGCCGCCCGGCGACGCGATCGTGGTGCAGTCCGACCGGGAGGCGGCCGAAAAGGTTGCGCGCAAAGGGTTCTCGCGGGTGTTCCTCACCACCGGGCGCACCGGTGTCGCCGCCTTCCGCGACAGCGACGCATGGGTCTTGATCCGCGCGGTCACCCCGCCCGACGCCGAGGTGCTGCCGCGACACCACGACCTGCTGCTGTCCCGCGGCCCGTACCGCTACGACGACGAACTCGCCGTGCTGCGGACTCATCGCATCGACGCACTGGTCACCAAGAACAGTGGTGGCGACATGACGCGGCCGAAACTGGATGCGGCCGCCGCGCTGGGCATCCCGGTGGTGATGGTGGACCGGCCACCGCTGCCGCCGGGGGTTCGCACGGTGGCGACGGTGGCCGAGGCGGTCGCCTGGCTCAG